>NZ_BAAAYL010000001.1:6174460-6483183 GCF_039536205.1 Streptomyces sannanensis | reverse complement strand
GTGGACACCAATGCCGATCACTTCGCCGCCTACGAGCTGGACGTGCACGGCAACCCGGTCGGCGGCCCGCACCGCTTCCCCTACGACCTCACCGGCACCGCCGGACATCGCGACGCCCAGATCCGCCACGCCCTCACCCGTCTCCTGCACTGGGCGCGGCAGCGCGGCGTGAGGGCGATCGCCATCGAGAACCTCGACTTCGCCGCGGAGAAGACCCGCGAAAAGCACGGCTGCCGCAAGCGGTTCAGGCAGCTGATCTCCGGCATGCCCACCGGCAAGCTGAAGGCCCGCCTTGTCTCCATGGCCGCCGAACACGGTCTCGCGATCATCGCCGTGGACCCGGCCTACACCTCCCAATGGGGCGCCCAGCACTGGCAGCAGCCCCTCACCGGCAACACCAGGAAGACCACTCGCCACGACGCGGCCGCCGTGGCAATCGGCAGGCGCGCCCTCGGGCACCCGATCCGGCGACGGACGGCACCGCCCCCACACGACCAGAGCGATCGTGCGGGGCATCGGACCGCCCAGGCCTCATCGGGTACCCGGGGACGCGAGGAAACCCGCCCCCGCATCCCCGGACCACGGACACGATCCGTGCGCGCCGGATGCGGAGCGAACGCGGGGGACCAGAACGCCCAACACCGTTCGGAGCGTTCGGCTGAGCATGAGTCCTGGAAACAGGACTCACTCCCGCTCAGTCTCTAGGAACGGTGACCGGACGGCCTTGAGCGTGCGCGCCACCTCAGCTCCGCGGCCCCGGAACGACAGCCCGGCAGCCGTCCCGGTGCTCCCACCGCATCGAGTAGTACAGGTAGTTCCGCTCGGTGGCGTAGGTGCCGGACCACATGTCAACGGTGCGCCAGTGCGTGTGGCCTTCGCCAGGAGCGTCACCGTCCGGATAGAGCACAATGCCCATGACGCCGTACAGCCGGTCCGCTTCCCCGCTCGTGTACACGACGTCGGCGCCGTCCCGGTAGTCGGTGATGTGCGCCCAGAACGGCGCGTGCAGTCCCATCGCCCTGGCCAGTTCCAGGCGGCTCTCTATGAACTTGTCGCCTCCGATCGCCCTGTCGTGTGCGAAGCACGCCTCGGCCGCCATGTACGGCATGGCGAACGTCGCGCCTCGGCTCCTGGCCCGGAGGAAGTCCGCGGCTTCCAGCAGTGTGAGCCTTCCGAGGGACCGCGTCTGGAAGGACTGCGGGGTCTGCAGTTCCTCGGGGGCGTACAGGTTGCGAGCGGTCATGGGAACACACCTCCCAGCTCGGGGCGAAACGCTTCGAAAAGAGGGTGCAGAAGTGGGTGTCGGCCGTCTGTCAGTTGATCAGGCGGGCGGGTGTGGTGGCGGCGTACAGCAGGTACTCCATTGGTCCTCGCCGGAAATACCGGGTCCAGGCGAAGGCCAGCAGCATGGCGACCGTGATGAAGCCGAGCAGGACCGGCAGGGCGGCGGAGGCCGCCATGTCGTCGGTGCCCAGGGCCTTGATGGCGATGATGTGGCCGACGTAGGCGGTCAGGGAGACCGAGCCGACCGCGATGGCCGGAACGGCCCATCGCCGGAAGCGCGGGGAGCGATCGATCGCGGTGAGGCAGGCGACCAGGACCAGGAGGGCAACCCCGGTGTTGCCCAGGATGGACCAGGTCGTCTCGCTGTGCGGCGCTGCGACCAGCAGCCAGGCGGGAGTGCCGCGGGTGGGGTAGTCGCCCACCGCGTCGGACCACCAGGCCGATGCGGCCGACCCGCCGCCCGTGGCCGCGTTCACGGCGGCCTGGGCGCCCGGCACCAGGCGCAGGGCCAGCCATGAGCCTCCATAACCCAGCACGGCCAGCACACCGCCTGAGAGGGCCAGCTTGGCGGGTACGCCGGGACGGTCGATGCCGAGCCGGGCCACCGCCATTCCGGCGACGACGAAGGGCAGCCAGGTCAGTACCGGGTACGCGCCGGTGACGATCAACTCGACGACCCCGTCCGATCCGGTGATCCGGGCCAGCGGATCGTGGGCGATGACCGCTTCGGCCCAGCTTCCGTCCTCGACCGTGGCCCGCAGCAGATACAGGACCTGGGGCAGTACGAGCGCGGTGGACGCGGCGATGACGGCCAAGGTGGACGCACGTAGCCGGTACAGAGGAAGAGCGAGTACGAGGAGCAGCCCGTAGAAGGCGAGGATCACGTTGACCGGGGTGTCCAGGGCCGTCAGCGCGTATCCAAGGAAGATCAGGACGGCGGAGCGGATCAGCACCCTGCCCACGGCCTGCCGCCCCTCGCGCCCGGTCCGCGGCTGCGATCGCCCGGTCATCAGGACGAGGGTGAACCCGGCGAGCAGGGCGAACATGGCGGAGGACCGGCCACTTGCCAGCTCCATCACCCAGCCCAGGGGGCCGCCCACCGACGGATCGGGGCCGACGTGGACCGCGAACATGCCGAAGATCGCCAGAGCGCGGGCCAGGTCGAGACCGAGCAGCCGTTGGGTGGCGGGAGAGCCGCCTGCGGCGGCAGTGGGTACCGCGGGGGCCGACACGGCCAGTACGTGGTGCGTCATGTGTTCCAGGGTCCGGGAAACCGCGCCTCACCCACCATCCGGCAGGTGTCCGGAACATACCCGCCGACCGGCCCGCCCAGCCCCGCCGCCCGGCCGGACCAGGTGTCCGGCGTCGGCAGCGCGCCCCTCGGCATGGTACGAATCGGACAGTGGTCCGACGGCGAGTGGAGCACACATGATCCGGGTACTGGTGGTCGACGACGAAGCCTTGATCCGAACGGGCTTCCAGCACATCCTCGACACGGCGGACGACATCGAGGTCGTGGCGACGGTTCCCGGCAGCCAGGCGGTCGGGACGGCACAGCAGTCAGGTCCCGACGTCGTGCTGCTGGACATCCGCATGCCGGACGTGGACGGACTCACCGTCCTGGCCGAGCTCCGCCGGCTGCCGCACCCCCCGGTGGTGGCCATGCTCACCACGTTCGACATGGACGAGTACGTGGAGGCGGCACTCCGCTCGGGCGCCGCCGGCTTCCTGCTCAAGGACACCGACCCCGAGGAACTGCCGTTCCTGGTGCGAGCCCTGGCCGACGGCGGCACCGTGCTGTCGTCCAAGGTCACCCGGACGGTCGTGGACGGCTACCTGGACGCGGGCCCCCAGGAACCGGCGGCTCGCGGCCTCGACCGGCTGACCGACCGCGAGCGGGCCGTACTCGTCCTCATCGCCGAGGGACTGTCGAACGCCGACATCGCCGCACGGATGCACCTGAGCACCGGCACAGTCAAGGACCATGTCAGCGCCATCCTGACCAAGCTGGAGGTGGGCGGCCGTGTACAGGCGGCCCTGCTTGCCGAGCGGGCCGGCCTTCTCAAGACGCTCCCCGAACAGCCCAGCACGCCGCCGCGGAACCAGGACATGGTGTGATCCGCCGCCGGCCGCCCGCCCCTCTGCAGGACGCCGCCCTCGTCGCGGTCTCGCTGATCGATGTGTCGGCCCATTTCGACGCCGGCGAGCCGCTGCGCATGGCTTGCGCCGTGGCCTCGGCCTTCTCTCTTCTGCTGCGCCGCCGCCTGCCACTGCTCACCTTCCTGCTCACCCTTCCCACGGTCCTGTTCTCCGACGCGGTCATCGCCTCGCTCGTCGCGCTGTTCACACTCGCCTCACTCAGCCGCCACCGCACCCTGCTGGCCGTCTGCGCCATGGCATTCACGCTCAGCGACATGACCTCTCTGCCGTCACCGAACCTCGACCTCGCACAGACCGCGACCCTGATCACTCTCGGCTACACCGCGGCGACGGCGGCCGCCCCCGTCTTTCTCGGCCAGCTCGTTCAGACCCGGCGCGATCTGTCACTGCGGCTCGCCGAGATCTCCGAGGTACGTGATCACGAGCAACTGCTGACCGCCCAGGCCGTACTGGCCAAGGAGCGCGCACAGCTCGCCCGGGAGATGCACGACGTGGTGTCCCACCAGGTCAGCCTGATCGCGGTACGGGCCGGAGCACTCCAGGTCGGCACCGCGGACGCCGACGCCAAGGAAGCCGCTGCCACGATCCGGCGGCTGAGCGTGCAGACCCTGGACGAGCTGCGACACATGGTCAGCGTTCTGCGCGCCTCCGGGGGCCGCCCCACGGAGCTCACCCCGCAGCCGTCCCTGGCCGACCTCCAGCAGCTGGTCAGCGGCAGCGGCATCGAGGCCAAGCTGATGACAGATCTCCCCCACGACCTCCCGCCGACCCTCCAGCGCGCCGTCTACCGCACTGTCCAGGAAGCTCTGACGAACGTACGCAAACACGCCCCCGGCGCCACCGCGAGCCTTCACATCCGCCACGAAGGCGACGCCGTCCGCGTCACGGTCACCAACACCGCGCCGACCCGGCCCGCTCTGCCCCTGCCCAGCGCGCACCACGGACTGGTCGGCCTGCGCCAGCGCGCCGCACTCCTCGGCGGCACCATCACCTCGGGCCCCACACCCGACGGCGGCTACGAGCTGTGCCTGGAGCTCCCCGCGGAGGGCACGGCGTGACCACGGGCCCCGATCGGCAGCGCGTGCCGGCCGCCGTTCCCGGCCGACTCGGCCCGGCGCCGAGTCTGCGGCCGAGGCCGCGGAGAAGAGCAGTGGGTGTTCGAAATGGCCCGACTAGGGCCGGCGCACGGGACGTGGCTGCGCCGGCGCCCGGAAGCGGGTCGCCAACTTTCGCGGCTGCCGCGGCCGGACCGGCGCGGGAGCCGGCGGACGCGGCCGAGCGAGCCAGGGTGGGTCCCCGGCGCGCACGGGCCCAGTGCCGCCGTGCGGCCGGGGAGCCGCCGGCGCGCACGGGCCCAGTGCCGCCGTGCGGCCGGGGAGCCGCCGGCGCGCACGGGCCCAGTGCCGCCGTGCGGCCGGGGAGCCTGTCAGACGCGGACGAGCGGGGTGTCCACCAGATGCTCGGCGAGGAACCACACCTGCGCCTCGCCGGTCCGGATGACCTCGGAGACGATGAAGTCATTGGTGCCGTCATCCCCGAGTTCCGCGACTCGCGTCGCAGCGTCCCGAGCCTCGATCAGGACGGTCTCGTGCGCTTCGAGGAGCCGGGAGAGCATGGCCGGCACCTCTTCGACACCATCCGGCGGACGGGGCACGCCGGTGATCTCGGCGGCGTGGCGCGGATCACCCACGGCGACGCCGCCAAGACTCTGCACGCGTTCCGCGATACCGTCCACGATCGTCAGCTGTTCCCCGGCGTGCTTGTCCAGAAGCAGGTGCAGCTGGTAGAAGGTGGCCCCGCGCATCAGCCAGTGGTGCTTCTTGTAGAGCGCGTACAGCATCTGGGTGTCGGCCAGGATGCGGTTCAGGCGCTGGCACGCATACATGCGAGTGTCCTGTGAGAGCCCGATGGGCAGCTGCTTGACCGTGCCGAAGGGCTGCAACTCGTGCCCCTTCTGGTGGAGCAGGGGCTGGGTGCCGCTGTGCTGTGCTGCGCCGTGTGCAGTCATGGTCGTCTCCGGATCTCCGAGGGTCGGTGGTGGCTCCCAGATGAATCTGGGGCGAGGTCTGCGAGCTTGATGACGCCGCTGTGGCGGGCAAGGGCAGCAGGACGATCACTCGTACCACAGGACGTGGCCGGTGGTTTCTCGACGCAGCCGTCGCGCTGGCCGCTCAGCGGTAATTCCACCTGTTCGGTTCGTGCCCGCTCGCTCACCAGGGACATACGTTGCCCACGGAAGCACAGCGAGCCGGGGACGTCCCACGGGCCTTCGTCGGCCGTTCGCCGGTCGCATGGCCCCGGCTGTGGATCCGCCGGGGCCGTGTTCGTTCTGCGGACTCAGGCACAGACCGCCGTGACCGGTCACAGCGAGCCGAACCACGCCATGCGGAAGTCATATTCGGCCATCCGTTCGGCTCCGGTGTCCCATGTCCCGGGACCGGGCGACACCTGCGACGCCGTCGGCAACCGGACGCGCCACCGCCCCTGGGCGGGTCTCCCCCTGTCCACGCCAACCAGGAAGGAAGGCGGATGTGCAGGGCGTCCGCCCAAGCGGAGCCGCCCGCTCCGTGCTCACCGGGACGGCGGCGGCGCCACACGGCGCGCCGGGACCCGCAAAACCGTCCACGGGTCCGACTCTGACGGAACGGCAGAGCGGGTGCTGCGCGGCCTGCTGTGCCGCTGACCCGACGAGGGCGGAACCGTGTCCTGATGCGGGGCGCGGTGCAGAACGGCGGGGGCGTGGTCTGCACCTGCCGCACGCAGCCATCGCACGTTCCGATGGGGCGGGGCCTCCGCCGCCGGGATGACAAGACGGCGTACGACCGGCGTCCGGTCGCTCACGTCGCAAAGGAGCTCGGTGTCCCCCGTCAGTGCGCTCCGAGTACACCTGGTGTCAGAACAGATGCCCGCCAGACGTCACGCGTCAGAGGTCGAACTCGTGGGGCGGCAGGCCGAGCGCGAAGCAGGCGTCGCGGACGACAGCACGCTCGGTGACGTCGAAGTCGCCGTCCGCGCCGCCGATGACGATGCCGATCTGGACCACGGCACGCGCCTCGGCGGGCTTCTTCTTCGCCTTGGCCACCTCCTGCAGCACTGCCACCTTTCCGAAATCGAAGTCCGCGGTGAGCTTGTCGAGATTGTCCTCAAAGCGCCTCTTGAGGTCGTCGGCCGGGAAGTTCTGCAGCACTTCGTTGCTGAAGATCAGCTGTGCCACGCGCTCCCGCTCCGACGGGTCGATCTTCCCGTCGGCCGCAGCGACCAAGGCGCACATCGCCATACTGGCGTCTCGGAACGCTCCGCTCGTCAGGTCTTTCTTCTTCGCCACGAGCTGGGTCTGCATCTGAGATGCGGACGCCTTGACGCGGTCCCACAGGGCCATACGAACTCCAGCACATCGGTCGGCGACAGGTCCGCCCCGCACTCGGCGGGCGTCCGAGCCGCATTCGTCTTCTCCAGCACCGTGAATACGAACAGGGTGGGACAAAAGTTCCCCCTGAAGCCGATGGTGGCCGTGCTCAGTCGCGCGAGTTGCCGAACAGGAGCCGGTAGCCGATCAGCAGAACGAGCGACCCGACGATGGCCGAGCCCCAAGTGGGCAGATCGAAGAACTCCTTCGAGATCGGCCGATCCAGAACCTTCGCCGACAGCCAGCCGCCCACGAACGCGCCCGCGATGCCGATCAGCGTGGTACCGATCAGGCCGCCGGGGTCTCGTCCCGGGAGGAGCAGTTTGGCGATGACCCCCGCGAAAAGCCCGAGCACCAACCAAGCGATGAAACCCATGTCGACTGCCCCTTCCCGATCGGCTGGAGTACGGAGCACAGGCGCGGCCCGCGCCGGATCCCGGCCCGTCTCGGTACTGACCTTGGTCATGACGCACAGCAAGGCCGCCTCGGTTGCGAGACCCATGGTTCGTCGCCCGACGGAAGCGGCCCCGTCCGCGCCGGAGCGTGCGAGGAGCGCGGACCGGAGCCGGTGCGGGTGAAATCGCCGGCCTCTAGGCCGAACCGGCCCCGCTCCAGGCGGGCGCCTCGGCCCCGCCCCCGTGGCGGATGCGGTCGAGAACATCCGCGTGGAGCCGGGCAAGTCCCGCAGGCGGGACGAGAACCGGACTGCCGGTCAGGGTGTACCACTCGTCGGCGTCCGCGTACTGGACGCGGATATCGGCCCGACCGCCCGGCAGCGCGCGCGTGACGACGGTGAGGTCGCCGGTGATGACGCCGACCTCGTCGGTCATCGCACCGCCGGCGCCGGCCTTCACCTGGTCCACGTACATGTCGGCCGCGGGTGCTCGGTTGTCCGTCATGAGGAGCAAGTGTCCAGCATTCTCACGAGCATGGCCTTCTCCGCCACGGTCACCGACAGCTCGTAGGTGGACTTCACCGACGTCCAGGCTCGCGCGTAGGCACACCAGTACGTCTTGGACGGCGGCTGCCACTCGTCGGGGCCCTGGTCACCCTTGGACCGGTTGGAGGCTGCCGACACGGCAAGCAGTTGCGGATGAGTCAGATCGTTCGCGAACGCCTTCCGCTTCTCCTGAGTCCACGTGTTGGCACCCGAACGCCAGGCGTTGGCCAACGGCACGGTGTGGTCGATGTCCAGGCCCGACGCGTCATCGAACCTCTTGTCGTCGTAGACGCTGACCCAGGTGCCGGACACCGGACGGCACTGGTCGTCCCGCTGTACGTTCGTGCCGTCGCGTTCCAGCACGGTCTCGCGGGTGTTGCAGTTCCGCCCCTGCTCGGCCCAGTGCGAGAACTTGTCCCGGCTGTAGCCCGACATCGATCCGTGCGGGGCCGCCTTGAGCCCGGCGAGCTCCGTACGCGCCTGCTCCGCGGTCGGCATGCCCGGGAGGGTCCCGTCGGCCCCCGCCGCACCCCCGGACGCACCACTGGGTATCGACGACGGCTTCGCATCCCCGACGCCGGGTGCCTGCTCATCGCTCTGCCCGGAGCACCCCGCCGTTGCGAGCAGAGCCGAGATCATCAATCCTGATATGTACACACGCTTCTGACGCACCATGGCCAGTTGCACTCCATTCGCCGGTGGCCCATACGTGCGGCAGAATATCTGTTCGATCAATCCCGACGTTCGCCCGGCAGGGCAACCGAACGCCTCCCTCCCGTGTTGACGCGTACCGAAGTCTCCCCGGCGTGCGCGGCGTCCTTGCTGTCCATGTCGGTGCAGAAGCCGCAGCCGTTGGTCCGGCTCGCGCGGATCACCAGGTCCTGGGTCGCCTTTGGCACGGTCGTCCCGTCGATACTGAGCCAAGGGATCAGGAGCGGATCCCCGAAGCCTCGCTCCCGGCATCGGCTCTGACGCGGGCCGTGGCGTGCGGACCGCACCCTGACGTGGCTCTCGCCTCTGCAGTCGTCACTCGGAACATGGGTGGCGAGAAGCCGTTCCGGTCGCTAAGCCGCAGGATTGGTGTCGGCCGACAGCTCGAACCACACGGTCTTGCCGCTGCCGCTTGGGAAGGTGCCCCACTGTGACACCAGGCTCTCGACGATGACCAGCCCCCGGCCGTGCTCCGCCCGGCTGTTGGCGTCCTCGTCACGTTGTGTGATCGAGGACGGAACGGGCGGCGTGGAGCCGCTGTCACGAACGTCGAGCCGTGCGTGGTCCGCGTATCCGCGTAGGTGGAGTTCCACGTCGCTGTCCGCGTGGATGAGGGCGTTGGTGACGACCTCGGAGGTGATCAGTTGGAAGACGTCGGAAACCGAGCCGAGCCCCCATGCCTCCAGGTTGTCGCGCACGAAGCGCCGGGCACCCCGGACGGCCCCCAGGTCGTGGCGGTGGACCCTGTGGTGGCTGACCCGGGGGCTCCTGTCACCGTGCACGCCCTCGTACCGTGCCAGAAGTACGGCCGCGTCGTCGTGACGCGGGCCGAAGCCCTGGATCCGGGAGAGCAGCTGGTCGGCGAGTCCGTCCGGCTGGTCGGCGGGGCCTGGGGAAAGCGAGGCGAACAGGGCGTGGGCGCCTGACACAGGATCCGGCCCACTGCGTTCGGTCAGCCCGTCGGTGTACAGCATCAGCAGCGTGCCGGCCGACAAGGTGACCTCGACGGCGCGGTAGCTTTCCGGATTCGGAATGCCCAGGGGCACATTCGTCGGCAGCTCCACGACCACCGTGTCACCTCCGGGGCAGTGCAGCAGTGGCGGCGGGTGACCGGCCGAGGCGATCTCCGCGGTGCCGGTCGCTGTGTCGAGCCGGACAAAGCAGCAAGTCGCCATGAGGCCCGTGTCCAGGGCCTCGAGCAACCGGCTCGACCGCTCGAGGACAGTGGCGGAGGTGTGGCCCTCGCATGCGTACGCGCGTACGGCGCTGCGCAACTGCCCCATGATGACCGTGCTCTCCACGCTGTGGCCTTCCACGTCGCCGATCACCAGGCCGACCTGGCCTTGCGGCAGTTCGATGACGTCGTACCAGTCGCCGCCCAATTCGGCAGTGTTGGACGCGGGAAGGTAGCGGGCGGTCGTCGTCACCTGGGGCACCGGTGAATGGGCGGGGGGCAGGAGCCTGTGCTGCAGACTCCTGGCCAGGGCCCGCTGCTGCTCGCCCAGCCGCGCACGCTCCAGAGCCAGCCCCAGCAGACCGGCCATCATCGCCAGGACGGCTCGGTCCTCGGAACCGAATCGCCGCGGCCTCCTGAACTCCAGCGCGCAGGCCGCGACCGGCCGCCCGTCAGCCGTCAGCGGCACCCACGCGCACGCTTCCATACCGTCCCCGACCGCTTCCCGGCAGGCGCTGGTCAGCTCTTCACGCGAGTCGGCGTACAACGGCTCCCCGGTGCGAAGCACCCGCCCGGCGGGGGTGTCGACGGAGAGTCCGGACCCGTGCAGCTGCCGGACGGTCTCCCGCGAAAGACCACTGTGACCGGCCAGCCACAGCCGCCCGCCGGACTCATACCCCAGCACGAAAGCGTCTGCGCCGAAGGCCACGGCGACCCGCTGCTGCACCGTCTCGACTACATCCGTCACCGTGACCGCCCGGCTCAGCGCTGCGGCCAGTTTGTGGACCTGGTACATGTACGTGAGTGCCCGTGCCCCGGGCAACTGTGGCAGTCTCGAGCCGGTCCGACCCGTCTCGCCGGTGTCCGCGGGGGGCGGCCGGAAGACCGGGACCAGGACGGGCATGGGTCCCGCCTGCGGTGGGACCCCGTGATCGGTCAGGTCCTGAAGTACGGCTCCCAGCTGTGCTCCGGTGTCCGAGAGCCATTGCCCTTCGTCCTGTGGGACAGGTGCCGTGCGTGGCGGCACCCAGACGACGGTCAGCACCCCGAAGCGCCGGCACCGTCCGTCCAGTGGGACCGAGGCGACGGTGTAGGGGAAGTTGACGCCCAGTGCCAGTCGCGGATCCGCCAGCCGTGCAGGGTCCAGGTTCGGCGCCTCGACGAAACGGCCAGTACGGAATGCCTCCGCGGAGGCGAAGGGGTCGTCCGGTCTGATCACGTCGGGCAGCGTGAAAATGACAGGTGGTGCACCGCTGACAACCGCCGGTCGCAAATTCTCTGCCTGTACCTCGAGCAGATAAGCAATCGCGGAATGCGCCCCCAGCCGCTCGATCGTCCGGCGCAGGACATCGGCGATAAATGTGTCGCGTCCCCGCAGGGCGGCCTCACCCGGATCAGCGGAGGTCCAGGCTGCGGCCCCGCCCTGGGCGAGGCGACAGTTGCGCCCAAACCGAGGTCCCTCACCTGGTCGTGTCATGCGGCCGACCTCCCGACCGTCGCGCACAAGGCGGACCTGCCAGGGCGGTGTGCGTCTCAGCTCCGAGTATCGACCATCTCCGGCGCTGTTTCCATGCCGTGGCGCGCCTGGGAGCCAGGGGCGGTCGGAACACGCGCGAGTGGGTGCCCTCGCCCAACGGCGACGGCCGCCTCGCCGGTATCGACGCGGCCACGGTATCTACCCCCGCCGCCACAGGCACCACCGTGGTCGACACGGGCCGCAGGACCGAGGGCATCGAGGAGCTCGGCGGGTGAACGCCGTCGGGGCCAATGCGACTGACCCCGGGCCCCGCGTGGGTCGTGGCAGACGTAGCGTACGCCGCCTGACACGGTGCTCCCGAAGCCACGGCGCAGTGACAAGTTGCTGTGCGTGGCTGCCATCACCTTCCGTGTTCCGGGGGGTGAGGGGCGAGAGTGACATGCGGCGCTGCCCGGGCAGGTGTAAGCAGGAGGTATGCGTCTTCGGCGGTGGTTTCGTCGCTGCCTGCACTCAGGGCAGGCCAGTGACGCCCGGCTGGCGCTCCCGCTCGGCCTGATCGCGGCCATCGTGCTGACCGACGTGCTGAGCCCCGGTTTGCCGATGGGCCCGTCGTTGCTGATCGTGGCGCCCGCGCTCACCGCATCCTTTGCCTCGACCCTTGTCACCGGGGCGATCGCCGCCCTCGCGGTGGCAGGCATAGTCGTCATCGGCCTTCAGGAAGGCCACCTGCTGGGCGGCACGGTGGACTTCGGCTCGCAGATCATCGCCCTGCTGGCGGTCTCGGTGATCGTGACGGTCTTCCGCTATGTACGGGAGCGGCACGCCCGTGAGCTGGCGCTGGTGCGGACGGTGTCGGAGGCCACGCAGCGGGTGGTGCTGCGGCCGCTGCCGCACCGGATCGGCCCCCTTCGGGTGGCGTCGATGTATCTGGCGGCGCAGGAGCAGGCCCTGCTCGGCGGCGACCTGTATGCGGCCATCCGCACCTCCACGGGCACCCGGCTGATCATCGGCGATGTGATGGGCAAGGGCCTGACCGCGGTCAGCGACGCTGCCCTGTTGCTGGGCGCCTTCCGGGAGGCCGCCCACCGCCAGGCCACCCTGCCCGACCTCGCGGCCTACCTGGACCACAGCGTGTGCTGGAACCTGGCCGACCCCGCCGAGGCGGAGAAAGCCGGGGAGTGCTTCATCACCGCCGCGATCCTCGACATCCCCGACGCACTGCCGCACATCCACATGGTCACCTGCGGACACCCGCCCCCCTTGCGCCTGCGCGGCCGACAGGTCACCGCGCTGCACGCCACCCGCCCCGCCCCACCACTGGGCCTGGGCGAACTGACCGCCGCCACCTACCACGTCGACACCTTCACGCTCGAGCCCGGAGACCTGCTGCTGTTGCACACCGACGGGGTGATCGAGGCCCGGGACTCCCGAGGCATGTTCTACCCGCTGACCGAGCGCACTGCCTCCTGGGACCCCCACAGCCCCTCCGCGCTCGTCCACCACCTGCGCACCGACCTGCTCGCCCACGTCGGCGGACACTTGGCCGACGACGCCGCCGTGATCGCCGTCCAACGCGACTGAAGACGGGAAGCGGCCGGAGGGCACACGGGGAACTACCTGCGGCACGGGCCGGGAGGAATCCCCGGGCCCGTGCCGCAGGACATCGTCACGCCGCCGGACCGCGGCGGTGCCGGCAGGGTTGCCTCAGCCGCGTGCTTCGGCCTCCACCGGCTTCGGGATCAGGAAGGATGTCGCGATGGCGGCGGCCATGATGACGACTCCGGCGATCATGGCGGCGGTGTAGCCGGCGGGCGACGTGGGGTCGGCGGGCAGGGCCGCGGTCTTGACCGCGTACAGCAGCGCGAAGCTGAGGCCGGCGCCGAGGTTGAACGCCCCCGCGTTCAGGCCGGGCAGGAATCCCGGGTTCTCCTTGGGGGACAGGACGATGCCGAGCCCGTTGAGCACGATGTTCGCCACGCCTGCATAGGCCAGTCCGACCAGGATCGAGGTCACCATCAGCATGGTGCGGGACTGGGAGTCGACCGTCAGGATCATCAGGGCGACGGCCGCCACGGCCCCGACCAGCCCCAGCCGCAGGATGCGGCCGTACCCGAAGGTGGCGGCAAGCCGGCCGGCGATGGGCCCCATGGCCAGGCCGGCCAGTGCGTACGGCGTGAGGGTCCACCACGCGGACTGCTCTGCGGTCATGCCGAGTCCGGCCTGCGCGTCCTGGGCGAGTGCCGGGATCAGTCCGTTCATGACGGCGAACACGCCCGTCATGGTGAGCACGGTGGTCAGCAGAATCGACCAGGTCGCGCGCTGCCTCAGGTGCCGGGTGGCGACCAGCGGGTGCCCGCTGCGGTCCTCGGTCCGCCAGAACAGGCCGAAGGTGACCGCGGAGACGACGACGAGGGCGGCGACGAGGAGCCAGTCGGCGGCGGCGAGCTTTCCTGCCTCGTTCAGCGCGATGAGCAGCGAGCCGACCGACACGACGAGGAGTGCGACTCCCGGCCAGTCCATCCGGGTCGCGGCGGGCGCCTTGGACTCGGGGGCCATGGTGGCGACCAGAGCGGTGGCGAGGGCCGCCACGACGGCCATCGTCCAGAAGACCGCCCGGAAGCCGTAGTTGTCGGCGAGGAAGCCCCCGGCGAGGGCGTCGACACCGGCGATGCCGCCGTTGACGGCGGTGATCACCCCCAGCAGGGTGCCGTACTTCTTCGGTTCGGTCACCTCCACCCGCAGCATGATCAGGCAGAGGGGGACGACCGGGCCGGACACTCCCTGGATGATGCGGCCGATGAACAGCACGGGCACGCTCGGCGCCAGTGCGGCGACGACGCAGCCGACGGCCATGAGGGCCATCATGCCGACCAGGACCTTGCGTCGGCCGATGACGTCGCCCAGCCTCGGCAGGAAGAGTGAGAACAGGGCCGCCGAGGTGAAGAACGCGGTCTGGGTGAGTCCGATCTCGGCCGAGCTGACGCCGAAGCTGTCCTCGATGTTCTTCAGTGCGGGGCTGAGCATGCTGGCGTTGAGCTGGAAGGCGACGCAGGCCGCGAGGAGCGCGATCATCAGCACGCTCACCCGGGTGGTGCGGTGAACCGACGCCTCGTCGGTCCGGCTCGTGGTGGTGGGTACGCTCATGCCTCGACGTCACCGATCCGCTCGAGGGCGTCCACCACGAGGTTCCAGAACCGCTCGTGGTCGAGCTCGACCGCCACCTGGGTGTGGCAGTCGGCCGGGGCCGGGGACCGGAAATCCGTCACGGTCATACCCAGGGTCAGGCCACCGGTGAGCTCGATGTCCACGGGAGCCTTGCGCACCGTCATGACATCCGGGTCGATCACGTACGCGACCGCGCACGGGTCGTGCACGGGCGGGTACTCGAAGCCCTGCGCCTCCTTGTAGCTGGCGCCGAAGAAGTCCAGCAGTTCGCCGACGAACCTGGCGGGCTTGGTGCCGACCGCGGCGATCTTCTCGGCGACCTCGGGAGTCGCCAGTGCCTGGTGCGTCAGGTCGAGACCGACCATCGTGACCGGCCACTTCTCGTTGAAGACGATGTGGGCGGCCTCGGGGTCGATGATGATGTTGAACTCGGCGACCGCGCTCCAGTTGCCCTCGTGGTAGCCGCCGCCCATCAGGACGACCTCGCGGACCCGCTCGACGATGCGGGGCTCCTTGCGCGCGGCGAGGGCGATGTTCGTCAGACCCGCCGTCGGGACGATGGTGATCTCGCCGGGCTCGTGCGACATCACCGTGTCGATGATGAGGTCGACGGCGTGCCGGCGGTCCAGTTCGAGGGTCGGCTCGGGCAGCACGGGCCCGTCGAGACCGGTCTCGCCGTGGATGTCCGGCGCCGTCTCGATGGCTCGCACCAGCGGACGCGGGCAGCCGGCGGCGAAGGGCACTCCGGTGATCCCGGCGATGCGCGCCACGGACAGGGCGTTGCGGGTCACCTTCTCCAGCGTCTGGTTCCCGACCACGGTCGTGACGGCGACCAGTTCGATGTCGGGGTTGCCGTGCGCCAGCAGCAGTGCGATGGCGTCGTCATGTCCGGGGTCACAGTCGAGGATGATCTTTTTGGTCATCGGAAGAGCCCTCTTGCTCAAGCAGAACGGTGGTGAAGTGGATCTCTGGAGCGCCGCAGGAGGGCTGCTACCGGAGGACGCGCCGGCTCACATGTCCGGCGCCGGCGGCGGTGGCGGTCTCCGTCACCGGGTCACGGCATCGACACGAACGGAATCGCTGTCGCTGGCGACCGGAGCGAGCACCGCCGCACAACCTCCCTGGAAGCGGCTCGGGAAATCGTTCTCCGGAAACTTCACTCAAAGATCCGCTTTTGTCAATGGCGCACATCTCACCATTCGAGGTGGATGGACCGGGACTTGGCAGTTGCCGGCTGATAACGTTTGCCGGAACATTCCCGGGAGGCCGCTTCCCGCCCGGTGAAGCCGAACCGGAAAAAGCGAAGCCGAACCGAGCAAAGGGGGCCGGACGGTGACCGAAGTCACCCTGAAAGAGGTGGCCCGCGCGTCGGGATGCTCCGTCGCCACGGTGTCCCGGGTGCTGGCCGGAACCCGTCCGGTCGGGCCCGAGACCGCCCGCAGGGTGCGGGAGGCGGCCGAGAGCCTCGGTTACCGGCCCAACCAGGTCGCCCGCGCCCTGCGCAGCCGCTCCACCGGCACCATCGGCCTCGTCCTGCCGCAGATCACCAATCCCTTCTTCCCCTCCCTCGTGCGGGAGGTGGAGCACGCCCTGCATGCCGAGGGGCGCGCCGTGCTGCTCGCCGACTGCGACGACGACCCGAAGACCGAGGCGGCCCGGATCACCACCCTGCTGGACCGGCAGGTCGACGCCCTGCTGGTCATCCCCGTCGACGAGAAGCACAGCCGGGACGCGGTGGCGACGGCGGCGGCCCGCGTGCCGCTGGTGCTGCTGGACCGCGGCTGCGGTCCCGGCGTCGCCGACTCGGTCGCGACGGACAACACCACCGGCATGGCGCTCGTCCTGGACCACCTGGCCGCCACCGGCCGCCGCCGCGTCTGCTTCGTGGGGGCGGCCGGAACCGGCTCGGCGGCGGTCGAGCGGCTCGCGGCGTACGAGGCGGGGGCAGGTGCCCTGGACCCGCAGGCCTCCGGACGCGTCGAACTCGGCGACTTCTCGCTGGAGTGGGGGCGGGCCGCGGTGGACCGGATCCTGCCGTTCCGGCCGGACGCCGTCGTCTGCGCGAACGACCTCATCGCGGTCGGCGTGCTGCAACGACTACGGCAGCTCGGCGTGGACGTTCCGGGCGAGATCGCCGTCACCGGCTTCGACGACATCCCCATGGCAGACCTGGCCGACCCGGCTCTGACCACCGTCCGCCAACCCGTGCGCGAACTGGCCGCCGAAGCCGCGCACCTGCTCGGCCATCGGTTGGCCGGGCAGAAAGACGGGCCGCGACGGTCGGTCCGCCTCGCCCCCGAACTTGTCGTACGCGCCTCCAGCGCACCCCGCGCCACCTCGGCCCAGGACACCGGCAGTTCCCGCACCCCAGAGGAAGACCAGTGATCGCAGTCGTCGGAAGCCTCAACCTGGATCTCGTCGTACCGGTTCCCAAGCATCCGGTGCCCGGCGAGACGGTCCTCGGCGGTGACATTGCCCAGCACCCCGGCGGCAAGGGCGCCAACCAGGCGGTCGCCGCCGCCCGACTCGGCGGGAACGTCGCCTTCGTCGGCCGGGTCGGCGAGGACGGGGCGGCCGGTGTCATGCTCGACGCCGTCCGGGAGGAGGGCGTGGACACCACGCATATCGCCCGCACCCCGGGAGTGCCGACCGGCCGCGCCCTGATCGCCGTCGACCCGGCGGGCGAGAACTCCATCATCGTCAGCCCCGGTGCCAACTCCCGTCTGGGCGCCGCCGACTGCGAGGCCGCCGCGGACCTGCTGCAGAAGGCGGCCGTCACCGTCCTCCAGCAGGAGGTCCCGGACGAGGCCAACCACACCGCCGCACGGCTGGCCGGCGGCATCGTGCTCCACAACCCGGCCCCCGCCGTCGCCGACGCCGTCGCCCCGCCCCACGTCGACCTGCTGGTCCCCAACCGCACGGAACTGGCAGCCCTCACCGGCACGCCCGTGCCGGAGACGATCGAGGACGTCGTCGCCGCGGCCCGCAAGCTGACCGGGGCGGCAGCGGTGATCGTCACGCTCGGCGGCGACGGGGTGCTCCTCCTCGAAGGCGCCTCGCACCTGCACATACCGGCCTTCACCGTCCGGCCCGTGGACACCACCGCCGCCGGTGACTCCTTCTGCGGCGCGCTCGCCGTCGCCCTCGCGGAGGGCCGCACCCTCGAGCAGGCCGCTCGCTGGGCCTGCGCCGCCGCGGCGATCAGCACCACACGAGCGGGCGCCCAGCCCTCGCTCGCCCGTCGCGACGAGGTCGAGGCCTTTCTCGCACGGCACCGCTGAGACACCGTCCCGGCGGGAGCCGCCGAGCCCTGCACGGCCGCCCCGGCGCCGGGGCTCGCGGCGGTCCCTCGCCCGCGATGGCGGCGCGGCCGGACACTCCGCAGACAGGCTCGCCACCGTCAACGAGTACGGCACGCAGTTGCGCCGGCGACGGGGCCGCGGCCCGGGAGGCGGACCCGGCGGTCCCCGTCTCACGATCTCGACGCCCGGGTGGGCGTGCAGCCACGCCTCCAGGGTGTCCGCCTTGCGGTCGGGCAGGACGTCGACGGCGATCCGCTCACCGACCTCGGACTGCTCGTCATCTACAGCTCCATGCCTGCCGGGCCGAGGAACAGAGCGGCCTTTCTGCCACTGGCGCGCACAACGCCTCACAAACCGCCACACCCCACACCGACGTGACGTCGTTCCTCCGATCCTCTGACGGGGCCGCACGGCGACGGCGTCGGCCATGTCAGACGTGCGTGAGCAGGCGCTCCAGCGGCCGGGGAACGCGCTCGAGTTCCAGGTGCACGACCAACGCCTGCGCATAGAGCGCCTTGCGGCCGCTGTGCGTGCCCATGAAGCGCCGCAGCTGGTGCTCCACGGGCCTTTCCCGCTGTGCCGGCTGGCCCTGGAAGGTGCAGAAGGGGCGCATCTCGCCCTGGGCCTCGATCACCTGCTGCACCCCCTCGGCCCCGACAGCGCGAATCAGCTCGTCCTCCAGGTCGGCGACGCACACGTGGAACCCGAGCGTCTCCAGTCCGGCGTGCGTGAGACCGGACCCGAGCCCGACCCGCTCCAGATGCCGCCGGAAATGCCGCTCCTCGCCGATGTCGCAGAGACCGGCCAGCGGGAGGCCGAGCCCCGGAGGGCCGCACACATCCAGGAAACGCCCGATGCTCGTCGCACCGCCGAGCGGCACCACCACAACGCCTTCCGCACCGAGGTCGCGGCCGTAGCGCATGGCCAGCGCTTCGAGCGCGATCTGATCACTACTCCCCTCGACGAGCACGATCGTCCGCACACCGCCGCCGGCCAGCTCCCGCGCCTCCGCGGCTGCCTCACCCGCCCCCGCTCCGCCGGCCGCCCACGCGGCCAGCGCCAGCCGGAATCGCCTCAACTCGTCCACGAAACCCCCCTTCCCGATGCCATCCTGGCACGGCCGTGATCCCCCTGCGCACCACGTCCACAGAGGAGGGGCCGACCGCGCCCATGGTCGGCACGCTCACTCCTGCAGGCAGAACTGTGGTGTCCCGCCACATGTGCCCCTCACCTGCGCGTTCCTACGGTGTGGCGACACACAATCGTCCCCGCCCATCGCCTGGAAGTGGTGTTCATGGCCGCCTCTGCAACCGCTCCCCCGCCGCCCGCGAACCTCCGGCGGATCGTCGCCGCAAGCCTCATCGGCACGACCATCGAGTGGTACGACTTCTTCCTCTACGGGTCGGCCGCCGCTCTCGTCTTCAACAAGCTGTTCTTCCCCGAATCGGACCCGCTCGTCGGCACCCTCCTCTCGTTCCTCACCTATGCGATCGGGTTCGCGGCCCGGCCGCTGGGCGCGTTGGTGTTCGGGCACTACGGGGACCGGCTCGGGCGGAAGAAGCTGCTGGTCATCAGCCTGCTGATGATGGGTGGCGCCACGTTCTGCATCGGGTTGCTGCCGACCCACGCGACCGTCGGAACGGCCGCACCGGTGCTGCTGACCGTGATGCGGCTGATCCAGGGCTTCGCCCTGGGCGGCGAGTGGGGCGGGGCCGTGCTGCTGGTGTCGGAGCATGGTGACGCGAAGCGGCGGGGGTTCTGGGCGTCCTGGCCGCAGACCGGCGCGCCCGCAGGGCAGTTGCTGGCCACGGGTGTGCTGTCGGCCCTGACGGCGCTGCTGTCGGAATCGGCGTTCACGTCCTGGGGCTGGCGTGTGCCCTTCCTGCTGTCCGGTGTGCTGGTGATCGTCGGGTTGTGGATCCGGCTGTCCGTCGACGAATCCCCGGTGTTCAAGGCCGCGTTGGCGCAAGCGGAGGCGCGCAAGTCCACGGACGCGGCGCAGCGTATGCCGCTCGTCGAGGTGCTGCGGCATCACTGGCGGGACGTGCTGGTCGCCATGGGTGCCCGGATGGCGGAGAACATCAGCTACTACGTGATCACCGCGTTCGTCCTGGTGTACGCCACCACGCAGACCGGGCTGAGCAAGCAGACCGCGCTCAACGCTGTACTCATCGGCTCCGCACTGCACTTCGCGGTGATTCCGCTGTGGGGTGCGCTGTCCGACCGGATCGGCCGCAAGCCGGTGTATCTGATCGGTGCGGCCGGTGTCGGCCTCTGGGCGTTCCCCTTCTTCACTCTGATCGACACCAAGAACTTCGGGGCGCTCCTGCTGGCGGTCACCGTGGGCCTGGTGCTGCACGGTGCGATGTACGCGCCGCAGGCGGCGTTCTTCTCGGAGATGTTCGCGACGCGGATGCGGTACTCGGGAGCTTCGATCGGTGCGCAGTTCGCCTCGGTGGCGGCAGGCGCTCCGGCGCCGCTCATCGCGGTCGCGCTGCTCGACAACTACGGCAGCTCCACGCCGATCTCGCTGTACGTCATCCTCGCCGCCGTGCTGACTCTGATCGCCGTCGCGTGCGCGAAGGAGACCCGGGGCCGGGATCTGGCCGACGTCTCGTCGAAGGAGCCGGCCGGGACCGCGGCGCCTGCCGCGCCCGTTCAGTCCGGCTGACCCCAGCTGCCCGTGGGACATGTCCGCCGTGCCGGCCTCGAGGTCGGCACGGCGGACGTGCATATGAGGCCCGGACTGCCTCAGGAGAGGCGGTGCAGTCGCAGCGCCAGCTGGAGCTCCAGGGCCTGTTCGGGCGACTGCCAGTCCGGGCCGAGGAGTTGGGACACGCGCTCGAGACGCTGGGCGACCGTGTTGACATGGACATGCAGTAGGTCCTTGGTGCGCGCCGGGCTCATACCGCTGGTGAAGTAGGCGTCCAGAGTGCGGGTCAGCTCGGTGCCGCGGCGCGCGTCGTAGTCCAGGACGGCGCCGAGGGTGCGGTGTACGAAGCCGGGGACGTCACGTGTGTCGGCGAGCAGCAGGCCGAGGAAGCCGAAGTCCTCCGCGGCGGCGCCCTGACCGCCGCGGCCGAGTATCCGCAGGGCGTCGACGCATCGCTGTGCCTCGGTGTAGGCGGCGGCGACTGCCTGCGGGTTCCCCGCCGGCACCGGTATCCAGGAGGAGGCCCCCACGGTGACCTCGGCCCGTACGGCGTCGCCGAGCTGGGCGGCGATTCGGGCCGCGGTGGTGGAGGCGTCGGTGCCGCGCTCCAGCGGCAGCAGCAGTACGGTGCCGCCGTCGCGTGCGGCGGCGAGGCCGCGCCGGGTGGCCGCGAGATGGGAAGCGGCGGACCACAGCCGCTGACGGTCGGCGGTGGCGTTGTCGGCGGGTCGTGCCGCGAGGACGACGTGCGGTGCGTCGAGGTCGGCGCCGAGCCGTGCGGCTCGTTCACGCAGGAGCCCGGGGTCGCGGCCCGGGGCGTCGAGCAGGTCGTCCAGCAGCTCGCCGCGGACGCGTTGTTCGGCCTCGCCCGCCGAGCGGCGGGCGATGAGCAGCAACGAGGTGACCATGGCGGCGCGTTCGAGGGTGCGCTGGTCGACGGGGTCGAGCGGTCCGGGGTGGCCGTGCAGGACGAGCGCGCCGAGCAGCTCGCCGCCGGCGGAGACGGCGGCCACCCAGTCGTCGCCGTGTTCCGTGACGTGGCCGTCGGTGCCGGCCAGCTCCGGGATGGCGGTCGAGGTGAACTCGACCGTTCCGTCGAGCACTTCGGACAGGGATTCGGCGACTTCGTGGACGCCGCCTCCGTGCAGGACCAGCTGGGTGAGGCGGTCGTGGACGTCGGAGGCGCGTTCTATGGAGGCGCTGTGGTCGCGGATGATGGCGTTTGCCTTCTCCAGTTCCGCGAGTGCCGAGCGGGTCTCGGACAGCAGGTGGGCGGTGTCGATGGCCACAGCGGCGTGCGCGGCGAACGAGCCGAGCAGCGCGATCTGTTCGCGTGCGAAGACGCGGGCGTGCCGGTCGGCGGCGAAGAGCACACCGATGACGTTGCTGCCCAGCATCAGCGGAACGCCGAGGATGGCGACGAGTCCTTCGTCGCGCACTCCGGAGTCGATGGCACGGGTGTGCAGGAACCGCTCGTCGTCGAAGTAGCTGGCGGTGACGTACGGGCGTGCGGTCTGGGCGACGAGACCGCCGAGGCCCTCCCCCATGCCGAGCCGTAGCTGCTGGAAACGGGCCGAGACCGAGCCTTCGGTGACCCGCATGTAGGTGTCGCCCGCGGCGGTGTCGTTGAGGCTGAGGTAGGCGACCTCGGTGCCCAGCAGCGACCGGGCGCGCTGCACGATCGCGCGCAGGACCGCGTCGAGGTCGCGGAGCCCGGCGAGGTCGTGCGCGGTCGCGAAGAGCGCGGACAGCTCGGCCTCGCGGCGCCGCCGCTCCTCCAGTTCGGCGCGGACCCGCAGAGCGAGCTGTTTGGCCGATTCGAGAGCGGCGAGGGCCTGCGGTCCCGCGCCATTGGCGCGCGCCAGCAGCACCGGCCGGTCGTAGGCCTCGGCCGCCGCGCCACGCTCGAGAAGCTCCAGGTAGGGCGTCTCCGGGGGCTCCGCGCTGTCGGTGTGCTGCTGGTGATCGTGCGACATGATCCAAGGGATACCCGTCATACGGGCGGCCGCGCCAGCCCTGTGGAAAACTCGGTCGCGGGCGGTCAGTGGGCGGTCCAGCCGCCGTCGAGGACGAGTGAGGTTCCGGTGACGAACCCGGCCTGCGGAGTGCACAGATAGGCGACGGCCTCGGCGACCTCGTCCGGTTCGATGAGCCTCTTGAGGGCCGAGTCCTTGAGCAGTACTTCGGTGAGGACGCGGTCCTCCGTGATGCCGTGGGCGGCGGCCTGGTCGGCGATCTGCTTCTCGACGAGCGGGGTACGGACGTACCCGGGGCAGACGCAGTTGGACGTGACCCCGTGCGGAGCGCCTTCGAGGGCCGCGGTCTTGGACAGCCCCTCGAGTCCGTGCTTGGCGGCGACATACGCCGACTTGTACGCGGAAGCACGCAGTCCGTGCACGGAGGAAAGGTTGACGATACGGCCCCAGCCCTGTCCGTACATGTGCGGCAGGGCGCCCCTGATCAGCCGGAAGGGTGCCTCCAGCATCACGGTGAGGACGGTGTGGAACACCTCGGGCGGGAACTCCTCGATGGAGCGGACGAGTTGCAGTCCGGCATTGTTCACGACGATGTCCGTGCCGGCGGCCGCCCGCTCGGCGGCGTCGAGGTCCGTGAGGTCCAGCGGGAACGGTTCGACGGATCCGGGCAGCCCGGCGGCGTCCGCGGACAGGGTGTCGAGGCCGGCCGTGTCCCGGTCCATGGCCCTCACTTTGGCACCCGCGGCGGCGAGCCGGAGTGTGCAGGCGCGGCCGATGCCTCCGGCAGCTCCGGTGACGAGCGCGGTACGGCCACCCAGGTCGAGGGCGACAGGGCGAGGTACGGGTCCGGGCGGTGTGGTGGGCGCGGTCATGTTCCGCACCCTAGGCGGGGGTGAAGCCGTCAACCGATGTGGCCAATACCCATAGTTCTCTAACAGTCCATGGTGTCGAACCATGTGGGTTCGTCGAGGAGCGCCTGCTTGATCCGGAAGAGCGAGAACTCATGGAGCGCGGGCAGCTCGTCCACGGGGAACCAGCGCACGTCCAGCGACTCGTCGTCGTTGACCCGTGCCTCGCCGCCCACGGCCCGGCACCGCACGGTGATGTCCATGTACTGGCACCGGTCGCCGTTGGGATAGGTCACCGGCTTCAGCGCCTGGACCAGGACGATCCGCTCCGCCACGCACCGCACGGCGGTCTCCTCGTACACCTCGCGTACGGCGGTGGCCGCGGGCTGCTCCCCCGGCTCCGCGATCCCGCCGATCACCGACCATCTGCCGTTGTCGGCCCGCTGCCCGAGCAGCACCCTGCCCCGGTCGTCGAAGACGATGGCGGTGACGCCCGGCAGCCACAGCAGTTGCCGGCCGGCCGAGGCCCTTATCTCACGGATGAAGTCGGGGATTGCCATGCCCCGACCCTAACGGGCGGCCTCCCCTGCGCGACGCCGGTTGCGCAGCCCGCGTGCGGACGCCCAGCCGAGGCCCGCCGCCGCGAGCGCGGCCAGCGCCGCCTCGGGGAGCGCGCCGAGCCGGGTCGCCGGGGTCAGCGAGGAGCGCAGCGGCACCTCGGCGACCAGGGCGTCCGGGGTGAACATCTTGGTCTGCTGCGCGACCGTGCCGTCCGGCCGGATGACCGCGCTGACCCCGCTGGTGACCGGGACGAGCACGGCGCGGCTGTGTTCGACGGCCCGGATCCGGTCGATGGCCAGCTGCTGGTACGTCATCTCGCTGAGCCCGAAGGTCGCGTTGTTGCTCGGTACGGCGATGATCTGGCCGCCCGCCTCGACCGTGTCCCGGACCTCACGGTCGAAGGCCGCCTCGTAGCAGGTGACCAGGCCGACCTCGGTGCCCGCGAGGTCGAACACGCCGACCTTCGAGCCCCGTCCGAAGTCCCGCTGGACCCGGTCGACGTCGGAGCTGAAGAGGCGTGCGACGGACCGCATCGGGATGTACTCGCCGAACGGCTGTATGTGCCGCTTGTCGTACGTGTCGACAGGGCCCGCGCCGGGCACCCACTTGATCAGAGTGTTGCGCAGCGGGCCGGTCTCGGGCGTGACGACGGCGCCCACCACCGTGGGCACCCCGATCGCGTCGACCGCCTGGTCGATCACCTCACGGGCGTCGGGATTGCGGTAGGGGTCGAGGTCGGAGGAGTTCTCCGGCCACAGCACGAAGTCGGGCTTCGCCGCCTTGCCCGCCTTCACGTCCTGGGCGAGTTCGACGGTGCGGCGTGCGTGGTTGTCCAGGACCGCACGCCGCTGGGCGTTGAAGTCGAGGCCGAGTCGCGGGACGTTGCCCTGGATGACCGCGGCGGTGGCGGTACCGTCCTCCGCTTCGTCGGAGACAAGGGGGCGGGCGGCGAGGGCGGCAGTCACGGGGAGCAGGACGGTGAGCGCGGCAAAGGCCGCCGCCGTGCGGCGCACTTCACGGGTACGTACGTACGCACGTACCTGCCGTGCCGTCTCGAAGAGGCCGAGCCCGCACAGCACGACCGCGAACCCCAGCACGGCGGTGCCGCCGACCGCGGCAAGTGGCAGGAACAACCCGTCCGCCTGACCGAAGGCGATCTTGCCCCAGGAGAAACCGTCGAACGGCACCCTGGCCCGGACTCCCTCCGCCGCGATCCACACGGCCGCGCCCCACAGCGGCCACAGCGGCAGCCGGGACACGACGGCGATGCCGACGCAGGCGGCCGCGACGAACAGCGCCTCGACGGCGGCCAGCGCCAGCCACGGCACCGGTCCGACCTCCTCCCCCGTCCACGCCAGCAGCGGAAGCAGGAAGCCGAGCCCGGCCAGGTATCCGAGCCCCAGCGCAGGCCGGATCCGCTGCCCGTACAGGCACCAGGCCAGCAGCGCGAAAGCCGGCAGGGCGAGCCACCACAGCGGCCGGGGCGGGAAGCTCAGATAGAGGAGCGCACCGGCCAACGCCGCCGCCGCGGGTCGTACCAGGCGTCGCAGCAGCCGGGTGCCGCGGGAGTGGGGGGCGGTCCTCGGGGCGATCCGACCGGTCTCGTCCGTGGGGGTGGTGGTGGCGCTCACCTGCTGGAGTCTACGGTGACCTGCCGCGCGGGCGGCAGCCCGGTGAGCCGAGGACGGCTGAGCAATGGATAGGGTCGCGCCCGCCGGGCGGAGGGTGGCCCGAGGCGGCACGCCCGGGTGGCGTGCGGCCGGGGTCGCGCCCCCGGCCCGTCAGGAGTTGGCGGACGGAATGCGCAGACGGGAGCGGACGACGCGGACCGCGGCCTCTGCGTTGTCGACCGTGACCGTGAAGAGATGACCGTCGCCGAGCTCGAGGCGCAGGCCCTCACCTCTGCGTACGACCACCGCCGTGCCCTTCTCGGGGCGCCAGCGGCAGCCCCAGCCGCCCCATTGACGCGGGGTGACCCTGGGCACGTACTCGGCTCCCACCACTTCGGTCAGCGGGATCCTGCGGCGGGGCAGACCGATGTGGCCGCAGCGCACTTCGAAGGCGTGGCTGTCGATCCTGACCACGACATGGACGAAGGCGAGGGTGCCGAAGAGAACGAGGAGTCCCGCCGCCACACAGCCCACCACGGACATAGCGAGCGGTGCGACGCCCGAGGTCCACGGCGAAACGACGGCCAGCTCGATACCGAGTGCCATACAGCCCACGCCGACCACGGCGAGCAGCCACTGGGCACGATTGGTGGCGCTGCCCGTCCAGACCTCGGGGATGGGGTCCGCCGGGGTCCTGCCTTCGGGGTGGTGGTCCCTCATGCCGTGGAGCGTACCCAGGATCCGCGGGCTCGGCATGTGCGCGCGGGGAGAATCGGACGACGGTATGAGACGGCGTCGGGCGCTTCAGCGCGCGGGGCTGGCCACAGCGAGCATGCGCCCCTCGACGTACCGCAGCGCTGTGGCCGGAAGAGTGGACTCCCGGCCACTGAGCAGGACGGTCAGCGCTTCGCTCGGCTCGGCGTCGGGCGCGGGTCCCACGCCGATGCGGCGAAGCGCCTGGGCGGCGACGGCTCCGGCGGAGCCGTGCAGGACCATGGGTGGGAGGTCCGGCTGCTGGACGGCGGCACGGATCCGCTCGGCGACGAGTTCGTAGTGGGTGCAGCCCAGGACGACGGCCGTCACATCGCGCGGGGTGCGTTCGGCGGCTGCGGCGACGGCCCGGTCGATCGCGGCCTCGTCGGCCTCCTGGACGCCGTCGGCGAGTCCGGGGCAGGGCACCTCGGTCACGGCGACGCCGCCCGCGAAGTCCCGGATCAGACCGCGCTGGTAGGGGCTGCCGGTGGTGGCGGGGGTGGCCCAGATCGCGACGGGCCCGCCGCCGGCGGCGGCCGGTTTGATGGCCGGCACGGTACCGATCACCGGAATGTCCGGCTCCAGCTCGGCGCGCAGTGTGTCCAGCGCGTGCACCGTGGCGGTGTTGCAGGCCACGATCAGGGCGTCGGGGTGGTGCGCGGCAGCGGCCCGCGCCACATCGAGGGCGCGTTCGGTGAGGTCCTCGGTCGTGCGGGGGCCCCAGGGCATGCCGTCCGGGTCGGAAGAGAGCACGAGATCCGCGTCGGGCCGCAGCCGGCGTACCGCGGCGGCCGCCGACAGCAGACCGATTCCGGAGTCCATGAGCGCGATCTTCACCCGGTCACCTTATCCGACGGGTCTCCGTGTCCGGCCGCGGTGGGGCAGACTGCGGCGATGAGCGCCGTCGCGTGGACCGCTGTGGGATCGCTGGCCGCATGGGTGTGGCTGCTGCTGGGTCAGGGCTTGTTCTGGCGTACGGACCAGCGGCTGCCGCCCAGGACGGCCCCTGGGGACTGGCCGTGTGTCGCCGTCGTCGTGCCGGCCAGGGACGAGGCGGCGGTGCTGCCGGTGAGCCTGCCGTCGCTGCTCGCCCAGGACTACCCGGGCGACGCGGAGATCTTCCTGGTCGACGACGGCAGCGAGGACGGTACGGGCGAGCTGGCGCGCGCCCTGTCTGCGCGCCTCGGCGGACTGCCGCTGACCGTAATCCGTCCGGGTGAACCGGAGCCCGGCTGGACGGGGAAGCTGTGGGCGCTGCGGCACGGCATCGCGCGGGTGCGTGAGCGGCGGCCGGAGCCGGAGTATCTGCTGTTGACGGATGCCGATATCGCGCACGAGCCGGACAGCCTCCGGGAACTGGTGGCCGCCGCCCGTACGAACGGTCTCGACCTGGTCTCCCAGATGGCCCGGCTGCGGGTGGCGAGCTGCTGGGAGCGGCTGGTCGTCCCCGCGTTCGTCTACTTCTTCGCGCAGCTGTATCCCTTCCGATGGGTCAACAGCACGGATGCGAGGACGGCGGCCGCAGCGGGCGGATGTGTGCTGTTGCGTACGGAGGCGGCGGTCCGGGCCGGGGTGCCGGAGTCGGTGCGGCAAGCGGTGATCGACGATGTGTCGGTCGCCCGGGCGGTGCGGCGCAGCGGGGGCAGTCTCTGGCTGGGGCTGGCCGAGCGGGTGGACAGTGTCCGGCCGTATCCCCGGCTGGCGGATCTGTGGCGGATGGTGTCGCGCAGCGCGTACGCGCAGTTGCGGCACAGTCCACTGCTGCTGATCGGTACGGTCGCGGGGCTCGCGCTGGTGTATCTCACGCCTCCGGCCGCGGTGGTCGCCGGCGTGCTGACGGACGATCCGGTCGCGGGATGGGCGGGGGCGGCGGCCTGGCTGATGATGGCCGGTACGTACGCCCCGATACTGCGCTACTACCGGCTGTGCCTGTGGCAGGCGCCGGCGCTGCCGTTCACGGCGCTGCTGTACCTGCTGATGACCGTCGACTCGGCGATACAGCACTACCGCGGCCGCGGGGCGGCCTGGAAGGGGCGGACGTACACCCGCCCCGAGGCCGCGCAGGACCGTTGAACGACGGGCGGGCGTACGGCTTCATTTGCGGCCAGGAGTCCAGTTCATGCCCCAGCCGTAGGCGCGGTCGACGGTTCGTTGCGGACTGACCCCCCGGGCGGGGACGAGATAGCGGGCCTCGCGCTGGACCAGCAGGTCGCCGCCCTGGTGGGTGATGAGGGCGAGCGCGCACACGGTGGAGGGGACGGTGCACTCGTCGAGGAAGAACTCCACGGGCGCGCCGTGCTGCGGCGTGAGGGTCACGGTGGCGTTCAGACCGCCGAAGCCGGCCGGTCCGTCGTAGATGGTGACGAAGACGAGAATGCGCCGGAACCGGTCCTTGTGGTCGAGGTTGATGGTCAGGTTCTCGCCGGTGGCGAGGGCGCCGGTACGGTCGTCGCCGTCGAGTTGGATGTAAGGCGGCTGGTGCAGGGCGCCGAAGGCGTTGCCGAGTGCCTGGACGACACCCTTGCTGCCGTCGGAGAGTTCGTAGAGGGCGCACAGGTCGAGGTCGAGAGCGGCGTGCCAGGAGTGGATCTGCCAGTTGAGGTTGACGCGCATGGTCCCCGAGATGCCGCCCTGTTTGGTCAGGGAGACGCTCGGCGCGTCCTTCGTGAGGGTTACTTTGCGGAGACTCACGGGTGACGGAGTAGAGGCGGCCGGGTGCTGCGGCTCGTCGACAGTGATGCCGAAGTCCGCTGCCAGGCCCTCCAGTCCGCTGCTGTACCCCTGACCGACCGCACGGAACCTCCACGCGCCCTGGCGGCGGTAGAGCTCGCCGAGGATGAGGGCCGTCTCGACGGTCGCGTCGCGGGCGTCGTAGCGGGCGATCTCGGTGCCGTCGGCCGCGTCCGTCACACGTACGTACAGTCCGGGCACCTGGCCGAAGCTGCCGCCGTCGGCGGAGGCGGCCAGGACCACTCTGCCGACGGCCGGTTCGACCCGCGTGAGGTCGACGGAGAGGGTGTCCGTGGTGGCGCCGGCGGCCGCCCGCTTGCCCTCGTGGCGCACGGCTCCCGAGGTGTGGACCGGCTGGTTGTAGAAGACGAAGTCCCCGTCCGTACAGACCTTTCCCGACACCAGCAGCAGGGCCGACGCGTCGACGTCGGGCACTCCGGGTCCGGAACGCCATCCCAATTCGACGCGAACGGCCCGTGCCGGTACGGAAACATTGGCCCCTTTAAGCATGGACATGCTCACCCCCATCGCGAGTCGCCCCGCGGATTTCCACAGTACCCCGAAGCCATTTTCCGGACGTGGGGTCACCCGCGGGTAACCCCCTCATACGCTTGCCTTTTACGCGATTTACACACAACTCGGCGACCTTTTTTCCTATATTCGCTCGAATTGGGGATCCACAGTCACGCATAGCACGCAGAGCAACCCTCTTACCGGGCTCCCCATCCAGCACATCGTGGGCTTAACTTATGTCTCATGACCTCCCCCCGCTCCACCTACGGCGGCGGTTACCACTCCGCGCCGTCCTTCAAGGACACCCCCATCTACGACTCCCTCGTCGCAGAGCGGGGCATGCCTCAGATCGCCCCGATCCGAGTGCCCTCGGTCTACGAGGCCCCCAGCAGCAACCTTCCCGCGCTGCCGGCCGCGCTGCCCGCCCTGCCGGCCGCTCCCTCCTTCCACACTCCCGCCTACGGCTACCCGCAGCAGGCCCCCCTGCAGCACACGCCCGCGCCGCACATCCCCCAGCAGCCCCAGCTTCCGCGCGGATATCCGGGTGCCCAGCAGCAGTTTCCGGGCACCCAGCCGCAGTTCCAGCAGCGGCCCGCCGCCACGGGGTACGAGGCGATGAGGCCGGCCGCTCCGCAGCCCGCACCGACGCCCATGGGGTACGACGCCCCGCACAACCGTCCGCCCCAGGGCATGGGGTACTGACCGGCCCCCGGGATGTCAGAGCCGACTGGCAGGATGGCGTCATGTCGAACCCAGCTGCCGCGGTCGCCCATTCGCTGCATGTGCATCCGGTGAAGTCGGTTGCCGGCCACGCGCCCGACGAAGCCGTCGTCGAACCCTGGGGGCTCGCCGGGGATCGCCGCTGGATGCTGGTCGACACTCGGGGCAAGGCGGTCACCCAACGCCAGTACGCCCGGCTGGCACTGGCCTCGGCCGCTCCCCTGCCGGGCGGCGGCCTCGGGCTGTCGGCCCCCGGACGCGAGCCACTGACCGTCGAGGTTCCCGAGTCGGCCGGGACGGTCGTGGTGGAGATCTTCGGGACCAAGGTGGAGGCCGTGCCTGCCGCCCCGCAGGCGCACGCGTGGTTCAGCGACTGGCTCGGCGCGGAGGTGGAGCTGGTCCACCTCGACGATCCGGCGACCCGTCGCCCGGTCGACCCCGAGTACGCACTCCCCGGCGAGACGGTCAGCTTCGCCGACGGCTATCCGCTGCTGGTCACCACGACCTCCTCGCTCGATGCCCTCAATTCCCTGATCGCACAGGGCGACCATCCCGACGAGGGCCCGCTGCCCATGAACCGCTTCCGTCCGAACATCGTGGTGAGCGGCACCGCGCCCTGGTCGGAGGACCGCTGGACCCGTATCTCGATCGGCGAGGTCACCTTCCGGGTCGCCCGGATGTGCGGCCGCTGCATCATCACCACCACCGACCAGCGCACCGCCGAGCGCGGCAAGGAGCCGCTTCGCACCCTCGCCCGCCACCGGCGCTTCGACGACCGGCTCGTCTTCGGGCAGCATCTGGTCCCCGAGCGGACCGGTGTCATACGCATCGGGGATCCCGTGCGCGTTCTCGGCTGGCGAGTGAGCCGAAGGGGGCCGCGCCGCTGTCGAAAGGGAGTGGGGGCTCCCCCAGCGGGAGCTGGGGGAGCGCAGAGGCCCTGAGGAACGAAGGGCCGAGCACGGTCGACCGTCGGCAGGGGCTTGAGCGCCCCCGTGGGGGTCCCCCCGGACGAGTCCGGGGGAGAACCGAGCCACAAAAAACCGTGGGAACCTCCGGGCACCGCACGGTCGTTGTGCTGGATGGCATGCTCCGGAGCGGAACGGCGGGCGGGGGTGAGGGGACCGTGCGAGCGGCCGCGGGAATCTGGCGCTGGCGGCACAATCCGCTGCGCCGCACGACCGATCTCGTCGAAGCCTGGGTGGCTCTCGTCGCCCTGCTTCTGATCGTCCTCGCCTCGCCCGCCGTCGGCTGGCTGTGCGCTTCGCTCATGGACGACACCCTGCGGCGCTCCGCCCGCACCGAGCGCGAGCAGCGCCATCTCGCCACCGCGACGGTCGTCCGGCCGGTCAGGGAACGTGCCCCCTCCGGTACCGAGGTCAATTGGGGGCTGGCGCCGCCCCGCCGCGTCGTCGCCGGCTGGACGGCGGACGACGGCAGTCCCCGTACCGGCACGGTGCCCACTGCCCGGAGGACCCTCCGCGCCGGCGACACCTTCCTCATATGGACCGACAGGCGCGGGCACGCCGTCAGCCCCCCGATGAGCGACGCCGTCGCACGGACGAACGCCCTCTTCACCGGAGCCGCCGCGGCCGTGGCTGCCGCCTTTTCGACCGAGTGCGGCAGACGACTGGTCGTATGGCGGATCGTACGGCGGCGGTACGCCCGTCTCGACCAGGCATGGGTCAAAGCCGGTCCCGACTGGGGACGCGCCGGAACAGGCAGCTGACCTGTCAACTCTCCTGCTCCACGCGCGCTACGGTGGAGCGGCCAATCAGTCGCACGAGGTGGGGACAGATCAGCGTCATGGCTCAGGGCACGGTCCAGGTGACGTACACCGGCACATCGCGGTGGCGGCGCCGCACGGGCGAGTACGCCTCCCTCACCGCTGCTCTGGAGGCCGCCGGCGACGGCGACATCCTCACCGTCGCGCCCGGCACGTACCGGGAGAACGTGGTGCTGAGCCATGCCGTCACCCTGCGCGGAGCCGAGGGCACGTCCGGCCCGGTGCGTATCGCGCCCACAGACGGTGTGCCGCTCACCGTGCGCGCCTCCGCGGTCGTCCAGGACCTGCAGGTCGAGGGCCAGGACACGGCATCGCCCGCCCTGCTGGTCGAGGACGGCACACCCGAGCTGACGGATCTGCGGGTGGTGACCCGGTCCGCGGTCGGCGTGGAGGTGCGCGGAGCGGCGCGGCCCACGGTGCGCCGCTGCACGGTGGACAATCCGGCCGGGGTCGGAATCGGCGTGATCGACGGCGCGGGCGGGGTGTTCGAGGAGTGCGAGATCGTCTCGGCGGGCCAGTCGGGTTTCTCCGTACGGGACGGTGCCCATCCCCGGCTCGAGCGCTCGCGGGTGCACCGTGCCTCGGGTGCGGGCCTCAGTGTGACCGGGGAGGGAAGCGGCCTGGAGGCCGTCGCATGCGAGGTGTACGAGGTGAAGGGCGCCGGCGTACAGATCGCGTCCCGTGCCACAGCCCATCTCACCGAGTGCACGGTGCACCGCACTTCGGCGGACGGGATCACGTTGGACACCGACGCCGTCCTCACGCTCTCCGACTGCGACATCCATGACATCCCGGAGAACGCGGTCGATCTGCGCTCCCGTTCGGTCCTCACCCTGACCCGCTCCACGGTGCGGCGCTTCGGCCGCAACGGCCTGTCCGTATGGGATCCCGGCACCCGGGTGGACGCCAACCAGTGCGAGATCCACGACAGCACGGGCGACTATCCGGCCGTCTGGGTCAGCGACGGCGCCACCGCCGTCCTCGACTCCTGCCGGGTGCACGATGTGCCGGACGCGCTTTTCGTCCTCGACCGCGGTTCGCGCGCCGATGTCGTCGACAGCGATCTGTCGCAGGTCCGCAACACGGCGGTGTCGGTGAGCGACGGCGCCACCGCGCAGCTCGACGACTGCCGTATCCGGGAGGTCTCGACGGGGGCCTGGTTCCGCGACCACGGCAGCGGCGGCACCCTTTCCGGCTGCACCATGGACTCCGTACAGACCGGGGTCATCGTCACCAAGGGCGCCGACCCGCGCATCGAGCGCTGCACGGTCGTCTCGCCCTCGGAGGCCGGCTTCTACGTCTCCGCCGAGGGCCGCGGTGTCTTCCACTCCTGCCGGGTCACCGGCAGCGACGGCTACGGCTTCCATGTCATAGACGGCTGCCGCACGACGCTGACCCGCTGCCGTACGGAGCGCTGTGCCCGCGGCGGCTACGAGTTCTCCGAAGGCGTCACCTCCCACGCCGCGGGCAGCGGCGGTGGCCCGGTCGTCGAGGACTGTACGAGCGACGAGAGCACTCTGCGCGGAACCGCACGGGAAGCCGCCCCCGCGCCCATGCTGACGGCCACCCAGCAGGCTCCCCGGCAAGCCCCCCAGCCGGCCGGTCTGCTCGGCACGGTCCCCGGCCAGGCCCCGGCCGCCGCTCCCCCGGCCCGCGCCTCCCGGGCGGTGCTCGGCGCACTCGACGCCCTGGTGGGCCTGGACAGCGTCAAGCGTGAGGTACGCGCCCTCACCGACATGATCGAGGTGGGCCGGCGCCGCCGGGAGGCAGGCCTGAAAGCGGCCTCGGTGCGGCGCCACCTGGTCTTCACCGGCTCCCCCGGCACCGGCAAGACGACGGTCGCCCGGCTCTACGGCGAGATCCTGGCCTCGCTGGGCGTGCTGGAGCGGGGCCATCTCGTCGAGGTGTCCCGGGTGGACCTGGTCGGCGAACACATCGGCTCCACGGCGATCCGTACCCAGGAGGCGTTCGACCGGGCGCGCGGCGGAGTGCTCTTCATCGACGAGGCGTACGCACTCGCCCCGGAGGACTCCGGCCGGGACTTCGGCCGCGAGGCCATCGACACGCTGGTGAAACTGATGGAGGACCACCGCGAAGCGGTGGTGGTGATCGTCGCCGGCTACACCACGGAGATGGAACGCTTCCTGCAGGTCAACCCGGGCGTGGCCTCCCGTTTCTCACGAACCATCACCTTTGGCGACTACACCCCGGACGAGCTGCTGCGGATCGTCGAGCAGCAGGCCGAGGAGCACGAGTACCGGCTGGGCGCCGGAGCGGCGGAGGCCCTGCTGAAGTACTTCACCGAGCTGCCCAAGGGGCCCGGCTTCGGCAACGGCCGTACCGCCCGTCAGACCTTCGAGTCGATGGTGGAACGGCACGCCGGCCGGGTCGCCCGGCTGCACGACGCCAGCACCGACGACCTCACCCTGCTCTACCCGGAGGACCTGCCGGAGCTTCCCTGAGACTGCCGCGGCCGGGGCAGCGCGGGCGGCAGCCGGTCCAGCAGTCCGGTGTGCTCCTCATCGAAGGCAGGGTCCGCCCAGTAGTCGCAGTGTCCGAGCAGCGGCGCCGGCAGCGGGGGCCGGTCCGTACGGCCGTGGGCGAGCGGGTCCTGGAGCGGGCCCCGGCCGACCGCCCGGCCATCGTCGCCGGCCGCCACCAGGACGGACCCTCCTATCCGGTCGGTGGCCCGCCACAGATTGCGCCGGCAGTGCACGTCACGATGGAGTGGGGCCAGGGGAACCAGACCGAAGTACGCCGGGAACCAGCGCACTTAGAACAGCTCCAGCGGTGAGCCGCAGGTCAGCAGCGCGACCCGGCCGCGACTTCCGGCGGGCAACTGCCAGACGGCGGCGGCCGACAGCACGCTGCCCTGCGAGTGGCCCGAGATGACAAGCCGTCCGCCGGTACGCTCGGTCCAGGTGTGCATGCGCCGGACGAGGTCCGGAACCGCGCGCTCGGCGCAGCAGGGCGGGGCGAAGGGTGCGCCGTGGACCAGCAGTTCCAGGGCAACACCGTCGCGCACTTCGGCACCTCGCTCTCGTGGGGCAGGACCGGGGCCGGCGTCAGGATCACAGGTCCGGCCCGCCTGCCGTGCCGCCCTCACAGAATCTCCCCGTACCCTGACCATGACAATCGGTGAAGGTGACGTGGAAGGACCGGCCCCTGCGGTGAGCGAGAATCAGAATCTGCTCGCGGAGCAGCGTCGTGCCCTGATCCTCGAGGAGGTCAGACGGCGCGGCGGGGTCCGGGTCAATGAGCTCACGCGGAAGCTCAGTGTCTCGGACATGACGATCCGCCGGGACCTGGACGCGCTGGCGCGCCAGGGAGCGATCGAGAAGGTGCACGGCGGTGCGGTGCCGGTGATGGAGCCGAGTACGCACGAGCCGGGTTTCGAAGCCAAGTCGGGCCTGGAACTGAGCGCCAAGGACGACATCGCGCGGGCGGCGGCCGCACTGATCGTACCGGGCTCGGCGATCGCGCTGTCCGGTGGGACCACGACGTACGCGCTGGCCCGGCATCTCCTCGAGGTACCGGACCTGACGGTGGTGACGAACTCGGTACGGGTCGCCGATGTGTTCCATTCGGTGGAACGCGGAGGCGGCGGGCAGCGGCCGGGGGCCGCCACGGTGGTGCTCACCGGTGGTGTGCGCACTCCGTCGGACTCGCTGGTCGGCCCGGTCGCGGACCAGGCGATCCGTTCGCTCCACTTCGATGTGCTGTTCCTCGGGGTGCACGGCATATCGGCCGAGGCAGGACTCTCCACCCCGAATCTCGCGGAGGCGGAGACCAACCGGCGGATGGTGCGGTCGGCCCGCCGGGTGGTCGTGGTGGCGGACCACACCAAGTGGGGGACGGTGGGGCTGAGTTCCTTCGCGACGCTGGACGAGGTCGACACATTCGTCACGGACTCGGGTCTGTCCGCCGAGGCGCGTGCGGAGATCGCCGAGCATGTGCCCGGCCTGGTGGTGGCGGAAAAACGGAAAGGCCCCGCAGACAACTGACGGTCCGGCGGTTATGGTGTGCGGATCCCGCGCCCGCACACCGCCAGGAGGTACGGCCGATGGCTCACCGACTCCGTTCCGTGGCGCTCGACTTCGTCGAGTCGGCGCCGCTGCGCCTCGTCTTCGCCGTGGAGGTCTCCGCCGACGCCGGGGCGGTGTACGAAGCATTGGTCGACGACGTCGAGACCTGGCCCGCGTGGTGGAGCGCAGTGACCCGGATCCGCCCGTACCCGGACGGCTCGGGCCGCGAGGTCTGGCTCAGGGGCGGTGCCCGCTCCCGGGAGACGATCATGGCCAGGGAGCCCGCGGAACGGTACGCCTACCGGGTCGATGTGACCAATGTGCCGGGTACGCACGCCTTGCTGGAGGAGTGGCGGCTGAGGTCCACCGGCACCGGCACCCGGGTGCAGTGGACCCTCGCCGCGGCCGGCACGGCCCCGTTCCTGTTCACGGCGCGGCTCGGCCGGGCGGCTCTCGGCCGGTCCTTCCGCGACGGCGTGCGAAAGCTCGACCGCCGGCTGGGCGGGTGACTGCGCCGGCCGGGCGTCCGTCAGTCCTGCCAGATCCCCGTGGCGAGGAAATGGTCGATCGCCTCGGTGTACGGAGCGATGTCCAGACCCTGTTCGGCGAGCCAGTCGTCGGAGTAGTACTTGTCGAGGTAGCGGTCGCCCGGGTCGCAGAGCAGGGTGACCACACTGCCCTTGCGCCCCTCGGCCACCATCTCCGCGACGATCTTCAGCGAGCTCCACAGCCCGGTACCGGTGGAACCGCCCGCCTTGCGGCCGATGGCCGCCTCCAGCGCGCGCACGGCGGCGACACTGGCCGCGTCCGGGACCTTCATCATGCGGTCTATGGCGCCGGGTAGGAAGCTGGGCTCCATCCGGGGCCGTCCGATGCCCTCGATACGGGAGCCGCAGTCGCTGGTGGCGTACGGGTTGTGGGTGGTCCAGCCCTCGAAGAAGCAGGAGTTCTCGGGGTCGGGGACGCAGACCCGGGTGTCGTACTGCATGTAGTGGACGTAGCGCGCAACGGTCGCCGAGGTGCCGCCGGTGCCGGCCGTGGCGACGATCCAGGCGGGTTCCGGGTAGCGCTCCAGCTTCAGCTGCTGATAGATCGATTCGGCGATGTTGTTGTTGCCGCGCCAGTCGGTGGCCCGCTCGGCGTAGGTGAACTGGTCCATGTAATGGCCACCGGTCCGGTCGGCGAGGGCGGCGGACTCCTCGTACAACTTCCGGGAGTCGTCCACGAAGTGACACTGCCCGCCGTGGAACTCGATCAGCCTGCACTTCTCGGGGCTGGTGGTGCGCGGCATCACCGCGATGAACGGCACCCCGATCAGCTTCGCGAAGTACGCCTCGGAGACCGCGGTCGATCCACTGGACGCCTCGATGACCGGCTTGCCCGGCCGGATCCAGCCGTTGCACAGGCCGTACAGGAAGAGCGAGCGCGCCAGACGGTGCTTGAGACTGCCGGTCGGATGGGTGGACTCGTCCTTCAGGTACAGGTCGATGCCCCATTGCTCGGGAAGCGGGAAACGCAGCAGATGGGTGTCGGCCGATCGGTTGGCGTCGGCCTGCACCTTGCGCACGGCCTCCTTGAGCCAGGCCCGGTACTCCGGGTCGCTGCGATCCACGTCGACAGTGGCCGTCGCCGAGCTGTCGCGTACCTGTCCGGTGGTACCCATCCGAGCCTCTCCTCGTGATTCCGGCTTCACTCCCCCACCACCCACCATAAGCCTCCCACCTGCACAAACGTTCGCTTTGATCTTCCATAGCCCAGCCTTCTCGCCTCGCGCACTGGTGCGGGCGGCGCTGGTTGTGCAGACTTCCCACCAGAAGACCCGGCGCGAAGGGGGCGGAATCGCAATGAAGGAGCCGGAATTCAGTGCCACGGGTGTACGCATCGACCGGTGGTCCCGTTCGCTCACCAAGGCAGGGCAGATCCGCATCAAGGACGGCAGGCTGTCCCTGCTGACCAGTGGCGGTCAGGAGATCGACAGTGCCCCGCTGGACTCGGTCAGCGCGGGCAGGCGCTGGTTCGCCGGGGACGACAGCACGGTGGCCACCGTCAACGGCCACCGGTACCGGCTGACCATGGGCCAGCGGGGCGGCAGCCCGCGCCGCGCCGAGGAGACGGCCGGACGCTTCCTGGAGACCATACGCAGGGCGCACGGCCCCGCACGCCCGCCCACGTGACGGCAGGTCGACAGGGCGCAAGTTGCGGACAGGCAAGCCCTGAGCCACATTGGTCTCACATCACTGAGGGTTCACCGGCGGTTACGCTGAGATCCAGGTCCGCCGGGGCCAGTCCATACAGCAGCGAGCCACTGCTGGATCCGATCCTTCGTCTTCTTCCGGACCTCATTCGGGGAGTCGCAGCCGTGATCAGCCAGCCGAGCGGGCACTGCACGGTGGAGCTCCAGGCCCTGCCGTCGCGGATCGGTCAAGTCCGCAGAATCGTATCGGCGCAGTTGCGCTACTGGCATCTCGATCCACTGATCGAGCAAGCCACCCTGGGCGTCACCGAGTTGCTCACCAACGTGCATCTGCACGCCCAGCCGGACAAGATCTGCACCGTCGACATCGAGCTGCTGCTCGACCAGCTCACGGTGTCCGTCCACGACCACGACCCACGCGTGCCCGACGTACCAGACTCCGAGCCCCTGTCCACCTCGGGCCGTGGCCTCACGCTCGTCGCCGCGCTCAGCGACAGCTGGGGCGTACGACCGCGCGACGAGGGCAAGACCGTGTGGTTCGCCCTGCGCGCCCCGTCGCCGCTGACGTCGCGGCCCTCCCGCCCGCTGTACGGGGCGGTCGCCGAAGGCCCGTTCGCCGAGGTCGAGGAACCCGCCCGGGCGCGCAGGCTCGCCGCGCGGTCGGCCGTGGTGCGCTGACCGGGCGGCAACCGGGCGACGGGCCCGCCCGGCGCCCGAACGGCAAACGCCGAGGGCATGAGCGTGGTCATGGCGCACCGTCCGTGATGTGGCGGCCGAACTGCTCGTCGAGGACGGACAGCCGATGCCAGCACTCGTCCTCGTCGTGAACACCGACGACCACGGCCGCCCAGATCACCGGGAGGTCCACGGGCCCGGCCCGCCGGTGTCACCGGCGGGCCGGGGCGGAATCCCAGTGCCGCGACCGGCAACGTTTGCCCGTCAAGGAGCGGCGTCCGGTGCGTGCAATCGCAAGGCGGAGCATCGCAGCTCGTACTCGGCCGTACTCGCGCGATGCGACAACGCTGGGGGTACCTCCCGTGCCCGAAGGGCTACGGGGGAGAGGTGCCATGCTGGACGTCGTGAGCCGGTGAACCTTTCCGGCCACAGCACTAGCTAGCTCTGGGCGACTACGGCAAGTGGATCGTCCAGCACCGGCTGCCAGGCCAGTTCGGCGGCGCCCACCAGGCTGTTGTGGTCGAGCGTGCAGGCCAGGATGGGCACGCTGCCGCTGCGCCCCCACAGGCTGTGGTCGGCGACAACGGCACGCAGCCGCTCCGGGTCGGCGTCGAGCAGCGCACGGTGAAGTCCGCCGAGGATGATGCGGTCCGGGTTGAGGATGTTGACCAGGCCCGCGAGCCCGAGGCCCAGGCGGTCGATCAGTTCCTCGGCGGCGGCCCGTACGGCCGGGTCGTCGTACTCCGTACGGAGCAGATCGCGGGACTGCTGGAGCAGGGAGACCTCCGGGCCCGGACGGCGCCCCGCCACCGTGAGGAAGGCCAGCGGGTCCGTCTCGACATCGAGGCAGCCCCGGCTTCCGCAGTGGCAGGGGCGCCCCTCCGGGTTGACGGTGAGGTGGCCGACCTCCAGGGCCAGGCCGGAACTGCCGGAATGCAGCCGCCCGTCGAGGACCAGGGCGCCGCCGACGCCCCGGTGACCGGTGGCCACGCAGAGCAGATGGCGGGCGCCGCGCCCGGCCCCGTGCCGGTGCTCGGCCAGGGCGGCGAGGTTGATGTCGTTGCCGGCGAAGGCGGGGACGGGGCCTGTGATGCCCGCGGCCCGGACCCGCTCCGCGAAGATGTCCCGTACGGGCGCACCCGCCCGCCAGGCCAGATGGAGCGGGTTCAGGGCGGTGCCCTCCGGCTCGGCCACGGCGGACGGCACGGCCAGTCCGGCGCCCAGGCAGCGCCTCCCGGTGCCCTTCAGGAGCGTGGCGCCGGCGTCGACCACCGCCTCCAGGACCTGGGCGGGGTCCTCCGAGACGGTCATGCTGCCGGGCGCGGTCGCCACGATCCGCCCGCCGAGGCCGACCAACGCGGCCCGGAAGCCGTCCGTGTGCACCTGGGCGGCGAGCACGACGGGCCCCTTGTCGTTCACGGCGAGCCGGTGCGAGGGACGGCCCTGCGAGCCTGCGGCCGAGCCGGGCCGGGAGTCGACCTGGATGAGGCCGAGCGCCTCCAGCTCGGCAGCGACCGCGCCCGCGGTGGCGCGCGTGACACCGAGTTCCGCGGTGAGAACGGCACGGGTGGGGGCGCGGCCCGTGTGGACCAGTTCGAGCGCGGGGCCGAGTGCGCTCCGGCCCCTCTCCAGTCTCGTCCGGGTGGTCGTCTCCTTGCCGTTCATGGGTGCGAGTCTTCCATGTTCCGGTCACCGCGCGGGCTCAGCGGACCGCCGCGGCCAGGTGCGCCAGTACCACGTCCGTCACAGGGCCGGCCGTCTCCGGCGTGATCATGTGCCCCATGCCGGGGATCATCACCAGCCGGGCCCCGGCGATCGCTTCGGCGATGAGCCGACCGTGCCCCGGCTTGACGGGCTCGCACGTGCCCTCGACGACGAGCGTCGGTGCCGTCACCTTCTCCAGTGCGCCGGTCGGCTCGAACTCCATGTCCGCCATCGCCGCCCGCTGGTGGTTCGCCGTGGAGCGCGGGTCACGGGCCCGGTCGTACACCCGCTCCTCGAGGCGCCTCTGGGCGTCCTCGTCGAACGGCAGAACGTCACCGTGGAGCACCCGCGCCATCTCGATCCCGAAGTCGATCATCTCGGCACGGGTGACCGGTGGCGGGTCCACGGCCATCTTCCGGAGCATCTCCAGGAACGCCGGGAGCGGTTCCGGCAGGCTGCCCTCGGGCTGTGGCTCCCCCAGCATCGCCCGTACGATCACCTGGCCCTCGCGGTCACCGAGTGGGGAGGAGCCGATCACGGTGAGCGACCGCACCCGCTCGGGGTGCTCGTCGGCGATCCACTGGGCGAGCAGGCCGCCCGCCGAGTGGCCGACGACATGGGCACGCTCGATGCCGAGGGCGTCGAGCAGTCCCACGGCGTCGTCCTTGAGGGCCGCCCAGGTGTACGGGTAGGTGTCGAAGTCCAAGGCCGTGGAGCGGCCGGTGTCCCGGTGGTCGTACCGGATCACCCGGTGGCCCGCGGCCGCGATCCGTCCCACGAGTTTGTCGGGCCACAGCACGCCCTGGCTCATCGAGCCCGGTATGAGGAACACCGCCGGGTGGGACGGATCACCGAACTCCTCCGCCCACAGTTCGACGCCGCCGACCTCGATCAGCTGTCCTTCAGCAGTCAACCCTGCCTCTTTCTCCGCGTGTTGTCCGGGCCGTTGTCGTCCCGGTGAGAAGAACTCTGCCGGGCGGGGCCACTGGTGCCATCCGTGGAACCACTGGTGGCCCATGGGTGGCCGGCCACTGGCCGCCACGGGCAACTACCGGAACAGCCGGGCGAGATCCGTACGCGAGGAGATACCGAGCTTCGGATAGACCTTGTACAGGTGGTACTCGACGGTGCGCGGGCTGAGGAACAGCCGTGCCGCCACATCCCTGTTGGAGGCGCCCTCGGCGACCAGCCGGGCGATCCGCAGCTCCTGCGGGGTGAGTTCGCCGAGTGCCGCCGGCTCGGCGCGGACCGCGGCCTCACCGGCCGCCCGCAGCTCGCCTTCGGCGCGGCTCTCCCACGAGGCGGCGCCGAGCCGTCGGAAGGTCTCCGCGGCGAGCCGCAGATGCGGGCGGGCGTCCGTGGCCCGGCGGTCCCGGCGCAGCCGCTCACCGAGGAGCAGCGCGGTGCGGGCGCGGTCGTACTCGGCCCCCGCGTCGCCGGCGAGCAGCGCGATCGCCTCCTCGAGCTTCGGCACGGCGGACTCGTCGTCCGTGACCAGGGCCCGGCAGCGGGCGAGCAGCGCCCGTGCGCGCGGGGACGCAGCATGGGCCGACCACTGCTCCAGGAACGCCACGGCCGTACGGGCCTCCTCGTGCTCCCCGGCGGCCACCGCGGCCTCGACCCGGTCGGCGGTGGAACCCCAGACGGCGACCGGGTGCCCGGCGCCGGGGCCTGCCTGGGTGAGGGCGGTGAACCGTTCATGGGCCTGCTCGAACCGGCCGAGACCGAGGTCGAGCAGTCCCAGCGCGTAGGAGGCGACACCGACGCGCAGCCCGAGCCGGTGCGGGATGGCGACGGCCAGGGCCTGCTGGGCGTACGAGCGGCAGTCGTCCTCGTGGCCGCGCAGGGCGGCGCAGACCGCCAGGTTCGCCAGATGCGCGGCGGCGGAGTTGGTGACACCGGTTTCCCGGGCCAGGGCCAGGCCCTCCTCGGAGAGCGCGGCGCTGAGCGCGAACCGGCTGTTCATACGTTCGGCTGTGGCCGAGGTCTCCAGAACGACCGGCAGCGTCCCCGCCATCCCGGACACTCTGGCCACCCGCCCCGCCCGGGCGCCGAACCCGGCCGCGGTGTCGGTCTCGCCCAGAAGGCTTGCCGCTGTGGCAGCCCACAGCAGGGTCGCGGCGTCGGGCTCGTCCTCCCGCACCGCCGCGAGGGCCCGGCGCAGCAGGGGGACGCCACCTCCGGCATCCCCGCCCAGCAGGGCCCCGGCCCCGGCCAGGACATCGCGCAGGAACACCTCGGACAGTGTCTCGGCGCGTCGGCCGATCCGTACGAAAGCGTCGAGGTCACCGACGCAGAACGCGGCCTCGGCGGCGTCGCCCAGCAGCCCGAGGCCCCTGGCTCCGGCATCCAGGGCCTGGTCGGCCGCGGCCAGGAGGACACGCAGGGCCTCCGCCGCATCTCCCGAAATGAGTTCGAACCGGCCCCGCAGACCGCCGAGTTCGGCGAGCAGGCCTGGTTCGCGGGCCACCTCGCGGGCCTTGGCCAGTGCGCTCTGCGCCTGGCCGGGTCGGCCACTGAGCCATGCCGCGGCCGCCGCGTCCGTCAGCCGACGGGCCCGTGTGCCCTCGTCGGGTGTCAGCCGGGCGGACCACTGCAGGGCTTCGGCGGCGCTCGCGTAGCCTCCCCGTTCGCGGTCCCGGTGGGCCGCCGCCGCCAGTTCCGCGGCGATGCTCTCGTCCGGGCCGAGCGCGGCGGCGCCCCGGTGCCTGGCCTGCCGGTCGGTGTCCCCGGCCGCCGCAAGGGCCTCGGCCAGTGCGGTGTGAGCCGCGCGGCGCTCCGGGGGGCTCGCAGCCTCGTGCACGGCGGCGCGGATCAGCGGGTGCCGGAACCTGACCTGCGCCGGGTCGGCCACCACAAGACCGGCCGCCTCGGCGGCGTCCAGGGCCCCCGGTGGTACACCGAGCCGTCCGGCCGCGTCGAAGATCACTCCGGGCTCGCCCCGGCCTTCGAGGGCGGCGGCAAGGAGGACGAGGCGGGTGTCGTCGGGGAGCTGTTCGATCTGTTCGCCGTAGACGGCGTGGCTGCCGTCACCGAGCGGCAGGGGGTCCGGCAACGCCGCACGCCCGATCAGCTGATCTTCCGTCAGAAGCATGGCGGTCTCGTGCAGGGCGAGCGGATTGCCGCCGGTGGCGGCGGTGATCCGGGCGACGACGTCCGGCGCCGGCGATACCGCCACCCGGGCGGCAAGCACCTGGGCCGCGCCTTCCGCGTCCAGCCCCGCCGGCCGCAGGTCCGGCATTCCGCGCAGGGCGTGGCGTGCTTCCGCGGTCTCCCGGGTGGCGACGATCAGCCCGACCCGGTCCGCGCCGAGACGGCGGGCGGCGAACAGCAGGGCGTCGGCGGAGGCCCGGTCGACCCACTGGAAGTCGTCGACGACGCAGAGCAGCCCTTGTGACCCCGCGGCCTCCGCGAGCAGGGACAGCACCCCGGCGGAGACGAGGAACCGGTCCTGGGCTCCGGTGGCCGCGGCCAGTCCGAGGGCGCCACGCACGGCCTCCCGCTGAACCTCGGGCAGCCCGTCGGCGAACTCCACTACGGGCAGGAGGAGTTGATGCAGAGCGGCGAAGGCCATTCCGGCCTCGGGCTCGGCACCGACGACCCGGAGCACGCGGGCCGGACCGGCTGCCCGGGTGGCATACCGCAGCAGGGCCGACTTCCCGGCCCCGGGTTCGCCGCGCAGGACGAGGACTCCGCCGTCTCCGGCCCGAAGCCGCGCCAGGAACGCATCGATCGCCTCGCACTCGGTGGCTCGCCCCACCAGCAGGTCCGTCGTCATGGCCGCCGACTGTACCGCCCATGATCAACGCCGCGGCCCGTGACCTCGGGGCCCGTCGCGCACGGATGATCTACGGCACGGCGTTGTAGCGCTCCAAGCAGCGGGCGAACTGGTCGAGTTCGTCGTCGCCCCAGTCCGTGAAGCGGACTGCGAAGGCCTTGCGGCGGCGCTCCGCCGCGTCGCTCACGGCACGCAGTCCGGCGGCCGACGGGCGCAGGGTCTGGCCCCGGTGATCGTCGGCGGCGGTTTCCCTGACCAGGAGACCGCGGCGCTCCAAGTCGGCGACCTGGCGGCTCACCGTGGACTTGTCGAGCCGGAAGTGGGTGGCGAGCTCGCTGCCACGGCAGCCGCCGCGCTGGGCGAGCAGGTCCAGGATGCTGAAGGCCACCAGGGACAGTTCGGGGTGCATCTCGGCGGACTTGCTGCGGGCGCGCCGGGAGAACGCGGTGAGCTCGCGCTGGATGATGCCGATCGCCTCGTCGCGGGTGGTGTGGGGGTTGTCCACAGTCATGGTTGTATAGTACATCGATATGGTTGCATCTACCAACCAACTCGTGCACTCGCACCGGACCTGATCTGAACGAAGGCCCCCCGAACATGACCACCTCACACGGCACCCCGCCTGCCGCCCACGGCAGCACCCACCGCGCACCGGGCCTGCAGCACTCCCTCCGGCACATCGCCGTCCATCTGCTGACCCCGCTGCTGATGTGCCTCGGCATGGCCCTGGCCTACCAGGGGGCGTTCCACAAGCCCGAGCCCCATCACCTCGAGGTCGCGGTCGTCGGCACCACTCCGCAGGCGCGGATCCTCGCCCAGACCGTCAAGGACAAGGCGGGCGACGCGCTGGACGTGACCGCGCTGCCGACGCGTGACGCGGCCGAGGAGCAGCTGCGCGACCGGCAGCTGGTCGGCGCGTTCGTCCCGGACGCCACCGCGCCGGAGCTGATCGTGGCCAAGGCCAACTCCGACACCTCCGCCATGGCCGCGGAGGCGGTCTTCCAGACCGTCACCGCCAAGCAGGGCGTCCCGCTCACGGTGACCGACATCGCCCCGACAGACAGCGGGGACCCGACCGGCCAGGGGCTGTTCTTCCTGCTCGTGGCGCTGAGCATCGGCTCGTACGGCAGCGTCGCGGTCATCGGAACCGCGGGGGCCTCGGTGCGCATGCCGGTCCGCGCCGCGATCGGACTGGTCACCTCGCTCGCCGTCAGCATCATCGGCATCGTGACAGCTGGTCCGCTCTTCCACATCGTGGATCACGACTACGCCGCCGTATGGGCGATGGGCTGGCTCTACTCGGCAGGCATCATCGCGATCGGCGTCGGCCTGCACACATTCCTCAAGCGCTGGACGACACTGACACTGATGGTGCTGTTCGTGATGCTGAACTTCACCAGCTCCGGCGGCATCTACCGCCCGGAACTGCAGAACGGCTTCTTCGGCGCCCTGCATGCCTTCTGGAACGGTGCCGGCTTCCTCGAAGGCACCCGCAGCGTGCTGTACTTCGACGGCGGGGCGGGCTTGGCGGGCCATCTGCTGACGCTGACCCTGTGGTTCGCGGCCGGCCTCGTCCTGCTGACGATCGCGGGCGCCTACGAGCGACGGCAGCGCATCGCGACGCACACCCCCGTCGCCCGCCCCGTCGAGGCCCGCACCGAGGCCGAGGAGGAGATGGAGGAGGCCGTCGGTGTCTGACAGGGCCGCGTTCCCGCGCTCGCGGCTGCGGGCTCGCGAACGGCCGCACGACCCCTCGCACGGACATCCGAATCCTCAACTCCTCTGATATCACAGGCGACAGACGTGCCCGGCCGACCCCCTATGGTGGGCGCCATGGCCTCACCCGATCCGATCCGTATCGTCTCCCGTTCCTCACCGATGGCCCTGGCCCAGGCGGAGCGTGTCCGTACCGAACTCGCCGCGCTCCACCCCGGGATCACCACCGAAGTCGTCCCCGTCACCACCTCCGGCGACCGCTGGCTCGGTGACCTGTCCAAGCTCGGCGGCAAGGGCGCGTTCACCAAGGAAGTCGACGCCGCCCTTCTCGCCGGTGACGCGGACCTGGCCGTGCACTGCGTCAAGGACATCCCCGCGGACCGGCCGCTCCCGGCCGGCACCGCCTTCGTCGCCTTCCTCAAACGCGACGACATCCGAGACGCCCTCGTTCACCCGGACGGGCTCACCCTGGACGAGCTGCCCCCAGGGACCCGGATCGGCACCTCATCCGTACGCCGAGTCGCTCAACTGGCCGCCTCCCACCCGCACCTGAAGTGCGTACCGATGCGCGGTAACGCCAACCGCCGGCTGGAGAAACTCGCCGCGGGCGACGCGGACGCCCTGCTGCTCGCCACCTCCGGACTCCAACGCATCGGCCGTGGCGACGTGATCACCGAGATCCTCTCGGTCGAGACGATGTGCCCGCCCATCGGAGCGGGCATCCTGGCCCTGCAGTGCCGCGAGGACGACACTGCCACCATCGACACGGTGTCCGCCCTCGGTGACCGGAACGCCTGGCGCGAAGCCACCGCCGAGCGAATGCTCCTCCATGTCCTCCAGGGCCACTGCAACTCCCCCATCGCCGGTTACGCCCGCTCCGAACGCAACGGCGATCTGTCACTGCGCGCCTGTGTCTTCAGCCCGGACGGCAAGACGGTCCTCAACGCCCATGAGTGGGCCGGCCCGCTGGACCCGGCAACACTCGGCACCTCCGTCGCGGTGGCGCTGCTGCGGCAGGGAGCACGCGAACTGATCGACAGCATCGCGCGGTCGACCACCCGCCATTGAGGCGACGCATGTGCACAACGGTCAGAGGAGGTGCCCGCTGGCGAGGTACGGTGCCGGGACCGGCATGCCACGGACGGCGATGTACCCCTCTTGGCCGATGTCGAGACGGGCGGCCAGGCCGACGTCGATCGCCCACTCATTGGGGGTGGTGATGCAGTTGACCAAGGTTCTTCCTTGTGACACGGCCAGGGCTTCCCACAACAGCTTCTGTGCGGTCTCCGGGTGCGCGGCAGCCAGCAGCGACGCCCGCCCGTGATCGTCGAGGTAGACGTATCCGGGCCTCGCCCTGTCCCGGGACACGACAAGCCGCAGGGTGCCGAGCATGTAGCCGTGGTCGGGGCCGTGGCCCGCGACACGCAGATCCTGGTCCAGGCGGTCCATCCACTCGAAGTCGTCCGCCCGGCCCTCCTGGAGGCCGTCGACCATGGGGAGCGTGGACCGGTCGACGGTGCCGATCATCCGCATCTGCGGGTGGAGGGAGAAACCCGCCAGCCGGTACCGACGGGTGGCGCCTGGGTGGACACTGGAGGAGAAGATGCCGGGGCGACCCCCGGCATGAGCGAGAGCGGCGTCCATCAGGCGCTTGCCGATGCCCAGTCTCCGATGGCTCGGCAGCACACCGTAGGTCGCGAGGAACCACAGACGTCCGCGGTTCTGCGAGATGGCGAATCCGACTACTTCGCCGACGCCCGCATCGTCCCGCACTGCGACCCAGCACCCTCCCGGGTCGAGGTTCAGGAAGAAGCGCATCCGGTCGATCCACTGCTTCGAGGCGACTGCCGAACGCGGCTCGATCTCCGGATCGCTGACTCGCCTGGTACTCCGCTCCGCCTCGAAGAACGTCACCGCCGAGGCCCGTTCCGCCGACGCGAGATCGCCCTCGCACATCGGCCTGACCTGCACAGGATCCATCGTTTCAGCGTAGGGATCAGCCAGGCCCGGTTGCATCCCGTTTTCTGCGGGGGTGACGTCCAACGGACGGAGGGGCTTACCCGTTCAGTCGGGACCGACGCCTGTGCGTGACCGGCCCGGTCAGCGGCGACTCCGCGGATGGTTCCGCGCGATGCGTTCGTTGCCGTGTTTGTACGCTCCGGTCCAACGGGCCATCACCAGCTGCGCGTCGCCGGACTCCACCTCCGCGAGGAACTGCTCGGCGCGGCCGCCACGCAGTGTCCCGGCGTTGCGGCTGAGGTGGGTGATGACGACGGTGCCGTCCGCACGGCGCGTGTAGCTGAATCCTTGAGGTCGTGGCATGAACGGGATGCTAGGCCCGGCGAACCGGCTGCCGGTACCGGATTTCACCTGGTTCTGGCGAGGATGCCCCGGCGTTCACGCCGGCCGTCTTCGATGCCCCCGTCTGCACTCCCTGCCCGCCGGGCGTGACGAAGATTGCCGCTTCTGCGTATTACCTGCATGCACCGCTAGCCTGTCGGCGTGAATCGCACTCAGCGCGCCGCCGGCGCGGTCATCGGCTCGGCGGTGGGTGACGCGCTGGGCGCGCCCTTCGAGTTCGGTCCCGCGGGGGCGTTCTCCGCGCGGTTCCCGGTGGCCGATCCGGGGCGCGAGATGTGCGGAGGCGGTGGCTGGGACCCGGGCGAGGCCACGGACGACACGCAGATGGCGGTTCTGGTCGCCGAGTCGCTGCTGGAGTGCGGCGGGCTGGATCTGCCGGACGTGTTCGCCCGCTTCCAACGATGGGCCACGTCCGAGCCAAAGGACATCGGACTGCAGACCGAGGACGTCCTGACCAACGGCATGCCCTGGGACCTGGCCGCCGCGGTCCACTTCCAGGTCAACCGATATGCGGCGGGCAACGGCGCCTTGATGCGGGCTTCCACTCCTGCGGTCCGCTTCGCGCGCGACGGCCGAGAAGCCACCATGGACGCGGCCCGCCGCATCGCCGCCCTCACCCACGGCGACCGCGCCGCCTGGGAAGGCACCGCGATCTTCCACGAGCTGGTGCGCGTCGCGCTGGAGGGGGCCGATCCCCTCACCGCCATCCCGGGCGCACTCGCCCTCGTCCACCCCGATCACCGCAGGCGGTACGCCACTGTCCTCGCCGCCGATTGGCACCCGGACCGGGCCACCGAGTTCAACGGGGCCGTCTGGCCATGTCTGGGCTCCGCCGTCTGGGCGCTGCGTACCACCACCTCCTACGAGGACGCGATACGCGCCGCGGTCGATCTCGGCGGCGACACGGACACCGTCGCCGCGGTCACGGGCGGCCTCGCGGGCGCGTACTACGGGCTGGACGCGATCCCCACACGCTGGGCCGACTCCCTGCACGTACCGCTCCCGGGCTTCAGTGGGCGCGTCCTGACGCTGCCCCAGCTGCTCGACCTCGCACACCGGCTCGCGGTCTGACCACCGGGAGAGCCGCCCGGCGGGCCGTCAGCGCTCCAGCATCCGGCCGAGCACGGCCCGCTGCAGCGGCTGCACCTCGGCGTGGCGTGCACGGCCTTCGTCGGTGAGGGCGACCCGTACACCGCGGCGGTCCTCCGTGCACATCCCACGTGTCACCAGGCCGTCCTTCTCCAGGCGGGCGATCAGCCGGGAGAGGGCGCTCTGGCTGAGGTGGACCCGGGCAGCCAGCTCCTGGACCCGGTACGAGCAGCCGCCGTCCTGCGCCACGCCTTCCGCGAGTACGTCGAGGACCTCGAAGTCGCTGGCGCCGAGGCCGTGCGGATGGAGCTCGCGGTCGAGCTCGCACATCGTGCGGGCATGTACGTCGAGGATGTCCCGCCATTCCTCCACGAGCACCCGCTCGGACTTGTTCGCGCCCATGAGCGCACGTTAGCAGAAATCACGCTTTTCGTTGCATCGGAATTAAATGTGTCTGCATCTAATGTATGTGCATATACTGCACTGCACACCGACAGTCCGTTGATACGGCTCGGCGTGCTGCGTTCGGGCACCCAGGTGCGCACCGGAGCCCGGGCGGGCCCGGGGGGGGCGGCCCGGTGTCCGCCCTTGCTCAGGCGCCGGGACGACGAAACGTCACCGAATCAGGACCGGTCGTCCAGCGCGGTCAGGACGCGCCGCACCACCGGGCTGTTGCGTACGATCCCGGCGAGCGAGGTCGAGCCGCGCACTATCCCCACGAACATGTTCCAGGCGGGCCGGAAACCGGTGATCGCCGCGTGGAACAGCCCGGGCCGACGCTCGAAGGCAGCGAGCAGCCGCCGCCCCACGCCCATCTCCACACCCAGCCCCGCCTTGATGGCGAAGGCGTAATTGAGTGCCTGCCTGCGGGCGTCCACCGCGGCCTGGGACTCGGCGATACGCACCGCCCACTCGCCCGCCAGCCGCCCCGAGCGCAGCGCGAACGAGATGCCCTCGCGAGTCCACGGTTCCAGCAGCCCCGCCGCGTCGCCGCACACCAGCACCCGGCCGCGGGACAGCGGCGAGTCGTCGGTACGGCAGCGCGTCAGATGCCCCGAGGAGATCGCCGGCTCGAACCCGGCGAGCCCCAGCCGGGCGATGAAGTCGTCCAGATAGCGCTTGGTGGCCGAGCCCTCGCCGCGCGCCGAGATCACGCCGACCGTGAGTGTGTCGCCCTTCGGGAACACCCAGCCGTAACTTCCGGGCATCGGGCCCCAGTCGATGAGTACGCGGCCCGCCCAGTCCTCCGCCACGGTGGGCGGCACCGGGATCTCCGCCTCCAGCCCGAGGTCCACCTGGTCGAGCTTCACCCCGACATGTGCCCCTATCCGGCTCGCGCTGCCGTCGGCACCGACGACCGCCCTGGCCAGCACCGTTTCGCCGCTCGCCAGCACGACCGCCACCATGCGCCGGTCCGGCACCGCGGGACCGTGCTGCTCGACCCGCGACACCATCGCACCGGTGCGCAGCACGGCACCCGCCTTCTGCGCCTGCTCCACCAGCCCGGCGTCGAACTCGGGGCGGTTGATCAGGCCGAACAGCATCCCCTTGGAACGGCGGGTACGTGCCAGCCGGCCGTTGAGCGAGAAGGTCACCGCGTGCACCCGGTCCCGTAGCGGCAGCTCGAAGCCGGGCGGCAGGGCGTCCCTCGAAGGCCCGATGATGCCGCCGCCGCACGTCTTGTAGCGAGGCAGTTCGGCCTTCTCCAACAGCAGCACCCGCCGCCCGGCCACTGCGGCGGCATAGGCCGCCGAGGCACCTGCGGGCCCGGCGCCGACCACGACGACGTCCCACACCGACCCGACACGCTCTTCTCCGGCTTGAGCCCCGGCGTCTGCGTTCTCGCTGCTCACGATGTGCTTCTGCTCCCCGTCCGACCAGTGGCCCGTGTTGTCCCCGGCATCCTACGGCGCGGACCGGCTCCGTCCGCTGTGGGAGGATCGATCACGCCTGCGACGTACGTACACCTGCACGTACGCCCCTGTACATCAACGCCGCACTCAAGAGGAGCGTGCCCATGACCGCGAATCCGATCGCCGAGACCGTCGCCGCCCTGATGCCCCGGGCCAAGGCCGAGCTGACGGAGCTGGTGACCTTCCGGTCGGTGGCGTTGGCGGACCCGGAGCAGTTCCCGAAGAGCGAGTGCGAGGCCGCCGCCAACTGGGTGGCCGACGCACTGCGCGCCGAGGGCTTCCAGGACGTCGCTTTTCTCGACACCCCTGACGGCACCCAGTCGGTGTACGGCCTCCTTCCCGGCCCGGCGGGCGCGCCGACCGTGCTGCTGTACGCCCACTACGATGTGCAGCCGCCGCTCGACGAGGCCGCGTGGGTGTCCCCGCCGTTCGAGCTGACCGAGCGTGACGGCCGCTGGTACGGGCGCGGCGCCGCCGACTGCAAGGGCGGCTTCATCATGCACCTGCTCGCACTGCGCGCCCTGAAGGCCAACGGTGGCATCCCGGTGACGGTCAAGGTGATCGCCGAGGGCTCCGAGGAGCAGGGCACCGGCGGCCTGGAGCGGTACGCCGAGGCGCACCCGGAGCTGCTGACCGCCGACGCCATCGTGATCGGCGACGCCGGCAACTTCCAGGTCGGCCTGCCCACCGTCACCGCGACGCTGCGCGGCATGACGATGCTGCGCATCCAGGTCGACACCCTCGAAGGTAACCTGCACTCGGGCCAGTTCGGTGGCGCGGCGCCGGACGCGCTGGCCGCGCTGATCCGCGTCCTGGACTCGCTGCGCTCCGAGGACGGCTCGACGACCGTCGAAGGGCTGGCCACCGACACCGACTGGCAGGGCATCCAGTACCCGGAGGCCGACTTCCGCAAGGACGCCAAGGTGCTGGACGGCGTGGAGCTGATCGGCCGCGGCACGGTCGCCGACCGTATCTGGGCGCGTCCGGCGGTCACGGTCATCGGCATCGACTGCCCGTCGGTGGCCGGCGCCACGCCGTCCGTGCAGGCGAGCGCCCGGGCGCAGATCAGCCTCCGGGTGCCGCCGGGCCAGGACGCCGCCGAGGCCACCAAGCTGCTGACCGCGCACCTGGAAGCGCACACCCCGTGGGGCGCGAAGGTCTCCGTGGAGCAGGTGGGCCAGGGCCAGGCGTTCCAGGCGGACACCTCCAGCCCGGCGTACAGCGCGATGGCCGACGCGATGCGGGTTGCGTACGAGGGTGTGGAGATGCAGTCGGCGGGCATGGGTGGCTCGATCCCCCTGTGCAACACGCTCGGCACGCTCTACCCCGAGGCGGAGATCCTGTTGATCGGTCTGAGCGAGCCGGAGGCGCAGATCCACGCGGTGAACGAGAGCGTCTCGCCCGAGGAGCTGGAGCGGCTGTCCGTCGCCGAGGCGCTGTTCCTCGTCAACTACGCCGAGTCCAAGGCGAACTGACGGTCCGCCGAGAGCGGAACTCGCGCAAAGCGTAGATCCGTGCGGCGGCCGTGACGTACGCCGTACGTTCGCCGCATGGATCTCGTCGAAGTGCTTCCCCGACTGCACATGTTCCGCTTCCCGATCGGCCAGGCATATCTCTGGCGCGACGGTGACGAACTGACTCTGATCGACGCCGGGAACGTGAATGCCGCGGCCGAGATCGAAGACGCGATACGAGGCCTGGGACTCGACCCGGGAAATATCCGCCGCATCGTCCTCACCCACTGCCACCGCGACCATGTCGGTGCCGCCGAGGAACTGGCGGACCGCTACGGCGCCGAGGTGCTGGCGCACCGGCTGGAAGCCGCGGTGATCCGCGGCGAGCAGCCGGTCCCCGAGCCCGTACTGCTCGACTGGGAGCGTCCGTTGTACGCCCATGGCCTCACGGTGCCGGAGGCCCCGCCGACCCGGGTCGACCGTGAGGTCGAGGACGGCGAGGCGCTCGGCTTCGGCGACGGGGCCGTCGTGGTGTACTCCCCCGGTCACACCGACGGCTCGATCTCGGTCCATCTCCCGCGCCATGGTGTGCTGTTCACCGGTGACGCGGTCGCGGGAGTGGGCCAGGCGATGGTGGGCGTTTTCAACACGGACCGGGAGCGGGCAGTGACCTCGTTCCGGCGGCTGGCCGCGCTCGCCCCGGCCGTCGTCTGCTTCGGGCACGGTGATCCGCTGACCGCCGACGCGGCGGCGGCGATGCGTGCGTCAGCCGACCGGGACTCCGGCCTCCAGGTTGAGCACGGTTGACCGCTCCCGGGCGCGCAGTGCCCAGCGCAGCCGCTCGTAACGCGCGGGCGGCAGCAGCCCGGCGGCCTCCTCCTCGGTGACGAAGCGCCAGCCACGCAGCTCCGCGCCGGGCAGCAGCAGCCGGCCCGCCTCGTCGGCGGTCAGCCGGCCGCCGTCGAAGATCAGCCGCAGCCCGCCGAAGCCGGGCGGCCGTGGCGGCTCCCAGTCGACGACCAGCAGCCGCGGTACCCGCTCCAGCCGGACGCCGAGTTCCTCGGCCACCTCTCGCACTCCGGCGCGGGCCGGCGCCTCGCCCGATTCGGCGACTCCGCCCGGGAACTCCCATCCCGGCTTGTAGGTGGGGTCGACGAGCAGTACCCGGTCCTGTTCGTCGAAGAGCAGCACTCCGGCGGCCACGGTCTCCCGGGTCGGTTCGGGTGTCTGCACGATCCGGCAGACCGGGGCGGCGCCGGTGCGTGCTGCTTCGGCGATGCGCTCGGCGGTCTCACGCGGGGTGATGTGAGTGTTGTCGACGATGTACGCGTCCGGGACGAGCCAGCCGAGCGCCTCCTTGTAGGGCTCGATGTGGTCGTACGCCCACTGCCGGATCCGGTCCTGGGTGTCTGGGAACTCCGGGTCCTCACGCCCTGCGATGCGTTGCCGCAGGATCGTTTCCTCGGGAGTGAGCAGCACATGACGCACCTGGATACGTCGTGAGGCGAGCCCGCCGAAGATCTCGTCGCGGTACTCCTGGCGCAACAGTGTCATCGGCACGACCAGCACACCGCCCAGCTCGGCCAGCATCGCCGCGGCGGCATCCACGACCAGGCGCCGCCAGATCGGCAGGTCCTGGAAGTCGGTCACCTCGTCGAGGTGCTTCTGCGGCAGCAGATACGGCAGGCTGCCGCCGATTACCTCTGGGTCGTAAAGAGTGCTGTTAGGGATCAGTTCGACCAGCTCGCGCGCGGTGCTGGTCTTGCCGGCGCTGAACGCACCGTTGATCCAGACGATCACGGTTCCCCCTCTCGGATAGCCCCATGTGGCTTGCCCGCATCACCCTGCCACGGAAACCATCTTCGGCCGGGAGGCCGCCCGGCCCCGGATACAACTGTGGCCTTGCCATTGCAGGTTCACCGCACCGGGCCCTTGCCCCGCGGCGTCTCGCACCGGCAATCACGGGGGCCGTAACGCGCACGGCGGGGGCGTCGTTGTGCGACTGCCGGACTGTTGGAGGGGATACGGCATGAGTCATACGGTGTTGGAACGATTTCCCGCAGGTGGGCCGTGGGGCAGTTGGCCGGCCGAGGATTTCGCCCGGGCACGCCGGGACGAGGGAACCGATGCCGAGGTCGTGATGGACCTGGAGTCGGATGCCTTCCTGGTCGTCGTGACACGGCAGACACCCGAACCGGCGCACTGATCCGCGATGTCAGTGCGATCGCCTACCCTGACTCCGTCCGGGCACTGGAGATGCCAGGTCGAGACATGGGCGGGGTGACAGGGTGGGCGTGGACTTCTTCTGGCGTCGGGTGCCGGGGGCGGTGGCGGCCGAACCGTCGGCGAAACGGCTGCGCGGGATGGTGCCGCATTGGTTCGACGACGAGTTCGGCGTTCTTCGCAAGGCCGGGCTCGTGATGGCCGTGGAGAACAACGGCTCGCTCATGGACTTCGTGCTGACAGCGGGCGGCTCGATCGCCGACGAATCGGCCCGGTTGCCGGTCTTCGGTGGCGAGCTGCGGACGGAGGAGGAGGACACCGAGTACGGGCTGGTCGCAGAATTCGAAGTGTGCGTGCTGGAACCGCGGCAGGTCCGGCGGGCCGCCGCCTTTCTGCGAGACGTGCCCGTACACGACCTGGTGAAGGCCTCGGACCCGTTGCTCGCGGCGCAGGCCGCTGCCCTGGGCTTCAGCACTCCGTGGAGCACGGAGTGGTCGGCCTCGCTGGTCGCCGACCTCCTCGAGCTCCAGGGCTTCTTCTCGGCGGCTGCCGATGCCGGCGAGGCGATACTCAAGGTCCAGTCCGCCTGACAGCGCGTCATGCTGAAGCTTTGTCGAACGTCCCTCACCCCTTGCCCGCACCGAGGGTGAGGCCCGCGATGAAGTGGCGTTGCAGCAACAGGAAGACGAGCACCGTCGGGAGGGCCACGATCACGGATCCCGCGGCCAGGAGGTTGTAGTCCGTGAAGAACTGGCCGCTTGATTTCCGCGAGCAGGCGTGACGGTACGCGGTCACACCTGCGGCCCTGTGAACTGCTGATATCTGTTCACCTTGATTGCGACTGAGTGTGATTGAGCGCGACGCCTGGCGCTCCCTGGTTGCTCCCAGTCCGCGATTCTCCCCACACACTCCCCGGCGGAGACCCCCGGCAACAGGCTCTCAGCTGTGCAAACATCACGGCTCAGCGTCAGCCACCAGGCCGGGGACGTACTCACGCCCACCCCGCTCCGCCGCCCGTCTCCTCATGCCCTCCAACTCGAGGACGCAGTCCCGGCAGGCGCGCAGTTCCTGCGCCGGCTCGGCGATCGGGTGAATCGTCTTTGATCCTCGTGGTGTCGGTCTGTCCGCGGCTCGGGTGCCGGAAGCAGATGCCGGGCGTCCAGTCGTAACGCGTGAGGATCGTCTCGCTGTCCATGCGCCGTCTCCTGAGAGGGGTGGTCCGGGGTGAGCCGAAGGTGAGCCGGTCTTGAGCGACTCGGGCCCGACACGGGCGGGGCTACGCCGAGGAGTGTCCCGGTGGATGGAAGGGGGAGTGCAAGATCAAAAAAAGCCGCAAAGTAGCTGCTGCCTTATGATCTTGCTGCTTAGAGCGTTTGTCGAGTGCCCGCCGCCGCCCAGCCGCCATGGATCCTCGACGCCCGTCGAGCCCTCGGCGACCGCATCCGCGACACCAGGATGTGGCGGGACATGACCCAGGAGGAGCTCGCCGAGCAAGCTGGCATCGACCGGTCCACGGTCCAGCGACTCGAGGCCGGCGCCGACGCTAAAGTCAGCCACCTCCTGCGGATCGCCCTCACTCTCAACATCCCGGTCACCGATCTCCTCCACGAGCTGTGAGGACACCGGCCGTCCCGTCAGCCTCACCATTAAAAAGATCATTGTGTAACTGTCGTCCCCGCGTGTGACACATGGCCAAACCCGCCACGTGGCGCAGACCACGCGGCGGGTCCGGTCATGCCTAGCCCCGGCCAGGCGGTGCCGGCCGGGGCAGAGGGAGGACCGTCTTACCCTGTGAGGGAGCGGTCGGCAACGTGCTCGAGCCGTTCGGCGAACACCTTTCCCGCATCGGGCGTGATGGTCCGCAGGGCGACCATGGCGGTGAGGATGACGTCGCAGAGTTCGCTCTGGACGTCCTCCCAGGTGTGGCTGTTGCCCTTGCGCGGATTGCAGGCAGTCGCCCCCCATGACGGCCTCGGCTCGCCGACCTCGTCCAGTAGGGACAGTGTCAGGACTTGGGTCGGAGGATCGTCGCGTCGTAGACAGGGGGTTCGGGGGCCTGCTTGATCTGGCCGCTGACCTGGTAGCCGCAGCGCGGGACCGGCGGGAGATGGGTGACCATACGCGGAGCCTGATCACGCGCGCGGAAGCCGAAGCTGATGAGGATGATGCTCTCTCCGGCGCCGAGGGGCGTCCGGCCGTGCGGCGTGAGCGCTCCGTCGAACACGACGCAGCCTCCCGATGCGAGATCGCATTCGAGGTAGCCATTGGCGTCGATGAAGACGGTGGTGCTCACCGTTGGGGCGGTGGTGGAGCGGTCGTGCTTGAGGCACAGGATCAGGCTGGCCTCACCGAAGCCGAATTTGTCCACGTGGAAGTCGAGGAACTGCCCCTCCTCCGCGTAGGCGATGTAGACGGCGGTGTGCGGCTGTTCCACCTCCAGGACGGTGGCCCGCTCCACGACTGCGGCGAGGTCGACCTGCCCGGCGAAGCGGTTCGCCGCGTCGCCCACGGCCGCGTTCCACTTGCCGTTGTGCAGGTACCCGTCAGTGGCTACGGCCTTCTCGGCCTCGTCCGCCATGGCGGCGATCAGCCCGGCGGGGAACGGCTGGTCGCGCAGGTGGACAGGCCGCACCCTCTGGTGCTCGGTGATGTCCCGCACCGCGTCCCGGATGGCGGGGAAGTCCTCAGCCCACCGGTCCGGGGTGCGGGCCGTGGTGCGAGCCTGGAGCCACGAGTTCCACTGCTGACTCCTGCGCGCCGCTTCCTCGTCGCCGGCACCCGTCCGGCCGATCAGCAGCTCGACGCGGCGGAGCGCGGCCCCAGTGGACTCGATCAGCTCGGCGTCCCCCTTGGCGAGCCGAAGGCGCATGGACTCCTGGAGGTGGGTGCGGGCCGCAGCGAGTTCGCCCTTCTCCATCAGGTGCTTGCCGAAGTGCTGGAGAGCGAAGTCGACAAGTTCCGGGTGCTCGCGGGCCGCGTCTAGGGCACCACGGTATAGCGCGTCCGCGGTCTCCAACTCGCCAGCGTAGCGGTGCGCATCGCCCAGGTTGAGTTTGGTGGCGATGACGGACCGGCTGTTGTCGGCGGCTACGGCAAGGTCGAGTGCCTGCCGCAGAAACGCGCGCCCGTCGTCGTAGTCGCCCAGGACCACCAGGCCAATGCCGATCCAGCGGGTCAGAACCCGGGTCCGGTCGGCATCCGCGCCTTCGGGCAGCGTCCGCAGATCCTCGCGGAGCCCTTCGACCGCAGAGGCCAGCTTGTCGCGGTCGGCGGGGACCATGCGCAGGCCCTCGTCCTGTGTGATGAGGTGCTGGAGCACTCGCCCCTCCTATAGCTCGTCGGTCTGGTGACGCAGGTCGACCAGCAGCTCCCTGCCGTGCACGGCGAAGTGTTCACCCAGCGCTTCGAGCCGGTCCATGAGGTAGCGGACGGCCTGCATGCCCTCGTCGTAGGCGGCCTGGAAGCACGCACGCTCGTTGGTGGTCAGGTCGTCGCGGTCGAGTTCGACCCGGCGGAACCGCAGCAGCTGGTTGTACACGCAGGTCGCATGGAAGGCCCGGTCCACCTCCCAGAACTGGTTGCGGGCCACGCCCTGCGTGGCACGCCACGCGATCTCGATCTTGGGGGAGGTCTTGGAGGAGTACCCGTCGGCGAAGACCTGGTGCTGGAGGACGTGGAAGCTGATCGACTGGTGAGTTCCCTCGTGCAGGATGTTCTCCGCGAGGAAGAGGTGGGACGGCTCCGGGCTGACGGTGTTCGGAGGGATGTGGTGCCGCGCCTTCTCGGAGAACACGATGACGTAGGGCAGCGCCGGGTCGCTGGAGCTGGTCAGGGAGGAGGTGCGGACGCCGGGCTTGAGGCCCACCCACAGGAGTCCCCGGACGAACTCCCGCACGCGGGCGAAGCCCTGGGGGTGGACCGAGGCCAGCCGCTCCAGCGCCTGGGACAGCGCCGCACGGCGCTCGTCGGTGTGCTCGACGATCTCGTAGTCCGACAGGCTGATCTCGTCAGCGATCTGACCGGGCAGCTCGGCGTCGAACCAGTCGAAGCCGGCCCCGGACACGTTCACGCTCTCGCTGCGTAGGGCGCGGGCGTGCTCCGCGTATGGGGTGCCGGACTTCACGAGGCGCTCCATGAGGGCGAACGGGAGCGCCCACTCGGCGCCGCCCTCCCGCAGAAGCGTCAGCACCGGGTCCTTCCGTCGGAGGTCGCAGAAGGAGCCGGCCTCGACGCTGGTGGCGATGGTGGTCTGCACTGTGGACTCTCCTTGGCCGAGATGTGTGGGGTGGGTGCGGAGCGGCGGGCCGGCTCTGGAGGAACAGCCAGGCCGGCCCGCCGTGATGTCAACGCGTCGACATCAGTTCAGAGCCGGGGTCAGACCTCGGTGCCCTCGGGTGCGAAGTCCGGGACGGAGTGGTCCAGACGCCGGGTGAGGTTGCTGACCTGGATGTTGTCGGGCATGGGATTTCTTCCCTTCACGAAAGGTCGGCCCCGCACCGCTGCGGCGCAGGGTTGCGCCCCGTCTCGGCCGCGGTTCCTGGCAGATCTCGACGGCCGGGACGGGGAGTCTCAGGCCCGCCTCGCCGGCGGGCAGACGTCGTGCCGGTAGATGGTCGTGCCGGCCGCGGAGGCGGCGTGCACGGGGTGCTCGGTGTACGGCTCGCCGGGCCGGATGTGCTGGTCGCAGCGGCCGCAGATCATGACGGGCCGCCCTTCCCGCAGGCGGGGCAGGCGAACACTTCGCAGTCGAGGTCGAGGTCGCCTTCCCGTCCGCACGCCCAGCCGACGCTGACGGCGCCTTTGTCGAGGCGGCAGCCGCACCAGACGCAGTTCCATCCCTTGGCCTGGCCGTATGTGAGGTCCTCGGCGGCGGGGATGGTGCGGGCGGCGGTCACGACTTGGCCTCAGCGTGCTGGGGGCAGGCGCGGGGAAACCAGCGGACGCCAGCGGTGCGCCGCATGCCGAGGTCGCGGGCGGTGCCGTTGTCGAGTATGACGCCGCACCACACGCAGGCCCTGCCGCGCTGCTGGTCCTGCGACAGCGTCCCTACATCAGGCAGTTCTACGACCGGCATCACGGGCTCCCCTGCGTGTCAGTGACCGTCTTGTCGCTGACCGTAGGGGTGCTGGAAATAGAGAAGGGGCAGGAATCCTGCCCCTCGCTCACACGTTCGCTTTGTCAGGCGGTCAACAGGCCCACCTTCACCGCCAGTTCCGCAGCCCGGCGGCGCCGCTCCGGGCTCTTCGCCTCGGTCTCCTCCAGGATGATCCGCCTCGCATAGCCGTTGTAGCGGATCGTCTCCGGCGCCGCCTCATGCGCCTTGTCCAGCGTCGCCAGTGCAACATCGGCCTGCCCGTCGAGCTGGTAGCCGCGGGCCTCCTCGATGCGGTGCCGGGCCCGGCGCGGCCGGGACGGGATCGTTGTCCGATCGGCGCGTGCCGCCTGACGCACTGACTCCGGGCCGGCATGCAGCTCGACAGCGACGGTGACGGCGTGGGCGCCCATGATGGCCCGTCCGAAGCTCGTCACCGGGTGGAAGTAGTCCGCAGGCAGGCGCTTCGATACCTTCTTCGCCTTGTCCCACCAGCCCCAGGCGGTGGCCGTTTCGCCGCGGCGGGCTGCGGTGTACCCGGCTTCGAACTGCAGGGCCCCGGCGATGGCGAGCACCTCGTCGGGCGCGTCCGGCAGCAGGGGCTCGAGGTAGTTCAGGGTCTGGAGGTTGACAGCGTCGGCGGCTTCGAAGTGGCTGGGGCCGGAGTCGCGGTGTGCTTGTGCGGTCAGCCAGGCGGCGACGCCGATGGCGTGGGGGTCTTCGGAGTCCTGGGCGGCGACCATGCCGCGCTCGGCGACCCGCCACAGCAGAGACGAGTCGGGCTGGTAGGCGACGAAGAACTGGGCGAGGCTGTAGACCTCGCTCAGCGCCGCCTGCGCGGCGCGCCGGTCGGCTGCGCTGTCGGCCTGGTGGACGGTGAGCTGGGCGTCGCGGATGAGGTCAGGCAGGAGCTTGCCGACGACTTCGCGGTGGTTGGGGGCCTCGTGCCGGGCATCCCAGGCGCGGGCAAGGCGCGCCTGCAGGTGCGCTGTCGGCGGCGCCTCGCGGTCCGCGGTGAACGGGAACGCGTTGATGGCGTCCCGTACCGCGGGCAGGCACTCGTGGCCGGGGCCAATGAACAGGTCGACGGGCATGGTCTGGTCGCCCGTCAGGTCGGAGAGGTCGCGGACGCGGAGGAGTTCCGCGATGCGCAGGATCATGGGCAGTTTCGGTACCTGGATCTGGCCCGTCTCGATTTGCTTCACCCACGACGGCGACATGCCGACGAGGCCGGCGAGAACGGGGCGGCTCATGCCGCGGCGTTGGCGGAGGATTTGCATGCGTTGCCCGAACGCCATCGGTTCGACGAACGGGTCCGGGGTAGCATCAGGTGACACGGCCTTGCCCCTTCCTGTGCAGCTCGACACTGACAGGTTATGGGGTAAGGCCACGAGGCGGAGCGCACGCCGACGTACTTGTCGAGCTCGGCTTCGAGGCGGGCGGTCTCCTGCTCCAGCCGGACCGCGATGTCGCGGGCCTGGTCGCGCTCGGCGCGGGCCGCGCCGTCGCGCTGTTCAACGAGACGGGCTCCGCCCAGCGCATCACCACCACGGCGCGCGCGGCAGGGCTGCCGGGGGCCGACGCCTATGCGGTGCGCGACCTCTGGCAGCACACGACCACCAACACCGCGGGGACCCTCTCCGCGACCGTACCCGCCCATGGCACGGTGCTGCTGCGCGTCTCCGTCGACGACAAGTGGGCGTCGTACCCGCCGGCTGTCGAAGCCACCCTCGACGTCAATCCGCTGCTGGAGGCCGGCCGGACCGCGAAGCTGACCACCACGGTCACCGACCTCGGCCGCACCCCGGCACGGGACCTGTCCGTCAAGCTCACCGGCCCGGCCGGCTGGCGGATCAAGGCGGCCACGCCGAGGGCCGCCAAGGCAGTGCCCACGGGCACGTCGCTGGCGACCACATGGCGGCTCACCGCACCGGCGGGCACACCCACCGGTGCGTACCCCCTCACCCTGACCGCGGACTACCGCTCGCCGCAAGGCGTGGCCGCGCGCTCCGTACTGCCCGTGCGGGCCCATGTGGTGACGGCACCGCCTGCCGGGACGTCGTACCTGAGCGACCGTCCGTGGCTCGCGGCCACCAACGGCTGGGGGCCGGTGGAACGCGACACCAGCAACGGCGAGAGCGGGGCCGGTGACGGCCGCCCGCTCACCATCGGCGGCACGGTCTTCGCCAAGGGGCTCGGCGCGCACGCCCAGAGCGACGTCGAGTTCTACACGGGCGGCGCCTGCACGACCGTGAGCGCCATGGTCGGCCTCGACGACGAGTCCGGCACGCGCGGCTCGGTCGCCTTCGAGATCTGGGCCGACGGCCGGAAGGCCGCGTCGACGGACGTACTCACCAACGCCGCGCCCGCGCAAGCGCTCACGGCCGATGTCACAGGTGCGCGGACCGTACGCCTGGTGATCACGGACGGCGGGGACGGCATCGACTACGACCACGCCGACTGGGCGGACGCGAAGCTGAGCTGCTGACGCAGGGCGTCCCTGCTCCCGGGATTCAGTCCGGCCAGGTGAAGGCCGCGGCGGCCGCGCCCAGCAGGCCCGCGTCCGCGCCCATCAGTGCGGGGACGACCTCGATGTCCCGTACGAAGGCAAGCGTGGCGTAGTCGCGCAGGGTGCGGCGCAGCGGGGTGAACAGCACGTCGCCCGCGCCCGCGACTCCCCCGCCGACGACCGCGATCTCGATCTCGACGAGGGCCGCGGTCGCGGCGATCCCGGCGGCCAGCGCGCGCGCCGCCCGCTCGAACGAGGCGCGGGCGACGGGGTGACCGGCGCGGGCGGCCCCGGCCACCGCGGCGGCCGAGGTGTCGCCGTCGGGTCCCGACGTCCAGCCGTGCTCGAGCGCCCTGCGGGCGATGCCGGGCCCGCCGGCGATGCCTTCCACGCAGCCGCGCGAGCCACAGGGGCACGGGTCACCGTCCAGTTCCACACTGATGTGCCCGATGTGGCCCGCATTGCCGGTGGGGCCGAGGTGGACCCGGCCGCCGAGGACCAGACCGCCTCCGACGCCGGTGGAGACCACCATGCACAGTGCGTTGTCCCGGCCGCGCGCCGCACCCAGCCAGTGCTCACCCGCGGCCATGGCGACACCGTCGCCGATCAGCACGGCCGGCATGCCGCCGACGGCGGCGCGTACCCGCTCGACCAGCGGGAAGCCGCGCCATCCGGGGATGTTGACCGGGCTGACCGTGCCGACCGACACGTCGACGGGACCGGCGGCGGCGATGCCCACCCCCGTCACCTGCGACCACAGCGGGGACGCGGCCAGTTCGGCGAGCACCCCGCCGACGGCACGCATCACCGTCTCGCCGTCCTCCCGGGCGGGCGTCGGGTCCTGGGACCGCACGAGGATCCGGCCGCTGTCGTCCACCAGGGCTCCGGCGATCTTGGTACCGCCGATGTCGAGCGCGGCGACGACGGAGTCGGGGGGCATCGGTCTCGGATCTCCGGTCGGACGGGGGCTCACAATGTACGGGGAACGTTTTCCCCGACCACGGTAACCAGGCCCTCGCCGCACCTCACGCCGCGCGAACCGTCACTTCGTGCCGGCCGACAGCGTGGCGGAGCGGCGCGGGACCGCGAAGGCGTCCATCTCGGCGCGGGTCAGGCCGGTGAGCCGGGTGACCTCTTCGTTGTCGACGGCACCGCAGTCCAGGCCGCGCACCAGGTAGCTGCTGAGCGCCTTGGCGGTGGCGGGCTCGTCCATCACATCGCCGCTGATCTTGGCGGCGTAGGCCTTCAGGCGCGAGGCGGCCTGCTCCAGGCCCTCGCGGTAGAAGGCGAAAACGGCGGCGTAGCGGGTCGGCAGGTGGCCCGGGTGCATGTCCCAGCCCTGGTAGTAGGCGCGGGCCAGGGCGCGGCGGGTGAGGCCGTAGTGGAGCTTCCAGGCCTCGTGGACCTTCGGGGTCGGGCCGACCGGGAGGACGTTGGTGGACCCGTCCGAGACGCGTACGCCGGTGCCCGCGGCCGCGACCTGCATGACGGCCTTGGCGTGGTCGGCGGCCGGATGGTCGCTGGACTGGTAGGCGGCGCTGACGCCGACGCAGGCGCTGTAGTCGAAGGTCCCGTAGTGGAGGCCGGTGGCCCGGCCCTCCGCGGCGTCGATCATACGGGCGACGGTGGCGGTGCCGTCGGCGGCGAGGATGGCCTGGCTGGTCTCGATCTGGATCTCGAAGCCGAGCCGGCCGCAGGGCAGACCGTGGGTCTTCTCGAAGGCCTCCAGCAGCCGGACGAAGGCGCTGACCTGCTCGGCATAGGTGACCTTGGGCAGGGTGAGGACGAGGCCCTCGGGCAGGCCGCCGTGCTCCATGAGGCCGGTGAGGAAGATGTCGGTGGTGCGGATACCACGCTCGCGTACGGCGGCCTCCATGCACTTCATGCGGATGCCCATGTACGGGGCAGCGGTGCCGTCGGCGTATGCCTCCGAGACGAGACGTGCGGCCCTGGCGGCGATCTCGTCCTCCTCGGCCTCGGGGCGCGGGCCGAGGCCGTCCTCGAAGTCGATGCGCAGGTCTTCAATGGGCTCGCGCTCCAGCTTGGCGCGTACGCGTGTGTACACGGGCTCGGCAAGCTCCTCGGAGAGGCCGAGGACCCGGGCGAGGGTCGCAGCGTCGGGGGCGTGCTCGTCGAGGGCGGCGAGTGCCTCGTCGCCCCAGGAGCGGATGGTGCCGGCGTCGAAGATGTCACCGGGGACGTAGACGGTGTGGATGGGCTGGCGGGTACCGGGGTCTCCCGGGTAGCGGCGCGCGAGTTCCGCGTCCACCGCTGCGAGGGAGGCACTGATGCCCTCACTGACCGCGCCTGCGAGGCTCGTTGCCACCTTCTCCTGCTGCCCCATGACCAGACCCTCCACTTCCGCTTAACGGAATCAATAATCCGCATGGCGAAGTTAGTCGGGACAACTGATCTGCGTCAATGGTTGCTCGAAAGCGGCCGGGGCCGCGCGGTGGATGCACCGCGCGGCCCCGGGCCCGATCGTGTGGAGGGTCAGCCCTTGCGGGTCTTGATCTCCTCGGTCAGCTGCGGGACGACCTCGAACAGGTCGCCGACCACGCCGTAATCGACCAGATCGAAGATCGGCGCCTCGGCGTCCTTGTTGATCGCCACGATCGTCTTCGACGTCTGCATACCCGCCCGGTGCTGGATCGCACCCGAGATACCCGTCGCGATGTACAGCTGCGGCGACACACTCTTACCGGTCTGGCCGACCTGACTGGAGTGCGGGTACCAGCCCGCGTCCACCGCCGCACGCGACGCGCCCACCGCGGCACCGAGCGAGTCGGCCAGCGCCTCCACGACCGCGAAGTTCTCCGCACCGCCCACACCACGGCCGCCGGAGACCACGATCGCGGCCTCGGTCAGCTCCGGACGGCCCGTCGACTCACGCGGCACACGCGAGACGACCTTCGTGCCGGTGGCCTGCGCGGAGAAGGACACGCTCAGCGCCTCGACCGCACCGGCCGCCGGGGCGGCCTCGACCGGCGCCGAGTTCGGCTTCACAGTGATGACCGGAGTGCCCTTCGAGACACGGGACCTGGTGGTGAACGACGCGGCGAACACCGACTGGGTCGCCACCGGGCCCTGCTCGCCGGCCTCCAGGTCGACGGCGTCGGTGACGATGCCCGAGCCGATCCGGACCGCCAGACGCGCGGCGATCTCCTTGCCCTCCGCGGAGGACGGCACCAGCACCGCGGCCGGCGAGACGGCCTCGTACGCGGCCTGCAGCGCGTCCACCTTCGGCACGACCAGATAATCGGCGAACTCCGGGGCCTCGGCGGTCAGCACCCGGGTCGCACCGTGCTCGGCCAGCGTGCCGGCGGTGGCCTCCGCACCAGAACCGAGGGCGACCGCGACCGGCTCACCGATCCGGCGGGCCAGAGTCAGCAGCTCCAGGGTGGGCTTGCGGACGGCACCGTCCACGTGGTCGACATAGACGAGAACTTCAGCCATGGGATTGCTCTCCTGCGAATGCGAAAGGGCCGGGGACTGGACGAACTTCTGGCTCGCGAGGCTGCCTCAAATGAATTTGCGCTCCGCGAGGAAGGCAGCGAGCTGCTTGCCGCCCTCGCCCTCGTCCTTGACGATCGTGCCCGCGGTACGGGCCGGACGCTCCACGACCGCGTCGACCGCGGTCCAGGCGCCCTCCAGGCCGACCTCGTCCGCCTCGATCTCCAGGTCGGACAGATCCAGGGACTCCACCGGCTTCTTCTTCGCCGCCATGATCCCCTTGAACGACGGGTAACGGGCCTCACCCGACTGATCCGTCACGGACACCACGGCCGGCAGGGACGCCTCCAGCTGCTCCGACGCCGTATCACCGTCACGACGGCCCTTGACGACACCGTCCTCGACCGAGACCTCGGACAGCAGCGTGACCTGCGGAACACCCAGACGCTCGGCCAGCAGCGCCGGCAGCACGCCCATCGTGCCGTCCGTCGACGCCATGCCGCAGACGACCAGGTCGTAGCCGGTCTTCTCGATCGCCTTGGCCAGCACCAGCGAAGTACCCATGACATCCGTGCCGTGCAGATCGTCGTCCTCGACGTGGACAGCCTTGTCCGCACCCATCGACAGCGCCTTGCGCAGCGCGTCCTTGGCGTCCTCCGGACCGACGGTCAGCACGGTGATCTCCGCGTCGTCCGCCTCGTCGGCGATCTGCAGCGCCTGCTCGACCGCGTACTCGTCCAGCTCCGAGAGCAGACCGTCCACGTCGTCACGGTCGACGGTCAGGTCCTCGGCGAAGTGCCGGTCGCCGGTGGCGTCGGGCACGTACTTCACACAGACAACGATCCTCATCAGCTTCGACCCTTTCATGGCACTCAGTACCCCGAATTATGCACACTGAGTGCCATCGCGCGCAGCCCCATCGCGGTCGCGGTGTTATGTTCCCGGCATGACAGAGGAGACGACCAGACCTCCCATGCGCGAGGCCCTCGTCGCGGCCGCCTTCGATCTCTTCCTGAGCTCCGGCTTCGAGGCGACCACGATCGACGACATCGTCACGCGGGCCGGCGTCGGGCGACGTTCCTTCTTCCGCTACTTCCCCTCGAAGGAGGACGTGGTCTTCCCCGACCACGACCGGTGCCTCGCCGAGATGATCGCGTTCCTCGACGCGGAGAGCGACGACGAGCCCGTCGCCCGGGTGTGCGGCGCGGCGCGCCTGGTTCTGCGGATGTACACGGACAATCCGACCTTCTCCGTCCAGCGGTACCGGCTCACCAAGAGCGTCCCCGGACTCCGCAATCACGAGCTGTCCGTGGTCTGGCGCTATGAGCGGGCCATGGCGAACTACCTGCGCGGCCGGTTCGCGAACCGTGGCGACGGATCCCTGCGGGCCGACGTGATCGCGGCGGCCGTGGTCGCGGCCCACAACAACGCCCTGCGCTCATGGCTCCGCTCCGGCGGCGAGGGCGACGCGTCGGCCGATGTGAACCACGCGCTGGAGTTCGTCCGCGGCACATGGGGCGCGGAAGGCGAGGGCAGCGAGGACGAGGACACCGTCGTCGTGATCACGAAGCGCTCCACTCCGCTCTGGCGGGTGGTACGGGAGATCCAGACGGCCACGGGTCAGGACCACTAGAAGGAACTAAGTGCCCCATCCGATGGCACTCAGTGCTACATTCGAGGTCGCGCCACAGCTCTGGCAAACCTCGGCCGAGTGCAGGGAGACGGCATCGTGTTCCAGAACCCGGGAAATGTCTGCGTCGACACGCAGCAGCACAGTGAGCTCCTCTTCCAGCGTTGCCTCTGGTGTCATACCCCGCAGTTCCAGCGCCTTCTGTGTCAGGTCTGCGGATCGACGGACATGCAGTGGGAACACAGCGAGGGCGTCGGATCCGTACTGCGGATCATCAGCGGCCCCCGCCCCGCGGACACCAGGCACTGCACCGCGGTCATCGGAATGCCCGAAGGCTTCCATGTGCGCGCCACCGTCGTCTGCGAACGCCCCGGCGACATCTACGTGGGAGCGACGGCACGCCTGACCGACGAGGGCGACTCCCCCACCGGTCTGCCCGTGTTCCGGCTTCGCGCCTGACGATTTACGAGGCAGGGCGCTCCGCCATCCCCGCGGTGAGCGTGGTGCCGTCCGCCGGGTCCATCAGCAGGAAGGAACCGGTGCGCCGGAAGTCGGCGTAGGCGTCGATGGGCAGTGGCTCCGCGGTGCGGATGACCACCCGGCCGATGTCGTTGATGGCGAGCGCGCCGGGCGAAGCGTCCTGGGACAGGTCCTCCAGCGTCAGCCGGGAGGGAATGTCCTTCACGATCGCCTTGACGGTGCGGGTGGTGTGTTTGAGCAGCACCCGGTCGCCGACCTTGAGCGGACGTTCGTGCAGGTGGCAGACGGTGGCTTCGACGTCCTGGGTGGTCGTCGGGGCGGCGGCCGTGGGGGTGATCAGGTCGCCGCGGGAGATGTCGACGTCGTCGGCCAGCAGCAGGGTCACCGACTGCGGGGCCCAGGCCACGTCCATGGCCCGGCCGAGTGCGTCGATGCCGGTGATGGTGGAGGTCAGGCCCGAGGGCAGGACGCTCACCCGGTCGCCGACGCGGAGCACGCCGGAGGCGATCTGGCCGGCGTAGCCGCGGTAGTCGGGGTGTGCGGCGGTCTGCGGGCGGATGACGTACTGGACCGGGAAGCGGGCCGGGGCGTCGGAGGGGTCCGTGCCGACGGGCACGGTCTCCAGGTGTTCCAGCACGGTGGGGCCGCCGTACCAGTCCATGTGGGCGGAGGGCTCCACCACGTTGTCGCCGTTCAGCGCGGAGATCGGGATCGCAGTGACCTCCGGCAAGCCGAGTTGGGTGGCGTAGGCGGTGAACTCCTCGGCGATGCGCGCGAAGACGGGCTCGGCGTGGTCGACGAGGTCCATCTTGTTGACGGCCAGCACGATGTGCGGGACGCGCAGGAGGGCGGCGACGGCGGCGTGGCGGCGGGTCTGTTCGACGACGCCGTTGCGGGCGTCGACCAGGATGATGGTCAGTTCGGCGGTGGAGGCGCCGGTGACCATGTTGCGGGTGTACTGCACATGCCCGGGGGTGTCGGCCAGGATGAACCGGCGCCGGGGCGTGGCGAAGTAGCGGTAGGCGACATCGATGGTGATGCCCTGTTCCCGTTCGGCGCGCAGTCCGTCGGTGAGCAGTGCCAGGTCCGGGGCCTGCTGGCCCCGGTTGCGGGATGCCGTCTCCACGGCCTCCAGCTGGTCGGCCAGGACGGACTTCGAATCGTGCAGCAGCCGCCCGACCAGGGTGGACTTGCCGTCGTCGACGGAACCGGCGGTGGCGAAACGCAGCAGCGAGGTGGCGCTGGTGTCGATGGTGGTGGTGGTCATGACTAGAAGTACCCTTCGCGCTTGCGGTCTTCCATCGCGGCTTCGGACAGCTTGTCGTCGGCGCGGGTGGCGCCCCGTTCGGTGAGCCGGGAGGCGGCGATCTCGGCGATGACCTGCTCGATCGTGGCCGCGTCGGAGTCGACGGCGCCGGTGCAGGACATGTCGCCGACCGTGCGGTAGCGGATGAGCCGGGTCTCGGTGGTCTCGCCCTCCTTGGGGCCGTCCCACTCGCCGGCGGTCAGCCACATGCCGCCCCGCCGGAAGACCTCACGCTCGTGTGCGTAGTAGATCCGAGGGAGTTCGATCTTCTCGCGGGCGATGTACTGCCACACGTCCAGCTCGGTCCAGTTCGACAGCGGGAAGACCCGGACGTGCTCGCCGGGGGCGTGCCGGCCGTTGTAGAGCTGCCACAGCTCGGGGCGCTGGCGGCGCGGGTCCCACTGGGAGAACTCGTCGCGCAGCGAGAACACCCGCTCCTTGGCGCGGGCCTTCTCCTCGTCGCGGCGGCCCCCGCCGAAGACCGCGTCGAACCGCTCGGCGGCGATCTTCTCGGTCAGCGGCACGGTCTGCAGCGGGTTGCGGGTGCCGTCGGGGCGTTCACGCAGCCGGCCGTTGTCGATGTACTCCTGCACCGAGGCGACATGCAGCCGCAGCCCGTGCGCCGCGACCGTTCGGTCGCGGTAGTCGATGACCTCGGGGAAGTTGTGCCCGGTGTCCACGTGCAGCAGCGAGAACGGTACCGGCGCCGGGGCGAACGCCTTCAGCGCCAGGTGCAGCATGACGATGGAGTCCTTGCCGCCGGAGAACAGGATCACCGGCCGCTCGAACTCACCCGCCACCTCACGGAAGATGTGCACCGCCTCGGATTCCAGAACGTCCAGATGCGACAGCTGGGGGTACCCCCGGCCGGAGGCTGGGGGAGCGTTGTCGGTGGTCTCGGTGACAGGGGCGGTCGTCATCAGGCCAGTCCCTTCTCGGTGAGCAGCGCGTGCAGCGCGGCCGCGGACTCCTGGACGGTCTGCCGGTGCGACTCGATCCGGAGGTCGGGTGTCTCGGGGGCCTCGTAGGGGTCGTCGACGCCGGTCAGCCCGCTGATCTCGCCTGAGGCCTGCTTGGCGTACAGGCCCTTCACATCACGCACCGAGCACACCTCCACCGGTGTCGCGACGTGCACCTCGACATACGTGGTGCCCGCGGCGTCATGGCGCTTGCGCACGGCCTCGCGGCTGTCCGCGTACGGCGCGATCACCGGCACCAGCGCCTTCACGCCGTTGCTCGCCAGCAGCTCGGCGACGAAGCCGATCCGCTGCACATTGGTGTGCCGGTCCTCACGGCTGAAACCCAGGCCCGCGGAGAGGAACTCGCGGACCTCGTCACCGTCGAGCACCTCCACCCGGTGCCCCTCCTCACGCAGCCGGCCCGCCAGCTCGTACGCGATCGTGGTCTTGCCCGCGCTCGGCAGACCGGTCAGCCAGACCGTGGCGCCATCGCTCATGCCGGTACGACGTGGAAGAAGTGGGTGGGCAGCTGCACGGCGACGCCTTCGTAGACCTCCGCGCAGACCGCTGTGCCGGGCTGGTCGAAGGTCCCCTCCGGCGGCTCGGCGACCTTGATCACCGAATGGCCCGCCTCGAGCAGCCGGGCGGCCATGGCGAAGTCGCCGACCAGTGCGTGCCCCGGGGCCACGTGACGGTTGCGGCAGATCATCACCTTCTCCCGGGCGAGGTCCTGGAGCACACTGCCCGCGCCGACCAACTCACCGTAGTAGTCCGCCGGATTCACGATCATGGCGTGACCGGTGCCGCCGGTCTGCTCGATCTCCTCGAAGGCGGCGAGTACGCCCGCCGTGTACGAGCCCTTGAAGGGCAGAGGCGCCACATCGGGGTGGCTCAGCAGTTCACGGGTGAGCGCCAGGTTCTCCGCGGTGCCGAGACGGACCATCAGGCGTCGGTCGATGAAGGAGGCCAGGCCTTCCGGTTCCTTGGCGAGGTCTTCAGGTACCTGCACCCAGCCCGTGATCGGCCGCACGCCGTATTCGGCCACCGAGAACCGGAATGCGGCCTCGCGCAGCCTGCCGTCCCGCCCCGCCGCGTCCGCGCCCGGCCTGGTCTCGAACCAGGACCGGACCGTGCCGGAGTCGGCGCGCTGCTTGCGGAAGAGGTTGCGTACGGTGAGGCGCGGCCGGTCGTTCGTGGGCTGGAAGGCGTCGCTGAGGGTGAAGTCGAAGTCGACCTGGGCGTGTTCGGGGTCGGCGACGAAGGCGTGGGCGAACCGCTTGCCGGGAGTCTCGGTCATGGTGGGGGCACTCCTGTGGTGGCTGGATCAGCGAATCAGAGGGCGTGCTCGATGAGCCGTTCGTAGTACGGAAGGTGGTGCTCGTAGTAGCCGCGCAGGCGCCCGTCGTTCTCGACGGTGACCGCGTACTCCTTCTCGGGCAGTCGGAAGCCCGCGCTGGCGATGGCGTCGACGTGCCAGCGCCGGTTCTGCTGCCATTCGACGCGCTCGCCCGGCTGCCAGCTCAGGGCTTCCGGCAGATGGGGCAGGCCGACGGCGGCGCAGTACGCCTCGACCACGGGGGCCGGGTCCTTGAGCAGGCGCTCGGCGCTGATGACCACGGGGCGTGTGCCGGTGGTCTTCCAGGCCAGCTCGAAGAGGGCGTGCTGGTGCTCGTAGCCGACCTCGTGGCAGGCCAGTTCGGGCTTGACCGCGTGGTGCGAGGCGATCGTCCGGGCCGGCTCACGGACGATGAAGGTATGCCGGAATCCGGCGATGGCCTCGGGGTGGTCGAACAGATACTGGTGGTGGTATTCGAGCGTGTCCTTGAAGAACACCGGGCGCCGGGCGCCGAGTTCCGTCAGACGGTCCAGCAGATCGCCGGTCGTAAGCACGGTCGTCGTTCCGCCGTCGGTGCCGGGGAGTTCCATCCGGCCGTGGTCCGTGAGCAGGACCAGGGGCTCGTGCACGACGGTGACGTCCCCACGCTCGATCATCATGCGCAGGAACGCGGTGGAGACCGCTCGGGGGTGTGCCCACATCGCGATGACGCTCACATCGACCACTCCGTCGGCTGCCGGTCCCAACGGTGGCCGCGCAGCTCGTCCAGGAGCTCGGGGGCGAGCGGCGGCTTCCCGGATACGCCCAGGTTGGCGCGGACGTGAGCGGGCTTGCGCATGCCGGGGATGACGGTGCTCACGGCGGGGTGATGCAGGATGAACCGGAGGGCGAGCTCGGGCAGTTCCATGCCGTCGGGCAGCGCCTTCTTCAGCCGCTCGGCCCGGTCGACCGTGGGGCCCAGGTTCTCGGGGCCGAAGTAGACGGAACGCCAGTCCTCCTCGGGGAAGACCGTGTCGCGGGTGAGCGTCCCGGTGAGTCCGCCCTCGTCGAAGGGGACACGGGCGATGATCCCGATACCGTCGCGCTGGGCCCGTTCGAAGAGCTCGTCCTCGGGGGCCTGGTCGAAGATGTTGTAGATGACCTGGACGACGTCGACGAGTCCGGTGTCGAGGGCGCGCAGGCAGTTGGCCGGCTCCCAGCGGTTCACGCTGAGGCCGAAGCCCTCGATCACGCCCTCGGCCTTGAGGTCGGCGATGACCTGCTGCCAGCGCTCGTCGCCGCTCCAGCGGTCCTCCCAGACATGGAACTGCAGCAGGTCGATCCGGTCCGTGCCGAGGTTCTCCAGGCTGCGGTGGACGTACTCGCGGATGTGGTGGGCCGGGAAGACGTCGTCGAGGGTGTCGTCCGGGCGTGGGGGCCATTCCCGGTTGAGCGGCGGGACCTTGGTGGCGGTGTACAGACGCCGGCCGCTGTGTCTGCGCAGCAGCGCGCCCAGCATCTGCTCGCTGACGCCGCGGCCGTAGACCCAGGCAGTGTCGAAGAAGGTGCAGCCCTGGTCGACGGCGAGGTCCAGGCAGTCCGGCGCCACGTCGTAGTCCCAGCCGGTGAACCCTCCGGGGCCGCCGCCGATGCCCCACATTCCGTAGCCGATCTCGCTGACCTGCCAGCCGAGGCGGCCCATCGTTCGGTAGTGCACGAGTTTCCTCTCGTTCCCTGCGCTCAGGCGGTGAGTGTGCTGCGGTACGCGGCGATCGCTGCTGCCAGCGGCCGCTCGGTCAGGCCGTGCCGAGCTTCGAGCGCGGCACAGGAATCACGGGTGAACAGGGCGGAGTTGTCGGCGAGAAGCCGGCCGAACTCCGGCAGGCCGTCGGCGCCGGTGACGGGCAGCGTCGTGAGCAGCGCGTGCAGCACGGCCGCGGCGGAGCCCTGTTCGCGCTCCGCCTCCGCACTCAGCGCGGCCATGAACTCGGCCGGCGGAACCGGGCGGGAAGTGCCCGCCGGGCCTGTGTCGGCAGGGTCGGACGCGGTGAAGTCGACGCTGCCCGGCCGGAATATGTGGTGGACCGCCGCGGGGGCCGGCTCCAGCAGTCCGCAGACCAGTCGTTCCGCGGTGAAGTCGACGGGCGTGTAGTCGGAGTACATGGGCACGGAGGGCCGCAGCTCCAGCCGGTGGAAGGCCGACAGCAGCAGATGGGTCAGCGCCTTCCGGTTGGGTACGCCGTTGTCGGCGGCCGGCATCACCTCGCCCAGCCGGTAGAGCGTGACGGGGGCGCCGAGCCGCCGGGCTTCCAGCAGCATCCGTTCGGCCACCCATTTGGACCTGCTGTAGCCGCTCGTGGGGGCCGGCGCGTCCGACGGGTCGAAGTCCTCGTCCAGGGGCCGGTCCGACCGGACGGCGTGGTGATCGAGTACGCCCAGGGTGGAGACGTGGTGGAGCGGTTTCGGCCGTCCGGTCAGCGCGAAGCGGAGCACCTCCGCCGTGCCGTGCACATTGGCCGGGCGGTGTGCGCGGTAGTCGAGCAGGAAGTTGACCATCGCCGCGATGTTCAGGACGGCGTCGCAGTCCGCCGCGAGGCTGTCCCAGGTTTCCGGCGCCCAGCCGAACAAGGGTTCGCCGAGGTCGCCCCGGTGCACCTCGAGGCGTCCGGCGAGAGACTCGTCCCACAGCCCCTGGGACCGCAGGGTGTGGACGACCCGGTCCCGGGCGTGTGCGTCGTCGCGTCCCCGCACCAGGCAGATCACTCGTGCCTCGGTCGAGGTGAGGAGGCGGTGCACGGTCCGTGCGCCGACGAAGCCGGCCCCGCCGGTGACCAGGACGGTGCCCGGCGGGGCCGTGACGGTCCGGCCGACTGCCGCCTTGGCAAGCTCCGTCAGCTCGACGTCGAGTGCAGCATCGCGTTCCATCAGCGCCCCGGTGTCGGTGTCCTGGCCGGCCTGCGGGGCGCTTCCGGACAGGGCCGCGGCCAGCGCGGCGGGGGTTCGGTGCCGGTACAGGTCGGAGATGCCGAGCTGCACACCGAGCTCGTCCCGGATGCGGATGGCGGCGCCGAGCGCGGACAGCGAGTCGCCGCCTTGGGCGAGGAAGTCGTCGCGGGCATCGAAGTGCGGCAGGCCGAGCACATCGCAGAGCACCTTCGCGATGCGCTCCTCGAGCGCGTCGCCGTAGTGCGTCGCGGGTCTGGTCTCGGATTCGAGCTTCTCCTCGACCAGGCCGCGCAGCGCGCCGAGGTCGACCTTGCCGTTGTCGGTGAGCGGCAGGGACTGCAGTACGAAGCAGTGCTGCGGCACCTGGACGCGTGGCAGCCGGGCGGCCAGATGAGCCCGGAGCACGGCCGGAGTCGTGTTCTCCTCCGCCGCCGCGGCGACCACCAGCCGGTTGCGTCCCGCGCGGCGCACGGTGAGTGCCTTGGCCTGGACGACACCGGGGCAGCCCTCGGCGGTGGTCTCGATCTCGGCGAGTTCGATGCGGACGCCGTCCACCTTGGTCTGCCGGTCGCGGCGGCCGGTGAAGCGCAGGAGGCCTTCTTCGTCGTACCAGCCGAGGTCGCCGGTGCGATACAGACGCTCGCCCGGAACGGCGGGGAAGGGGTTGGGGACGAAGACCTCCGCCGTACGGTCCGGATCGCCCAGATATCCGGCGCCGATGCAGGCACCGCCGATCAGGATCTCCCCGGTGCTGCCCGGCGGGAGCGGGCGCAGTTCCTCGTCGGTGACGACGGCATAGCAGTTGTCGATCGGCCGGCCGAGCGGGATGCGGTCGCCCTCGGTGCCGTCGATGCGGTGGAAGACCATGCCGATCGAGGCTTCGGAGGGACCGTATCCGTTGGATATCTCCAGACCGCGGACCAGGGCCCTCAGCCGGTGCGCGGCATGGGGGATGATCTCTTCTCCGCCCACCACCAGATGCCGCAGTGAGGCGACCTTGGCCACGGATTCCGGGACGGCCTCGAGCAGGGTGACGAGCATGCCGAGGATCGCCGGGACGAAGTCGGTGACCGTCACCCGGTAGCGGTCGATGGTCTCGACCGTCCGCTCCAGGTCGAGGAACTCACCCGGCTCGGGAATGACCGTGCGGCCGCCGGTGGTCAGCGGCCACAGCAGTTGCCAGATGGCCGAGTCGAAGGTGTGCCGGCTGTTCTGCAGCACCACCTCTTCGCCGTTGGCCCGGAAGTGCCGGGACATGAAGCGGAAGCGGTTGGTCAGCCCGCCGTGCAGATTGACGGCGCACTTGGGGGTGCCGGTGGTGCCCGAGGTGAAGACGCCGTAGACCGGCTGGTCGGGGCCCGGCAGGAGGCCGGGGCGGTGCGGGCTCGGCGTGATGTCGCGCGCCGACACGACACGCACCGGCAGTTCGGTGCGTACGGCGCAGCCCGAGGTCAGCACCAGCTTGGGGGCCAGCACCTCCAGGACCGCGCGCAGCCGCTCCTCGGGCCAGGCCGGGTCGCAGAGGGTGAACACCGCGCCGATCTTCATCAGCGCCACCATGCACAGCGGCAGTTCCTCGCTGTTGCCGATCACGACCGGCACCATGTCGCCGGTGCCCAGTCCGGTCGCCGTCAGCTCCGCGGCGAGCCCGTTGGCCAGAGCGTCGAACTCCGCGTAGGTCAGGGTCGTCTCCCTCGACGACCGGTGGATGACGGCCGGGCGGTCGGGGGTTCGGTCGGTCTGGTCCTCGATGAGGGCGGCCACTGGCCGGTACGGGCCGTGATCGACGGCGCTGCCGGCCAACTGCCAGATCGCTTCCGACATATCCTCCGGACTCTCTGCTGGTGAGGGGTGGGGATCACTAGAGAGGCTGTCCGCGGTCCCGGGCAGGGGTGACGCCCGGGACGGCGGAGGTGAGCTCGGGTGGCGGTGCTTCCCCCGCGGCGAGCGCCGCGAGCAGCGCGCCTGCCGCGGGGGCGGTCTGGATGCCGTATCCGCCGAGGCCGGCGTGCCAGCAGAAGCCGGACTCGACCGGGTCCGGGCCGATGACGGGCGTGTCGTCGGCGGGCGCGGTGCGCAGTCCCGCCCAGGCGTGGCTGATGTGCCGGATGCGCAGGGTGGTCACCGCTTCCAGGCGCTCGACGGCCAGGGCGATGTCGAGAGCGTCGGGCCGTACGTCCCCCGGCGGGGCGGGTTCGGCGTCCAACGGGGAGAGCAGGAGACCGCCCGCCTCCGGCTTGGCGTAGAAGGTGCCCGCCACGTCGCAGATCATCGGCCAGGTGGTGGCGTCGATTCCGGGCGGCAGTTTGGCGAGCGCCGCGGTACGGCGGCGCGGCACCAGTCCGGCCGGGTGGACGCCGGCCAGCCGGGCGATCTCGTCCGCCCAGGCGCCGGCGGCGTTCACCACGACGCGTGCGCTGAACTCCCCCGCCGTGGTGTCCGCGTACCAGCGGCCGTGCCGCCGCTCCAGTCCGAGGACCCTGGCGTCGGTGACCACAGTGCCGCCGGCGGACCGCAGCCCGCGCAGGAAGCCCTGGTGGGCCGCGTCCACATCGATGTCGCAGGCACCGGGTCTGTGCAGGACACGGCCGAAGGTGCCGGGCCACAGCACCGGGCACAGGCGCAGTGCTTGCGCCCGGTCCAGTTCGGCGACGGGCTGGGGGGCGTGCGCTCCCGATTCCTTCGCGGCCTCGAACAGCTCGGCCGTGCCGGGGGTCTCCAGTGCGAGCACCCCGCGCGGGGTGAGCAGCGGGGCGACCGCGAAACCGGGTGGCGGTGTCTCGTAGAAGGCGCGTGAGGCGCGTGTCAAGGATCGGACACAGTCGTTTCCGTAGTACTCCGAGAACAATGCCGCGGACCGGCCGGTCGAGTGCACGCCAGGAGTCCGCTCGGCCTCCAGCAAGGTCACCCTGCCGCGCGGGCCGAGGAAGTAACCGGCGGCGGCGCCGGCGATGCCGCCCCCGATGACGAGGAAGTCGTTCATATGACTGTCCGCTCCTTCCCGGGCACGGTGACGAGCGCCACCAGCAGAGCGAGCGCGGTGATCGCGGCCGCCACCACGAATCCCTGGGAGGCGCCTTCGGACAGCGCCTCCCAGGCGGGGGTGCCGGGCGCCGCCGAGGCGACCACCGACCAGACGACCGTGCCGAGCACGGCGAGCCCCGTGGCGCCGCCTATCTGGCGGGCCATGCTGAACAAGCCGGAGGCGGCACCGGAGTCCTCGTCGGCGACCCGCGCGAGGGCCGAGAGCGTCAACGGCACGCCGGTGACGCCGAGTCCGGCATACGTGAGCACGGTCGGCACGAGCATTCCGGTCGCGTAGCCGGCCGAGTCCCCGATCCGGGAGAGCCACAGCATCCCGGCCGCCGCGGTCAGCAGACCGCCGCAGACCAGCGTCCGGGCGCCGAGCCGGGCGAAGAGCCAGGAGCTGGTCTTCGCTCCCAGGACCAGCAGGCAGGTCAGCGGAATGTAGACGAGAGCGGTGTGCAGCGCGCTGTAGTCCCAGACCTGCTGCAGGAAGAGAGTGAGGAAGAAGAAGATGCCGAACATGGCGGTGCCGGTGAGCGCCAGCACGGCGTAGACACCGAGGCGGGTCCGGTCGGCGAACAGCCTCAGCGGCACCAGGGGTTGCGGGTGGCGCCGTTCGAGCACCACGAACGCCGGCGCCAGAACGGCGGCGGCACCGAGTGCGGCGAGCACGCGCCAGGACGACCAGTTGCCGCCGCCCTGTGCGCCGTCGATCAGTCCGTACACCAGCAGCAGCGCGGCCAGTGTGCCGGTGAGCGCCCCGGCCGCGTCGAACGCCCCGCGCTGCCGGGGCGTTTCGGGCATCACGCGCCGGGTGGCGGCGATGACCACCAGTCCGATCGGGACGTTGACGAAGAACACCCAGCGCCAGGACAGATAGGCGGCGATCAGTCCGCCCGCCAGGATGCCCACACCGCCGCCGGCGGTGGCCGTCGCCGTGTACCAGCCGACCGCCCGGTTGCGCTCCGGGCCTTCGGGGAAGGTCACGGCAATGAGCGACAGCGCGGCCGGCGAGGCCGCGGCGGCGCCCACTCCCTGCAGGATGCGACAGACAGTGAGCAGCCAGGGCTCCGCGGCGAACCCGCCCAGCAGCGAGGCAGCGGTGAACAGCGCCACTCCGGCGGTGAACACCCGTCGCCTGCCGAGGATGTCGCCGGCGCGGCCGCCCAGCATCAGCAGGCCGCCGAAGGCGATCGAGTACGAGGCGACGACCCACTCGAGGTGCGAGCCGCTCAGCCGCAGCGAGCGCTGGATGCTGGGCAGCGCGACATTGACGATGGTGGCGTCGAGCAGAAACATCAGCTGGGCCGCGGAGATGACCGCGAGCGCGACGGATCGCCGCTGCCTGTCTTCCTCACGCTCCGAGGCGCCGACAGCGGACTGCGGGGACGCCGTCACCGGCGTGCGGCGTATTCGATCTCGAGACGCTCGCGCAGCGGATGCCGCAGCACCTTGCCCAGGGAGTTCTTGGGAAGCTCCCATACGAACTGGACCCGGTCGGGCCACAGCACCTGGGCCATCCGCTCCTCGGCCAGATGGGCGTGCAGCGCCTCGAGGGTGATCGGCTCCCCTTCCGGCACCACCACGGCGCAGACCAGTTCCGCGCCGACGACGGCAGGGTCGGGGTAGCCGACGAGTGCCACGTCCTTGATGCCGGGGTGCCGGGTCAGCACGGATTCCACCTCGAGTGTGGAGATCTTCTGACCGCTGGACCGGTTGATCTGGTCGGCCCGCCGGCCGGTGATCCGGATGCCGCCACGGCCGTCCTCCCGGGCGAGGTCGCCGGTGTCGAACCAGCCGTCCTCGTCCAGGCAGGCCAGGTAGACGTCGCGCTGGCCGAGGTAGCCGAGGCACTGTGAGGCCCCGCGGACCAGCAGCCGTCCCACCTCGCCCGGCTCGGCGTCGACGCGGATCTCCATGGAGGGTTCCGAGCGGCCGTCACTGTTGCCGGCCCAGCCTTCCGGGTCGTCCGGCCTGGTGACGGTGACCGCGCCGTTCTCGGTCATGCCCCACAGGGCCCGGACCGGGATGTCGAAGACCTCCCGCATCTGCGCGATGAGCTGCGGCTGGATCGGCGCGGAACCGGACACGATCTGCACCACGCTGGAGGTGTCGCGCGGCTCCTTCGCCTGTACGGCGAGCATGTCCACGAGATAGACGGGCGAGGCGTACGCCCAGGTGATGCGATGCTTCGCGATGGCGTCGAGGAACAGCTCCATGTCCCGGTTCGCCTCCTGCAGGACACAGGTGGCCCCCAGCAGCAGCGGCATGTAGCAGGCGTAGGTCAGACCCGCCATGTGCGTCGTGTAGTTCGGGATGGAGATGACGTCGTCGCCGGTGACCCCGTGCGGCACGCTGACCGCGAGCACCGCCGCGTGCAGGGTGTTCTGGGTGTGCACGACACCCTTCATCCGGCCGGTGGTGCCGGAGGTGTAGAGCAGCAGCGACGGGTCGTCCGGGCCGAGCCGGTCCGCCGGGTCGACCTGCCGGCGCTCCTCCCAGGGCGTACGTACGAAGAACTCGTCGAAGTCGACCGCGCCGGTGGCCGCGGCATCACCGATCACCACACGGTGGGCGAGGGAGTCCGGTACCGCTTCGGCCAGGCGGGCGCCGTAGTCGGCGTCGTTGAAGCGGTCGACGGTCACGCAGACCTTCGCCTTGCTCTCCTGCAGCACGAAGGCCAGTTCACGGACGTCGAGCGCGGGTATGACGGGCGAGGCGACCGCGCCGAGGCGGTGACAGGCGAGGTAGAGCGGGGTGAGCACCCAGCGGTTCGGCAGGTAGAGAGCCACCACGTCTCCCCGGGTGACACCGAGTTCGGCGAGTGCGGCGGCGAATCGCTCGACGTACCGGTGAAGTTCGGAGTAGGAGACGGTACGGGCCAATTCCCGCCCCTCGTAGGCGATGAGCGCCGGATGACCGCCCTTGGCGCGGGCGGCTTCAGCGAGATCGTCGAGGAATGTCGATTCCCGCCACCAGCCTTCTGCCCGATAGTGATCGGCCTGTGCGGGCTCCGGCCGGACGAGCGTCTCCCACTTCCCCACGACAACACCCTTCGCACTCGAGAGCGAATCCGGCTGCCGAGCCTAGATGATGAAGGAGTGGCCACGGTAGGCCTGAACTCGGTATTCCGCTTCAGGCATTCGACGCTCCACCGGTTTATGCCGCATGAAATCCGACAGAGTGCCTCATCATCGACAAGTTCTCCTCAAGTCCGCCAGGAGCCATCGCACTTGACAGTGGTGATGCTCCCGGCAAGGCTGCATGAAAATCCGGATCTCTGTGCGGCATACATCCGCACCCTTGGGGGAAGTGTGAAGATCGGCTTGCTGGGCTGGGACTACTCCGGCATTGACCCCGATGGCCCGGCCCTGATGGAATTCGGGCGCGAGCGCGGGCATGAGATGACTTTCTTCACTCTTGAAGAAATCACCTATCGCTCGGGCACGAATGGCGTCGAGATCGGCCTCGGCGGCGAGCCGGCGGCTTCCTTCGACGCGGTCATCAACCGTTCCAAGCTCTACGGCGACGACTGGCAGGACCGTGTGGAGCGGCTGAGCATGCTCAGCAACGTCCCCGGTCTGCGGCTCTTCGACCCCGCGGACGCCTGGGTGACCGGGTACAGCAAGTTCCAGATGGCCCAGCGGCTGGCCGCGGCCGGAATCCCCGTACCGCCCATACGGTCGGCGGTCACGCTCGCCGATGTCGAGGCCGCGTACCAGGAGTGGGGGCCGCTCGTCCTGAAGCCGTCCTTCGGCTACCGCGGCAACGATGTGGAGCGGATAGCCGACCTCACGGCGGACAAGGCGATCGTGGAGGACCTGCTGTCCCGGTTCCCCACCCTGGTCTGCCAGCCCTATTACTCGACCGCGGGCGGCGAGTACCGGATCACCGTGGCGGGAACCGCGACACCTCTGAACACCCTCAAGCTCCCGGCCGCCGGCTCCTGGCGCTGCAAGACCATGGAGGGGTCGAGCTTCGAGCGGCTCGACGCACCGGACGAACTCGTCGAGCTCTCCCTGCGCGCCACCCGCGCCATGGGCCTGACCCTGGCCGGTCTCGACATCCTTCCGCATGACAGCGGTTACCTGGTCCTCGAGGTGAACCCCGTTCCGGGCTTCCTCGACCTGATGGGGAAGGAGCAGCACCGGCAGGTGCTCGGCGGCGTCTTCGACTGGGCCGAGGCACGCATCGCGGAGACGGCTGAGTAGGCAACCTCCCGTAAGCCGGATCGGGCCCCGCCGACTCCGTGTCGGCCGACGGCCCGCCCTGCGTTCCGAGGACGGAACTCCGGTCCGCCCGGCGTGGCCGGTCACCCCGGACCGGCCCGTCCCCCCGGGCGCTGCTGGTGCATCGCGGTCAGGAACGGCGCCGCGTACACCGCGGGGTCCACCGGCGCCTCGGACACAAGGTACCCCGCGAGACGGCGCTCCGCCGGGTCGGCCTGGTCGGCGTAGCCCAGGATCAGCGTCGGGTCGTTCAAGGCGGCCAGGCTCAGGACGAGATCCGCCTCGTCGGTGTCCTGCGGGTCGGCGAAGTCCTGCGAGGGGACGGCCCGGAATCCCAGGTCGGTCTTGAAGACCAGCAGCCCTGGCCGGGTGAGATGGCCCAGCAGATTGGGCTCGTTCCCCAGCGTCGCCCGCGTGTAGCCCTTGGCGCGGGCGATGTCCATGGCCGCGGGGTAGAGACAACGGGCCAGGCTGACCTTGCGCCATTCCGCGCTGACGGCCGAGAAGCGCAGCACGGCCGTGTCGTCCGCGGGGCGCTCCAGCACCAGGGTGCCCCCGACCAGTTCGTCCCCCTCGAAGGCGAACACACCGAAGAACTTGTCCGGCCCGTGCAGGATGACGTCCCGGTACTGAAGGGCGAAGGGGACCCCGAAGCGCATGTCGCCGACCCGTTCCTCGTAGAGCTTCAGGAACGCGTCGAGTGTGGCCTCGGACACCGGGTCCTCGGTCACCTGGCGCAGATCGGCCTCCTTCGCCCGCCCCCGGGCCCTGCGGATGTCCCTGCGGCCGCTGCGCTCCAGCCGGGCCATGAACTCCGCCTCGTCGGCCCTGAGTTCGGCAGCCCAGGTCACCGTGGTCGGCTTGCGGACGAATCCCCTGCTTGCGAGGCCGGCCCAGCAGTCGGCCGGGGGCTCGGGCATCCGGACCACATCGATGTGCTCCGGCGCCCGGGTCCACGGCTCGTCGGCCAGCTCGGCCGGCCCGATCAGGGCGACCGTCAGGCCGTAGAGATCACGGATCTCCATGCTCTCGCTCAGGCGCCCGTCGGCCCGGCGCCGGCCAGGCACTCCGCGAAGCAGTTGAGCGCGGCGGACCAGCTCTTCGAGTACTCCGCGACCAGGTTCTCGAACTCGGCCGCCTCCGCCTCGGTCACGACCAGGGTGGTCATACCGGTCTCGTCATCGCTGACCTGGGCCGCGTGGCTGGTCTCCGCCTTGATGTGGGAGTCGATCCAGGCGAACTGCTCGTTCGCGGTGAAGACCTTCTCACCGCCATCCGTCAGCACCTTGGCGTACATCCGCCGGAATCCCACCGCGATGTCCAGCGCGATGGTCTCCACCACCCGCAGCTGCACCGCCGCGCCCAGCGGCGAGGTGGCCAGCCGGTCCATGTTGTCCAGCAGCTCGCCGATGGCCGGCGGAATGACCTGCGCCTCCCGCTGCCCGTCCTCGTCGACGTGCGCCTTCAGCGGGTTGAGGATGGTGTCCTCCCACCAGACGTAGTGGATGCCGGCCGGGCCGCTCGGGGCCACCTCGCGGAACTCGGGGGCCGCGTTGTCCAGGTCGTCGCCGATCACCCGGTACACCGTCTGGAAGGCACTGAGCAGGTCGCGCGTGGGCGCGTCCTGGGCCGCGAAGGCACGCGCGGTCACGCCCAGGCCTGCGAGGGTGGTGAACATGAAGCTCTTGGTCATCGCCCGCCACCACACCGCGATGGTGAGCCCGGCTTGCGGGGTCACCGACTCGGCGTTCCTCGCGGTGCCGAAGAACGGGTTGTCCGCGCGTCGCAGCAGCGCCTCGTCGATCTCCAGCTCCACGCGCTCGTCGAGCTCTTTGCGGGCGGCGGGGGAAAGCTCTACGGCAACAGTCACGATCACTCCAGGGAAAGTACGGGGGTGGTGTACTAAACGCCCAGCTTCGCCTTGATCTCGGCGAAGTACGGGATGTGGCGGTAATCGCGGGCCACGGGATCGTAGTCCGTGTACAGATTGGTGAATTCGAGAAGCCGCTTCTGGACCGATTCCACCGGCTCCTCGTGGATCCTGCGCTCGATGTCCTGGATCTCGGCGAGGAACGCGGCCAGGATTTCGACGATCCGCCGGCCCAGGTGGATCAGCCCCGACTCGATCCGGATGCCGTCGTGCCGAGCCAGATAATTGAAGAGCAGCTGCGAGGCCACCGCATCGTAATTGGGTCGCGGGATGCCCTCGACCGCGTACCGCAGCAACCGCTCGGCCAGCACGAACTCATAGGCGCGGCGCGCCTCCTCCTGCGGCAGCTTGTCGTCCGTCAGCAGCACCAGGATGCCGGAGACATCGACCCGCAGCTCCTCCAGACCGGCCAGTGGCTTGGCCTTCTTGGCCGGGAGGAAGTCGGGGATGGGCATGTCGCCCTGCCGGTGGTGGTACTCGTGCAACCGCACCCACCAGGACGATGCCTGCTCGACCTGCCGGTGCGTCGCGTTCTGGATGAGCGGGAAGCTGCCCGGAGCCATCACCGAATTGATCATCTTCCGGGTTGTCCGGAGATGCCGCTCGACGAACTTGTCGATGAAATAGAAGATGAGGTCGTCCGGCTCCTGAAGGCCGTCGATGTGGTTCTCCGGGAAGAGTGCCACGACGACGCGGGACCCGAAGCCGGCGGACCGGCCGGTGATGTTGACCGGCATCGTGTTGCTCGCGTACCGCTCGGCGAGGTGCGGATCGGTCGGCAGCGTCTCGTAGGTGAGGTAGTCCAGCGAAAGCCGCGGAAAGTACGAGGCGTTGAACAGCGAGAAGACGTGGTTGTCCCGGCGGGTGTTGATGTGCTCCTTGGTGGCCTGGAGCCGGCTGCCGGGGGTGAAGGAGCGTATGTCCTCGAGAAACGCCTGGACCACGGGCTGCGCCCTCAGATGACGGGAGCCCTCGAGCCGGCGCGCCAAACGCTGCAGGTGATCCGGCTCGCAGTACGACGACCGCTCTCCAAGGCCTTGCCGCAGTTCATTGGTCTCGGCGAACACCGAGTCCATGTCTTTCATCGCATCGCCTCCCAGGGGGCAGGCGCACCGCAGCCGGCCACGGGTAGGTGGCCGGCTGCGGCACGAAGTTGTCAGACGTGATCACAGCAGATCGTGAGCGATCAGAGTGGAGCCTAACCTTGCGATGCGGGGGCTGACCAGGCTTGCCTGAAACTGATCAGGATCACGCTTTCGACAACAACTCCCTACCTGCGACGGACGTCGGACGTCCAGCGGACGAACTCTCACTGTCCGGCCCAGCGCTCGAGCGTGGCGATTGCCTCGTCCCGCTGGTCGGCGGGCAGGGCGGAGATACGGGCGCCGTGGTTGGAACCGGGAACGACGTACTTGTACGAATCGTGGGAGCTCGGCTCGAACTGCTCGGCACTCCACGGGTCGTTCTGCCCGTAGACGAACATCATGCGCTCGGAGTCGGTCCGCACCCACTTGTCGACGTCGGAGATTGCTTTGCCGCTGTAATCGGTGCGCATGTCGGCGGGCAGCACCGAATTGGGCTGGTAGATGTCCGGATAGTGGCGGACGCCCTTGAGGTGCTTGAACTTCAGGTCGGCCCAGCCCAGCTGAGCGGCGGCCTGCCGGTAGTAGGGGCCGGAGCCGTTGGCGCCGAGTGAGCTGTCCTCGTAGACGGACAGGCCATGGCCGAGCGACCACTTGTAGAGGTCGTCGTCGGACACGGTCCCGGCGTCGGGGACGGTCGGGCAGTCGGCGGCGGTGCCGGACTGCCAGAAGTTCCAGACCTGGTCCAGGACGGCGAACTCGTAGGCACGGTCGGTGGTGCCGAGAGTGTTGGAGAAGGTGTAGCCCTTCTCCTTCGCCGTCGCCTCGAACTTGGGCAGCAGGGTGTCCCGGCGTTCGAGCATCGCGCGCTGGACCGCGTTCAGCGCGTCGCGGCACTCCTTCGTACCGACGGTCTCGAAGAACCGCTCATAGCCGTTGTCGTCACTGTTGTTGGCATCGTTGGGAGCGACGTAGGCGACGACCGCGTCGAGGTCGTCGGGGTAGTAGCGGCGGTGATAGGTCTGCGTCATGCCGCCCTTGCTGCCACCGGTGCCGAGCCACTTGGAGCTCTTGTCGTACAGCGGGCGGATCGCCTCGACGATGGCGTGCTCGTCGCTCGCCTCCTGCCAGACGGTCATCTTCGACCAGTCGACGTCGGCGGGCCGGGAGGGACCGAAGAAGCGGTGCTCGACACTGAGCTGGTTGGCGTCGAGGATCGCGGTGGGCTCACGGGTGGAGCTGGAGAGGCCGTAGCCGCCGGTGTAGAAGACGACGGGCTTGCCGGCCGACTTGTGCCAGAGGGTGAAGCGCTGCTCGAAGGTGCCGAGCTCGGGCTTGCCATGGTCGATCGGCTGCGTGATGGTGAGCGAGTAGAGCGGGAAGCCGCCCTTGTCGGTGACGCCGGTGACGGTCACACCGGGTATCGCGCGCAGCTCGTCCTCGAAGGACGCCGCGGCGGTGGCAGCCGTGTCCGCGGCGGTGGCGGGCGCCACGGTGGTGGCGAGGACGCCCGCCGTGAGGGCGGCGGACAGCAGCAGGGTGGGGATCGTGCGCATGCGCACTCTGGCCTCCTGTTTCTCTGGGCGGCGCGGGGTGTTCGGCTGACCTTGCCTCACCACGTGTCCCGCGAGTAATCCCAAACCGTCATAACACCAAGGAGTTATGGAAAGTTAGGGTGCATCCGTGCAACTCGAAATACGACACCTCCGGGCGCTCAGCGCCATCGCCGAGCACGGCAGCGTCACCCGGGCCGCCGCGGCGCTGGGCATCTCGCAGCCCGCGTTGAGCTCCCAACTCCGTCGTATCGAGGCGTTCCTGGACGGAGAGGTGTTCACACGGGGGCGGCACGGGGTGCGGCCGACGCCGTTCGGCGAGTACGTGATGTCGCGTACGCGCGCGGCTCTCCGCAACATCGACGACCTGCTGGACCGCGCCCCGGGGCAGGCCGGGCCGCAGTCGGTGGTGCGCTTCGGCGCGTACGAGAGTCCGCTGACGCTGGAGGTCATGGAGCGGATAGCGGCGCTGCTGCCCGGGGCCCGCACCGAGCTCCAGGTCGCCTACTACACCGGGCGGCTGCTCGACCGTATCGCCACCGGCCGGCTCGACGGCGCGATGCTCGCCGACTACCCGGGCTTCGAGCTGCGCCCGCAGCCGGTCGTGCGGTACGCCGAGGTGACCACGGAGCCCGTCCATGTGGCACTGCCCGCCGGGCACCCGGCGGCCGCCCAGGAGGAGGTGAGGCTCGCGGATCTCGCCGACGAGGACTGGGTGCTGTCACCTTCGGACGGCACCGGCTGGCCCGAGCATCTGCTGGACGAGTGCGAACGCGCGGGCTTCCGCCCGCGTGCGCGCTACCGGCTGGAGCAGACCGGCATGCGGACGGAGCTGGTCGCGGCCGGGCGCGCGGTCTCCGCCTGCCAGGCCTCGTACAGGGGCGGCGAGGGCATCGCGGTGCGGCCCATCGCCGGCGGGTCCGTGCGGATGCGGCTGCTGCTGGCATGGCACCGCGACAGTGTGCTCGCACCGCACGCCCCGGTGCTGGTGGAGGCCGTACGGGAAGTGCACCGGCGGGCGACCGGACGGCCCGGAACGGCCGCCCGGGGCTGAGCCCCGGGCCGTGTCGGCGAGGCGGCGCGTTCCGGACGGCCCGGTCGCGTTCCGTGAAGGTCAGCCGGCCGGTGAGGCCGCGTCGAGCGACGCGATGGGCGCCGGTACGGTCCCTGCCCTGATCCTCACCCCGGCCACCGTGCGCGCCACCCGTTGACCGTCTCGGCGGGTTCCTGCTTCACCGCGCTGTGCCGGGACAAGTCCCGTTCTTACCTGCGCTCGACAGGCTGTCACGGCCAGTCCGGCCGCCTCGGCGACGTTGACCGCCGCGCCGGCCAACAACTCGGCGGGCACGTGGCCGATTTCGTGGCACGCCACCTCTGACCGTCCGCGCCCGCGGCGTCAACGCGCCGCATGACGATGGCCAGGAGCCGGCTCTACCCGGCGACCGGGTACAGCCGACTCCTGCCACGCTCGGAGAGCAGCCGTACGATGGTCCAGACCCGCCCGATCCACGCTCGTCGTGAGCGCACCTCCGAGGCAGCCCCGCCGGGTGTGCGGTACGAAGGAGCTGGTAGGTTCGACTGACTGCGCCTCAGCTGTCCGTCGGCGCAGCGGTGCCACAAGATGCGGGAAGCCATGACCCCAGGCACCGTTCGTCAGTCCTACGCTTCACTCGCACGGGGGCACGGTGAGCGAGATCATCGAGTGGGCATCGGCTGCCGACCGCTACGCGACGTCGCTCTCCACCGACGCCTCACTGGAGCCCGGTCTCGCGGCGGCCGCCGCGCCGGTCGCAGTGGTCATGGCCAGAGAGGCGCTTTCCCACGCCTACGCCGTCACGCCGGACGAATCCCTCGCCGTACGCCACGTGGAGTCCCTGGCCCGCGCCTTCACCGCCGACGACCGGAACGGCATCGGGGCGTTGCTCGACTTCTGGTACTTCGCATGGACCGGCCGCTTCGCCACCGGCGGCTTCCTCGGAGACGAAGCCCTGCCCCGTTCGTTGAAGTCGGCCCTGCAGACGGTCGTGTCAGCAGGCGGGCGGCCGGCGCTCCGGGCCGCCCAGGGCAGGCTGCTGCGCGAGGCCGAACGCAGGCTCGCCGGAGAGGTCCGGGACGCGGCGGCCGCAGACCGCGTGCTGGGCAAGGAGTTGTTTCTGCGCCCGCTGCAGGAATTATCCGAAGAGGGGCCGTCCGCCTGCCTTCTGCTGACCAGGTCCCCGGCCGACGCCGTCAGGTCGGTCAACAACTCCCTGCCCAAATCCCTGGCCGTGGGCGGGCTCCGCTGGCAGCAAGCGGTGGATGCCGCCGCCCGCATCGCTGCCCGCATGCGAGAGGTGGTGGCGCTCGCCGATGTCGTACAAGAGGCTCCGCCGCCACCGGCGTTGCAGCTCGGCGACGGTGAAACCGCGCAGCTGCCCGAGTCGGCCCGCATTCTCCTCCCCATGGTCCTGCTGGACCTCACCGACGACGGCACCGACGTTTTCGACGCGGCTCCCGTACTGGATCTGCTCGAGGAGCACCTGTCCCCCCTCGAGACGGACCAGATCCTTCGTCCTGCCCTGGTGCTCGGAGAGACCGGGCGCGAGGGCGGCGCGGTGGCCGAGGTTCAGCGGTACCTGAAATCGCTCCGCAGCCGCCTCGACGGCATTGCACGTCATATCGGGAGAAGCCCTGAACTGCTGGAGCTGCTGAAGGAGGTCCGCGGCCAGGTGGCGCAGGGGTGGACCGGGCAGGTCGACTCCCTTCTGGACCTGGCCCGGCCACTGGTGCTGCGGGGCGAGCGTCTGGAGCGGACCAGTGCGCTGCGTGCCAAGCTGGCCGAGCTGGCCGAGCCGGCCGCGGGCGTCGAACGCGACGAGGAGTTGAGCTCCGGTCTGGCCCGCCTCGTATCGATCGTCGATACGGCCGAGCGGACGGACGACGAGGACGCCGCAGCGCAATTGCTGGCCTTGGCAGAGGAGTCGGCGGCCCGGCTGGCTCCCCCGAAGACCGCCGCCGGCGTAACACTCGGGGTGCGCACGCCCGCCGAGGCGACCTACCCCCGACATGGCTCAGGACCGGCTGCGGTCCCGCCGATCGTCCTGCTCTCGGAGTTGCTGGAGGACACATGGCACCCGCTGCTGTCCACCGCGCTCCGCAGCGTCACCGATCCGCGGAAGGCGGCAGAGGCATTCGAAGCGCTGGCGTCCACGGGCTCGGGTCCGGTGCAGCAGGCCGCCGCGGTCTGTGCCATGGGGTGGGCTGTCCTCGACGGGCGCCCGGAGCACGCGCTGGAGCAGCACGGGCGTCTGGCAGCTCGGGCCGGCCGTTCGGCGACCCGGTACTGGAACGAGGGATGTGCGCGCGGCGCGCTCGGTGACATCGACGGCGCCGTCACCGCCTTCGAGGCCGTCGCCCGGCTGGGGGACAGTCCGCCCCAGCTGGTCCTGCAGCCGGTGGTGGACCTCTTCCGGGCCGCCGGGCGGCCCTCCCCGTTCCGCGAGCCGCTCAGGCAGGGCCCGGCGCCGGAGGCTCGGATCGACGCCTTCGCCGCACAGCGATTCGAAGCCACCGCGAAGCAGCTCCGGCTGAGCGGACGCACCGCCGACGCCGAGCTGCTTCTGGAGACACTGACGGAGGTGTCGCCGACGGCGCCCGGGCGCTCGCTGCTGATGAAGATCTACCGGGAGGAGCGCCGGCTGGCCGACGCCGAGCAGTTCGTGGAGCGAGTGCGCTCACGCGGCGCCGCCGACTGGATGCTGGACTTCGACCTCGCCCTGGTCGCAGTCGCGAGCGGCGACGCGCCGAGGGCGTGTGAACTACGGGACCGGCTGGTGGCCTTGGGGGCACCGGCCCAGCACCTGGTGCAGCTGGACCGCCGGCTGACGCACGATCTGTCCGCCCGCCCGGCGGTGTCCGGGCCGGTCGCGCCGCGCCCGGGGCAACCGCCCCGCCTCGACGTCCTGCCGCCGATCCTGCTCCATGAGGACCTGCTTCCTCCGACGTCGGTCAGCCTGCCGGACGGGTTGCAGGCCGCGTTGATGAGGACGGAGAGTCCGCTGGAGGCTGCGCACGCCTTCGCCGACTGGTCCGCCGTCGCGACCGGCCTCGCCGCGCAGGCCGCCGCGGTCTGCGCCATCGGGTGGGCATGCCGGGCCGGTGACGCCGAACTCGCGGCGGGCTGGACGGACAGCCTGCTGCCCGCCGACGCCACCGGCTGGCTGCTGTGGAACCGTGCGTGCGCCCTCGATCTGCTCGGCGATCCGGACGGCGCCGCCCGCACGCTGGAGCAGGCGCTGGACAGCGGCGACCAGCCGCCGCAGGCCGTGTGGTCCGTGGCCGCCGAGCGGCTGGCCGCGGCGGGCCGTCCGGTTCCCTCCTCCCCGTACGCCGCCGTCCGGACCGGCCCTCCGCCGCCCGCTCGGATCGCCCTCACGGCGTCGCAGACCTTCGAGTCGCTGGCCAAGAGGATGTACGAGGCCGGCCACCGGTCCGACGCGGAGTGGCTGCTGCGCGCCCTCGTCGAGGCGGCTCCCAGGACTCCGGGCCGCCTGCTCCTGATGAAGATCTGGCGCGAGGAACGGCGACTCGACGACGCACTCGCTCTGGTCTCGCGTCGGCGCGCTCTCGGAGAAGAGGACTGGAGGCTCTACTACGAGACCGGGCTGGTGGCCGTCGCGGCGGGGCGCCAGGACGTCGCCCTCGACATGCGGCAGAGGGTCGCCGGGCTGGGCGGGGCCGCCGACTGGCTCGCCCAGCTGGATCGGAAGATCGGTACCCAGGGGCCCCCGATGCCTCCGGTGTCCGACACCAGATCCAGGTTCGTGGCACCGGAGCAGCTCATCGTCCAGCGCGCGCTGAGCGGCCCGCAGAACAAGGCCGCTCTCCTGGGGTCGGCCCGGCAGCTGCTCGACGAACAGGGTCCGTCGTCCGTCCTCTCGGTGGCCCGGCAACTGGAGCGCACCGCCCCGTGGGCCGGCCTGACCCTCCTCGATCTGCTGATCGACCGCATCGCCCAGCAGGCGGACCGCGAAGCCCCGAGCGAACTCGGCGACCGGGTCGTCGCCAGTGGGGACGCCAAGCTGGTGGGCCGTCTCGCCGCGGCCCTCGAAGCCTCCGGTGACGACGTGGGCGCCGCCCAACTGCTGGGCGACTTCGCCGAGCGGTGCCGGCCGAACCAACGTCCGAGAATCTGGCACCAACTGATGCAACTGCAGCGCCGCCGCGGGCTGAACGACGAAGCCGATGCACTCGCTGCCCGCACCTCGCCCCCCTTGCCCCCGAGACCGCTGGAACCCGAGCCCGGCCGGGCAGTGCCGCTCAATCCGCGGTTCACGGCCCTCGTGCTGCCCTCGAACCCGGACGGCTCACCTTCGCTGCTTCAACAGGCTCACGAACTGGACCAACTGCACGGTCACGGCCCGGCGGCCGACACCTGGTGCGCCGCACTGGACGCCGGCCACGTCCTCGCGTATCCGCACGCCTTGGGCGCCCTGGTGGCCGCGGACCGTCCCGAAGAGGCCCTGGAGCTGTACCGACGGTACGCCGAGCAGCTCTGGACCGGCTCCTCGACGGCCTGGAACATCGCCGCCGCCTACGCCGGCCTCGGACTGCTGTCCGAGGCGGCGGACACCCTGGAGTACGAGGCCCAGATCAGCAACTGGACGGCACCGGCACCCGAGGACCGGGCCCGCCGGGACGAGATCTTCCGGGCCGAGGGCCGGCCGTCCCCCGGGAGCCTCCTCACCGAGAACAGCGCCGCCGTCGTCGCGGGACCGGCCCCCACGGCTCCCCCACCGGACCAGGGCGTTCGCGCCGCCCCCGCAGGCCCGGCCGGCAAGGCCTCCGCACGGGTCAAACCGATCGAATGGGAGAACCGCACCTGGTCCGATGCCCTCCGGACCGACCTGTCGGGCAGCGTCCCCGGTTCGCCCGACTTCGGCCGGCGGACCGATGCGATGCGCGGGGCGTGCGGCCGCCTGATCGACGGACTGGCGGCCGAGGCGGAGCGCTTCGCCCGCCCGGCGCCCCGGTCGATCGCCCCCGCGCAACTCGAACGGATGACCACCGATGCGCAGGCGTCGTTCGCCGAGGGGCTCGCGGCGGCTCAAGGAGGTCGATGGCAGGAGGCGGCGCGCGCCTGGCGCGGCACGTACGACCGGCACCCCCGCAACGAGGTGGTGGCGGCCAATCTGGCCCTGTCCCTGCTGATGACCGGGGAGCAGACACTCGCCGGGCAGTTGGTGGGCGGGTTCGCGTTCAGCAGCCACTTCATCCAGCTCCGGGCGGCGGTGGCGTATGCGTCCGGTGGCAGCGCCGCGGCTGTCGCGGAGATCACTCGTATGCGCGCCGAGGACCTCGCCCTCGGCCGGACCGAACTGCCTCTGGCACAGGCCGGCTTCGAACTCCACCATCTGAGCGCCCCGGGAGCGGCCGCGCGCACCCTGCTGTCCGTCGCCACCGACCGCCCACCCGGTCTCGGACGGATGTTCGCCGCCGTGGCTCTGCTGCTCGGTCAGGAAGCCGACGACGACACGCTGGTCGACGGGGCTCACCAGTGCTTCATGCGCCAACTGCCGCCGGTCGGCGAGGTGGTGCAGGCGGCACTGCGGGAGCGCCGGCCGGACCATCTCCTGCTGGTCCCGGGTCTGCTCAGGGGCAACATCCTCGGCAAGGTGGCGAACGCACGTTCGACGGAGCTCCGGCGGGATCCGCCGTCGCACCGCAGGCTGCAGCTGCTGCGCACCGTGCTCGAGCAACGGCGGGGCAGCTCGCCCAATGCGCGGTGGCACTGGGCCAGGACACTGTGGCAGGACGGGGAGAGTGCCGCGGCCACGCTGGAATACCGGGCGGTGGCCCAGGAGTTGGCGGCCAAGCCCGGCCGACCGCGTCTCGCCGCCGCGGTGGAGGAGTGGATCCAGGCCGCCCGCAGCAGCGGCGACACGGCTCTGCACCGAGCGGCGCTGGCCGGGAAGCAGGATCTGGGTCTGCCGCTGCGTACCCGGGAGCTGGAGATTCTCCGCGGTGACGACGTGGCGCCCGAAAGCCTGCTCCTGGACCTGACCGCGGACCTGGTCTCGTTCGAAGCGGCCGATGTGGTCGAGGCGCCGCTGGAGGCGGTACACCGGCTGGACCGGATCGTGGAGACGGTGCGTTCCCTGGCCTCCGGCGGCGACGACGAGGTGACGACCGAACAGCTCGCGGACGTCTGGTACCACCAGCTCGCACAGGACATCGACAGCGACGAGGGCCGCGAACGGCTGATGGCGCTGCGGAAGCAGGCCCAGGAACTGAGCCGACGGGTCGGCGATCCCGTCCTGCGCGACGCGGTGCAGAGGGTCAGTGTGGTCACCTACCAGCTCTGGGAGGAGTCCGGGCGTCGGCTGCTGCCGCCTCGGGTCGAGGAGCCGTTCACCGTGACCGGGGCGGAGCTCTGGCGCTACGGGACGGGACCGGTTCATGTCCGGCTGACGGTGGAACCGCAACTGGACGGGGGCCAGGTCGAGATCGGCTGGAACGGTTCGTCGCCCGCCCGGGTGCGCCTGAGCCGCGGGCGGAGCCACCAGGTCGTCTTCCGCGTGGACGAGTTGTTCGAGGTCGACCAGGCGGAGCTGGAGTTCCGGGTCTACCGCCCCGGAGTGGAGATGGAGATGCTGCGGATCTCCTATCCGGTGGAGGACCGGCCGTGGCCCGGGGAACTCGGCAGGCACGCCTTCGCCGCCGGCAGCCCCGCCAATGACCGGATCCGGGTGCCCCGCGAGGCCGAACTCGCCCTCTTGCGCAACCACTACACTGGCCGCCCGGCGGCTCCTGTGCGCTTCCTGCACGGGCCACGGCAGGTGGGCAAGACCACTCTGGCCCGTTCGCTGTCGGTTCACCCGCTTCCGGAGGACCCGGCCGAGTGGCCGCTGCCCGGCGTGCTCGCCGTGGAGATCAACGGCGAGGAGTGGAGCCACCTCGGCCACCCGCCCCTCTGGGAGTGGCTCGCCGAGCAGGTCCTCGACGGGCTGCAGAGGTCCTGGCCAAGGGGAACGCACAGCACGGGCCCGCTGCCTGCCACCGCCTACGACTTCCGCAAGTGGCTGACCGGCATGCGGATGGAGGGCCTGGATCAGTGGCGCCTGCTGCTCATGGTCGACGAGTTCCAGACGCTTCTCGACCGGGTGTCCGACTCCGGAATGCCGATCGCCCACCTGGGCGACCAGTTGCGGGCCATGGCAAGCAGCCCGGCCGTACCGCTCCTGCTGCTGACGCTGGGTTCCTGCAGCTTCGAGAGCCTGAAGGCTCGGCTCCTTCCCCACCGGAGCAACCTCACCGATGAGATCAGGGAGTTCCCGGTGGGCTTCATGGAGCCCGACCAGGCCCGGTTGATCTTCCAGCGGGGATTCGACGACGGCGTGTTCCTGCAACAGGCGGTGGTCGAGCGTGTGGTCGAGTACACGGGTGGCTACCCGTACCACGTCCATTGCATGGGCGAGGAGCTGGTGAAGCTGCTGGAGGGCCGGCGGGTCTCCGTCATCACCCCCGAGGACGTGGAGGCCGCTGCCGTCGCGCTGGTGGAGAGACCCGAGGTGATCAAGCCGATCGCCGACCTGCAGAACGAGCCGGGAGTGGAGAAGGCCGTCGCCCACCTGCTGGAGAACGCCACCGGTCCCGATGAGACGACCATCGACGGCGACGCGGTGGAGATGGCGACGGATCCGGAGGTCGACCGCGGCCTCGGCAGGATCAGGGAACTCGGTCTGATCCGGCGCGACGGACACAGCGACTGGGTCTGGTCGAACATGCTGATCTACCTGTGGCTGAAGGAACGGCACGCCCGACTGCAACGCAAGCAGCGGGCGAGGGAGGCGGAGCGGCCGGCTGCCACTGCCCTTGAACCGGCGGAGGTGAAGGATCCTGCCGAGGCGCTCCGGGAGGCGGGGTTCGTCCTGGGCGAGGAGCTGGGACGGCAGACGATCGACGGCTTCGCCACGGTGCGGAAGGTGAGTCTGAACGGCCGCACCGCGGTGGCCAAGCTGCTCAACCCCGACGGGGACACGTTCAAGTGCCAGGCCCTGGAGGACCGGTTTGACGCAATCCGCAGGAGCGTGAGCGGCGGGGTGCCCCAACTGCTCCAGGAGCGCGGGGTGGTGGACGGAAAGTGGTTCGTCTTCGACTGGGTGGAAGGCATCACCCTGGCCGAGGTCGCCCGACGGTACGACCGCCGGCAGTACCACTGGCAGCAGGCGGTGGCCTGGATCGCGGAGGCGGCGGACATCGTGGCCCGCGTATACCGCGCCGGCGGTCTCACCCACGGCGATGTCAAGCCCGAGAACATCGTCCTGGCACCCGACCACAGCCGGGTGACGGTGCTGGACTGGGGCGGCGGCAGCCTCGACGGCCAGGTCAGCCCCCTCTTCCGCGACCACGCCGGTGACCAGCGGTACGCCGCGGAGGGGTTGCTCTACGACATCGAGGGGGAGAGGGGCGCGCTCGCCGAGGATGACGCCTACTCCCTCGCCGCAACACTGTTCGAGCTCGTCCACCCCGAACGCAGGCCCCTCAGCTCCTACGAGCCGCTGGAGAAGGAGGACCAGATCTACGAGATCGAAGGCTGCGCGTCGTTGGCCCTGTCGGGCGCCCTGCGCAAGGCGCTGCTCGCACCCCCGGCCCGCCGATTCCAGGACGCGGCAGAACTGGCAGCCGAACTGAGGAGAGCCGCTCAACCATGACAGCACCCACCCCTCGCCCGGTGCCCGGTCCCCGCCCGGGGCCTGCACGTGGCCACGCCGCCGGCCGCGACTGGCCCGCCCGGCTGTCCGCGGCGCTGCCCGCCAGGCCCGACCGCACCGTACTGCCGTACCACTCACCCGCCGGTGAGCAGGCGTCCTACGCCTATCCGACGGAGGACGACGCCATCGTGCTCCTTCCGGGGGTCGCGGTGGTCGTGCACCTCCTGCCGGCCGTCGGCGGCCGAATGCTGGGCCACTTCGCGGCGTACCACTGGCACCATGAACTGGGCACCACGCGGACCGCCGTGCCCAATCCGTTCGCCCGGATCCGGCAGAAGCAGTCGGTCCTGTACTCCAAGCTGGGCCGCAAAGTCAGAACCGAGGGCGTGGTGGTCCACCACGACGACGTGGACGTGGCTTCGGTGGAGCTGGACCTCGGGCACCGGCTTGTGCCGTTGAGCGCGCTCGACACTTGCCTTGCGGGCATCGCGCCGGGCCGGCAGATGGAGACGACCGACCGGCTCCGCAACAGGCTGGTCCGCCGGCTGCCCGAGTCCTGGCCCGACAACGGATACCGCTGCGGTCGTGTGATCAGCTATCAGGACACCTGGGTCGTGCACGAGGGCAGGCACATCGACCCCGCCGGACAGGACAGCCGGGTGGCCCTGGTCATGGGCCCCAACAACGCGGACAGCCGATACGGTCCCCACCGCGAGTACGACGTGGTGCACCAGTCGGCCTCCGGCCCGACCCTCGCCCCCTTCACCACGGAGAACGGCACCCGGATCGTCGTTCCCCTGCCATTGCCGCCAGGCAACCACCTGGCCGCCCGGCTGGACGCCGGACTGAGCACCTCCGAAGCGCTGGGCCACTCCCTCGCTCTGCTGCGCACGATCGCCGACCAGCACGCCCGGCGCATCGTGCACCAGTCGATCAGGCCCGAGCTGGTGTTTCCGCGTGAGGACGGCAGGACGGTCACGCTGATCGGCTATGCCTACGCCCGGATCGACAACCGGGCCGGTGGCACGGAACTACTGCGGTCGGCGGTGCGGGACGTCCATGTCGCGCCGGAGATCCGCGGGGCGCAGGTCCGCACGGTTCCGCAGGCCGCGGACATCTGGTCATGGGCCTCGGTGACGGTTGCGTTGTTGCGAGGACGTGCGGCGGGCGACCACCCGCTGGCAGAGATCGGCCGGCTCCCCTCGGACGTACCCGATGCGTGGATCCGCGCCCTGGAACGCTCGCTCGGTCAGCAGGGGCTGCGCCCCTCCGCGTCCGAGTTGCTGACGGCCCTGGATTCCGTCCCCGCGGTCAGCACCACCGTTCGCCCCACATCCCCGCAGCCCTCCTCCCCCGGCCCGCGTCCGCCGTCGCAGACAGCGGCCACCGGTTCATCCGCCGCTCCCGGGGCTCGGCTGTACCAGCTGGGGCCGCACCGGACGGAGCAGGAGAGGGAGGTCGCCCACACCCTCGCCAGAGGTCTCGACCCGGCCGACGCCGTGGTCGTCGCGGCACGCGCCCATCGCCGGGGCCGGGACACGGACGTCGACTGCGTCGTTCTGCGTGGCGATGTACTGATCGCTGTCGAGTGCAAGAACTGGCGGCTGCCCGACGGGCTCGACCCCGAGAGTGACACCTGGCAGCCCGCGGCCGGGGTGACGCGCGCCTACACCTCCCGGTCACCGTTGCCCCTGCTCCGTCAGCTTGCCCCGGCTCTGCGACAGCAGATCGGATGGCCCGGGCGGACAGCCTGTCTGCTGGTCGTCCCCCGGGTGCCCGAGCTCGCCGCCCCGGGTACGCAGGCTGCCGCAGCCCTCGTCTCCCAGCGCCCCGAAGACCTGCTCCAGCGCATACGGGAGATCGCCCCCGGCAGCGACGGGCGCCCGCCGGAGTTCGAGGACTGCCTTCGGCGGCTGGTCGGCGAGATCGCAACACCCGCGATGCTGGGCGGCTTCAGACTGGAGTCCCTGCACGCACTGGGCAACGGCTGGCAGGCGTTCAAGGCGGAGGCCTTCGGCCGGCCTCACTACCTCAAGGTCATCGGCGAGAACATGTCCACCCTGCCGCCCGCCGAGGCCGCAGCCCTGCGCGCCGCGCTCAGCACCCGAACCCACGACGTGGCAAGGGTCCTGGCAGGCCGCCCCGGCCTCAGCGACCGCGTCTTCCGCCCGGTGCAGCTACCAAGGGACACCTCCGAGGTCGAACCGCATCTGCTGGTCGCCTATGCCTGGGAGCACGACCACCCACTGCGAGCGCTCACCAGCCCGCTGCCCACCTCCGAGGCCGTACGCGTCGTCGCCGGACTCGCCACCGCCATCGCCGAGCTCCACGCCGGAGGTGTGGTGCTGCGGCACCTCTCTCCGGACTCCGCCTACCGGTGCACACCGCCGCCGGGCGCGCCCAGCGGTCCGTACTACAAGGTGTCGATGCTCGAATGGATGCGCGTGCCCGATGCCACGACGGCCTCCGTCTCGCGGCTCTTCTCCCGGGACCCCTCTCCCTATGTGGCCCCGGAGATCCGGACCGGCAACGCCCATCGTCTGCCGGCGGCCGACCTCTACTCCCTCGCGGGTGTGGCGCACTGGCTGCTGACGGGCGAAGATCCGCCCTACAGCCGGGCCCATGAACGGGTCGGGCCGGTGCTCGCCCAGCACGGGGCCGGCCGGGAGCTCGCCGCCGTGCTGTCGGCGGCGATGCGGCCGGCCGCCGAGCGGCCGCAGTGGTCCGCCTCGGAGTTCTCGGCACGCCTGGCGGCGGCCTGTGCCGTATGAAGGTCAGTCGTATCCGCACCCGAGAATCGAGGTCTGCGAATCCGGGCCCACCTCGTGCGCCCGCGCCCGGGCGGTCCAGACGCGTCGAGCCCTTCGCTGCGGCCCAGGAGCCGCCCTCTCCCCCTGATCCCCGAACCAGGTTGCCAGCGGCCCCTGTGCCCGGTGCACCCGCAACGCGCCCCGTCCCGCCCCGGTCACGGTGAAAACCGATTGCCCGGCCGCTGAGCCCTGCCCAGAATCGCGGCATGGATGATCATCAGCACACCGACTTCTCCGTCAAACCCACACTGACCGGCGAGCTGGTGGTGCTGCGCCCGTTCGACCTGGCGCAGGACGCGCCGGCGATCCGCGACTGGCTCACCGACCCCGAGGGCCCGGGCCCCTTGGCCCGGGCCAGTCGCCACTGTGGTGGCAGCGTCAGCCCTTGCCGCCGCGGTATGGGGTGTCCATGAAGACAAGGGCGTCGCCGACGGCCCGCTCGGTCTTTCCGCTCGGCTGGTTGACCAGTGCGCCCTCGACCGACATGGTGCTGGAGCCGCCGCCGTCGAGGTTGACCGCGTCGTGCATGCCCAGCGCCTGAGCGACAGCAGCGGTCTCGTCCATGGTGGTGCCGACGCTGGTGGTCATGCGACCGTCGATCGTCGCGAGCATGATCTGTCCGTCTCGCGTCGTGCCGGCGATGGTGCGGGGGTTGCGCGAGTTGTCCGCACCGGGCTTTACCACGATCTGTCCGTCCGCCGTGAGCCGGAAGCGGCCGCTCACACCGAACAGCCCCTTACGCGCGGGAAGTTCCTCACCCTGCTCGTTGACCAGGGTGGAGGTCACCTTGAGGCATCCCTGTCCTGCGACCTGCAGGAGGGACGCCGCGTCCCGGCCCGTCGCCTGCAAGGAAGTCTGGCCGTCCGCCAGCTCCGTGCCACGAGTCGTCGAGGTACGCACCACGCAGCCGTGCCGGTCGAGGACGACCTCCACGCCGGCTCCGGACGGGGTGGCGCCGGCGAACTCGGGGGTGAACTGAACCACATCGCCGGGCAGGGTGCACAGGGTCTGGTCGGTGAGGCCGGCGCAAGCGCCCGGAACCACCGGCGGGTGGTTGATGTACTCCAGCGGCAACGTGGCCTCGGTCTGCCGGTTCTGCACGCTACCGGACCAGCTCAGCTGGCCCATCAGGACCCGGTTGCTGTTGGCGTCCACGACGAAGTCGACCTCGTCGCGGCCGCGGGTGGGTTCGCTGAGGAGATTCCCGCCGTACAGGCCAAGGCCCACCGGGTCGCCGGGGTACTGCGCGCTGGCGGTGAAGGTGAAGAAGGAGGCGTTGACCCCGGCCAGGGCGCCGGAGGAGCGGACGAGGTCGGTGGTCTTCTCGGTCTTGGCCAGGTCCGGCCCGTAGGTGGCCTCCAGGTGCCCACGGGTCTTGTGGGGGTCGATCGTCAGTACGTTGACCACCCACGGGCCGCGCGTCGTGGTGTTGATCTGGTCGGCCTGAGCGGGCTCGGTCCCACGGACGATGCGGGTCAGTGTCACACCGTCGGCCAAGGTCTGGCTGCTGCGAGTCTCTTCCAGATTGGCATCGCCCAGCGGAAGGGATGCGTCAGCGGCTGCGGCGTGGCCGGTCGGGACGAGAACGAGGGACAAAACGGCCGTCGCAGCTGCCGCGACCGCTGCGGCACGCTTCGACCGGAAAGCATATCGGGAGTGGGAAGTCATGCCGACGATCTTCTTCGGCTTGGGAAAACTTTACCGCGTCAGTAGTTGATCGATTGGCGGCAGGCGGATTAATCATCCAGTCCGGCGGATGCGGCGACGCTCCGCGTCGCGACCACGGGAGGCGATTCTCCCCCGCAAGCGGGAGGTACCCCCACCCCGGCGTGAACGCCGGGGCATCCTCGCCGGAACCAGGTGAAAACCGACGGCTCACCACGGGTTCATGATCTGGTCCAGGGCCGGCATGTGGGGCGGCTGCATGAGGCAGTGCCGCACCGACTCGACCACGCCGGCCTGTTCGACGTCACCACGCCGTCCTGGACGCCGCCCACGTCGCCGGGGCTAGGCTGCCTCGAGTGTCGCCGTCGGCTGTGGCAGCGGCAGTTCCCCTCGCATCACCGGCGTGTGCGTATGGTGCGCGTCGGTCGTCCGACCTGAACCCCCACACCGAGCAGAGCCCCGATCCGCGAAGCGTCGACCGGAGCCCAACGGCCGCCAAGATCCACTCGGCGCAGTCACGGGGTCGCAGCCACCAGGTGTACTCCCCCACCGGGACACGCGCGTAGGCCGCTGACCTGCGGTGACGAGATGCGACGTTCAGGACTTCGCGACACGGCGCGCGCAGCGATAGATACCGGACGAAGTACCGGCCGGACAAGGGGCTTTGTCTGGGACGCAAAGGGGGTCAAGCGGGATGACCTCATTTGGATGGGTCGGGAGCGGTGATGCCCCTCGGCCAGCCATGGGGACTTCCCGTAGGAGAGCTGTCCAGCGCGCGAAGGCAGGCCCCACCCGGCACCGCCGCACCCGACGGCAGGCCGATGACGGCAAGGCCGGAGTTGCGGCATGGATCGGGTGCCCGCAGGCTTAGTCTGGCGAGCGACCCTGATGACGCAAAGAGGTGATCAGGTTGCAGGACCATTCGCGCCCGGTCACCCCTCCGACACTTTGGTGTGGGTGACCCGTGTCGCCTCATGGGCCGGTATCCCGGTGAATCCAGTCACGATTCGCCAAGCGACCCGCCCCAGCACAGGAATCAGGCAGACGGGACCTGGCTTCGTAATCCCCGTCGAACTCCGGAGCAGAAGTACTCCTTTGCGGCACGCGCTGCGGACTCCCCGCTCGATCCATGGTGTCCGCTGACCGACCGGTCCGCAGTGGCCCAAGTGGTCGACGTGTACGACCACCGGTTGCCACAGCCCGCCACCAGCGAAAAGGAGCGACAGAACATGGGTGGAAAGCAGAAGACACTCGCCGTACTGATCGGAACCACGCTGGCAGCCGCACTCACCGGCCCGGCCTTCGGGTCCACCGCCGCCACCGCCGCTCACTCGCCGACCCTGCTCGCCGCCACCCCGGGGTCCGGGATGTCGGTCGTGGAGTGGAACCGCGAGCTCATCACCATCCTGAGCGATCCGAAGGCCCAACCCTCCACCGTCCATCCGACGCGCAGCTTCGCGCTCCTCCAGGCCGCCGAGTACGACGCGGTGGCATCGATCACCCGGGCCGAACCGGCCTACCTGGTCTCGGTGTCGGCGCCGCGAGGGGCCCGTTCCGATGCCGCGGCGAACCAGGCGGCCCACGATGTGCTGGTCGCGCTGTACCCGGCCAAGCGCGCAAGCGTGGACCGGCGGCTGAACAGCCGGCTGTCCGCGATTCCCAACGGCACCGGCAAGCAGGCGGGCATACGCGTGGGAGCCGCGGTCGCCCGCCGACTGATCAGCCTGCGGTCCCATGACGGATCCGCGGCCAGGCCGCCGCGGTTCACCCCCGGCACCAAGGCCGGTGACTACCGGCCCACGCCACCCGACTTCCCCACACCGGTGTTCACCAACTGGGGCTCGGTCAAACCGTTCGTGCTGAACAGCGCAAGCCAGTTCCGGCCGGCAGCGCCGCCGGCCGTGAGCACCGCCGCGTACGCCACCGCCTTGAACGAGGTCAAGAGCCTGGGGAGCAAGACCAGTACCACCCGCACCGCCGATCAGACCGCGGCCGGGAAGTTCTGGGCGGCAGCGCCCGTCTGGAACGTCTGGAACCAGGTCGCGCAGGACCTGGTCACCGCCGAGAACGCAAGCCTGGAGAAGGCAGTGAAAGTCTTCGCCAGGCTCGACCTGTCCCTCGCCGACACCGCGATCGCGATGTACGACGCCAAGTACGCCTACCGGGTATGGCGGCCCGTGACCGCCATACGGCTCGGTGGTACGCACTACAACCCGGGCATCGTCGGCGATCCCCACTGGACCCCCCTGCTGCCGACCGCCCCGGATCCGTCCTACCCCGGCGCTCACGGCGCCCTCAGCCAGGCGGCGGCAACGACGCTCGCCGGGTTCTACGGTGCGCGGCACCCTCTCGCGGTGACGTCGAAGGGCGTCACCCGAACCTTCACCGGCTTCCAGGACGCCGCCACCGAAGCGTGGCTCAGCCGAATCTGGACCGGCCAGCACACCTCCCTCGACAACGGCGCGGGCCAACAACTCGGCACACAGGTAGCCGATTTCGTGGCACGCCGCCTCTGACCCGCCGGCACCCGCGGCGTCAACCCGCCGCATGACGATGACCAGGAGCCGGCTCTGCCCGCCCTATCGGGTACAGCCGGCTCCTGCCACGCTCGAAGAGTGGCCGCGGCCTCGGCCTTTGCGTTCTCCCCGGCCACACTGACGGTCAAGGCGGGCACGAAGGTGACCTGGAGCAACACCGACCCCGACGCTCACACCGTCACCAGCAAGCAAGGAACGGGCGGGCCACTGCGGTCGGGAGCCCTCACCACCAACGACACCTACAGCTACACGTTCACCGCACCCGGCACCTACCCCTACTACTGCACCATCCACCCGTTCACGACCGCCACCGTGGAGGTGACCCCGTGACCGAGCACACACACGACTCCAACGACGGCGGCGAGCAGGACCTCGCTCACCCCGCCAACCACCGACGGCTCTACGGCATCCTGTGGATTCTCCTGCCCGTGGCGGTGGTGGTCGGCCTCTACTGGTACGGCCGCGTGCACACCCCTAACTACGAGACCAGCCTCTTCGGAAACCGCGGCACCGACGCAAAACGGCTGAAAGCCCAACTGGGCACCGCGCTGCTGGGCCTGGCGCTGATTCAGCTACTTCTCGCCCTGTGGATGTACGGCCGCCTGCCCGCACTGCGAGCCGCACCGCACGGGGTCCACACTACGCACCGCCTCATCGGCCTGACCGCCTTCCTCCTCTCCCTGCCCATCGCTCGGCACTGCATCACCGCCTACGGCGTCCAACTGACCGACACCCGCGTGGCACTGCATTCGCTCACCGGCTGCTTCCTCTACGGGGCCTTCGTCGCCAAGGTCATCGTGGTCCGGCATCGCCGCTGGCCCGGCTGGGCACTCCCCCTGGCTGGCGGTACCCTCGTCACCGCGATCGCCCTGATCTGGTACACCGCCGCCTTCTGGAACCTGAACGGCGCCCAGGCACCCGGCCTGTGAGCAGAACCTGAGGCGCTGATCGCCATCGTGGAAACGGACAGGATCCGGCAGACATGGGCCCAGGCGATGACCGACACCCGTGCCCGACGCCAAGGAGGCCGTCGCGGCTGCTCTCACCCGGAGTGAGACAGAACTGCCACCCGCCGAGCTGGCCGTGCCCTTGCCGAAAAATGGTGAACCACGCCGCCCGGCACGGCCTGGTGGAGAGCCTGGCCGACCCGGCACACCGCCGATCGCGGCCGCTTGCGACCACGCGATGAGTCGGGCAGTGGCGGAAGGATGAACTCGCATTCCGCATCGGATCGTCCCTGGCGGCGTATCACCCGACCACAATGCACCATCTCTCCGAGAATCTGGTCGCGCGCTCAAAGGTGGCGAGATGCGACGGGGCGGTCACCTGTGCGGGTGTGCCGCTCGAAAAGTCATCGTTCCTGGTGGGTCGGTGAGGGTTCGTCGGCTGGGCACATGTCCGAGTGATCTTGTCCCTTCTGTACAAGGTGGCCCGGAAGTTGCTCTCCCTGCCGTCGGTGCTCCTTCGCAGCACTGCGGTGAAGGATGCGGAGCTGCTCGTGTTGCGGCACGAGAACGCGGTGCTGCGCCGGCAGCTGATCGGCCCGGTCCGCTACGAGCCAGCCGGGCGTCCAGGTCCACGGCCGGGGTGGGCACGGGGCGGCGGGCGGTGTCGCTGACCTTGAGCAGGAAGGCGATGAGCAGCCAGTTGGCGACCGAGGCAGGCGTGACGCCCGCAGGCAGGCGAGAGCGCTTCGGCTCGTCAGGTCCGGGCGGTCGCGGTCACGGCCTGCCGGGCCGCCCGCTCCACCAGTGAGATGCCGTCGCTCATCGACGCGCTGCCGTCCGACAGCACGGCGACGAGGTAGCGGTGTCCGTCCACCGTGACCCGGCCGACGCTGTTGACGTCCCAGAGCCCGGAGGTGGTGCGCTGCAGCCAGCCGTTCTTCAACGCGTACTCGGCGCCGGAGGCCGCCGAGACACCCCACGCCTGGTCGCTCGCGATACGGCTCATCAGGGTCTGGATGTAGGCCCGGGATTCCTTGTTCAGAGGGGAGCCGGTCTTCGACGTCGCAGCGCTGTCGAACACGGAGAGCAGGAGCCTGATCTGGTCACTCGCCGTCGTCCGCGTCAGCCCCCACTTCGTGCCGGGGCCGCCCTTGGTCGAGGTCAGTCCCAGGCGCTTGTTGGCCGCGTCCAGGCCCGGTGCCCGGCCGATCTCGCGCCACAGGGCGTTCGCCGCCGCGTTGTCACTGTTCCGGATCATCGGTTCGGCCAGCGCGCGTTCCTGGGCGGTGAGATGCCGGCCCGCGTCCTGAGCCTGCAGCAGAAGCGCCGCGAGAATGTCGACCTTGACGATGCTGGCGGTGTCGTACAGGGCGTCCTCGCCGTACAGCAAGGGCTTCCGGCTCCCGCCGTCGAGGCTGAGCACCGCCGCTGTCACGCGCGCCTGGCTCTGGGGCTGCACCGCGGCGTGGACGCCGGCCGTGGCATGGGTCTGCTCCGACGGCGCGGACGCGGCGACCGCGGGTGCCGCGTGCAGCGCACCGAGGGAGAAGAGGGTCGTCACCGAGGCCAGGAGCACACCGGCGCAGGCGCCGGCGCGGCTGCCACGGCGCCTGGCTGAGGTCTTCGCATGTGGTATGGAACGCGGGTAGGACATAGTCAGGCAGGCCTCGGCAATGGGTCGACAAAGGGGAACTACTTGGCGAAGGTAGACAAAATGTGCGCCAGATGAAGTGGCCCCCGTCACTGCGAACCCGTTTCGACCCGAATTGTGAGAAGACCCATAGGCCTGGTGGCCGGCGAAAGTGCGGAGTGGCTGATCGCCCGCAGGCGGGTCAGCGAGGTGCGGGACGGGGGCGAAACGCAGGCCAGGACGGTGAGGCGGGGAAGGCGCCGGACGGGAACGAGGCCCCGGCGCCGCCGGCGGCGATGCCCGGGTCGCTGGTTCCCCTCTGGCGACAGGGGCTGTCGGCCGAGGTGCTGGCGCCGGAGTATCAGCAGGTCATGGGCCTACTGACCGAACGCCGCACCACCGACGGAGAACCGCTGAACTGCCGTGAGATCACTTCTGTGTTGGGGCTGGAGGCAGTACCGGCGAAGATTGAGGGCGTGCGGGTCAAGCTCAAGCGGCTCGTCGCGCGGGGATGGGCGCACGAGCCGGCGCCGGGCCGGTTCGCCTGCTGCGACGGCCGAGACGGCGGGTCATGACCACCGACGACGCGGGCAGCCGCTCGTAGTCGCGGGTGAGCCAGGCGAAGGCCCGGTCGACGATCCACCGTCCGGGCAGCACGACAAAGCCTTTATGGCCGTCGCTGTGGCGGATGCCTGTCAACATCGGGTTCAGGGCGGTCGCGCACCAGCCCACCAGCATGCCGGTGTAGCGGAAGAGGGCTCCCGGCGTGCTCCCGGAAACGCTTCAGGGGCCGTTCGAAAACGGCCCCTGAAGTGCGACATCACTGTCGGGACGACAGGATTTGAACCTGCGACCCCTTGACCCCCAGGAGTGCGGGCCACCGGGATTGTCAGGACAAATGGCAGATTTCCCGGACACAGGCCGTGCCCATCTAGGCAGACTGGGCAGCATCGCGCACACCGTGTGGTCCCCAACTGGTCCCCAAGGGAGCACCACCGGCGCTGGCGGATGCTACCGCCGGCCGTCTGGCGCCCGCCAGTACTGGCGCCCTGTTGGCAGCGGAACCGGAGTCCGCGGCAGGAACTGCTGCCGTGCGCGGCGCCTTCACGGTGACGCTGACCTCATCCTGACCCCCTGCCACATAAGGTGCGACCGCTGTCGGCCGCCGGGGGCTGACGCACAACGCGTCCCGTGCCCGATCCGCCAGGGCGGCCGGCGTTTGTGGGAGCTGGTGCGCCTCAGCGGCTGCCTTTCGCGGCGCCGTGCGGCTCGGCGAGGAGTTCGAGGAGGCCCGCGATCTCGTGGCCGGCTTCGGCGGGGTGGCGGAAGAGAGAGCCGGGGACGATGGAGTAGCGGTTGCGGCGGCCGGCGCGGGAGCGGGTGATGTATCCGGCCTCTTCGAGGTCGGCGACGATCGCCTGCACGGTGCGTTCCGTCAGGCCGCAGGTGAGGGCGACGTCGCGGAGCCGTACGCCCGAGTCGCGGGAGATCGCGAGCAGGACGCGGGCGTGGCTGGTGAGGAACGTCCACTCTGAGCGATGACCGGCGACTTCTCCCATAGGTGCCATCTTGCGACCATTTACGGAGACATGCGATTGCATGAGGTGATTTTCGTGTAATTATTGACGCATGAGGGGGGTGCGGAGAATTCTGCCCATGCATCCCAACCGGTCCTGGAGGGCTCATGCCTCCCGCCCCAGAGCGTGTCCGGCCCGCGTCCCTGCCACAGGGGGCGGACAGCGTCCGCGCGATTGCGTCCGTGACGCCCTTCGCGGGCGGCGTGGCCGTCGGTGTCGGCGGTGAGATCGACCTGGACAGCGCCGAGTACCTGCGGCAGGTGCTCATAAGGGCCATGGCTGCCTGTGGGGACGGGGACAGGATCGCCCTCGATCTGTCCGCAGTCACCTTCTGCGACTGCTCCGGGCTGGACGTGCTCCTGTGGGCCCGCCGCCGAACCCGGCGCAAGCACCGTTCCATGACCATCACTGCGGCCAGCCGGCAGGTGATACGCCTGCTGGAACTGACCGGGAGCACCCGTCTTCTTTCCGAAGGCGCGACATGACCGACGCCGGCGGCGGACCACTGCCTGACCCCGAGAGGTGCGGTCTCTGCGGAACGCCCCTGCGAGAAGCGGGCCGCAGGCAACTCCCCATGCCGTTGATCGGAACCAGGCCCTATGAGGCGTGCACGCGGACCAGGGTGCGCCCCTCCCCCGGTGTCTGGTGGGTGAGGGCCCCGGCGTCCGCGTGGAGGGCGTCCACGGTGGCCATCTGTGCCGCCGCCCGGTCCATGAGCTCGCCGAGCCTCGTACGGTCCGGACTCACGCTCCCGGGGTCGTGGGTGTCGCCCGGGTGCCGCACCGGCGTTCGAAGAGCGCCTGGAACGGCTTGTCTCCCAGGCGCTGGCGGGCTCTGGTGAGGGCCGAACTGGTGGGCAGGCGCTGGACGATCCCGCCCGGCAGGTGCCGCAATTTCTCGGTGAGGGTCCGCAGGACCACCCGGTATCCCGGCAGCCCGGCGCTGTCGGAGCTGCTGAACAAGCACAGAGCCAGGACGAAGCAGACCACCGCGCGGGCCGGCAGAAGCCTGTGGCGTCGTTCGGCCCTCCCGGTCAACTCCAGTACAAGGTCGACACCGCCCCGCCCGGACACTCATGCCCTGGCCGCACGCGCCCCGCTCGTGCGGGTCAACGCCGACGCTTCAGGCTCCCGAGGTGCTGCACTGTGGTTCACCGTGCTCCCGGGCACTGCACGCAGAGTGATCATGAGGCTGACGGCGCCGACCTTCAGGACTACGGCTCAAGAGCGTCCTTCACCTTGCGTGCACTGCCCTTCGCCTTCTCCTTGGCCTCGCGCAGATCTCCCTTGGATTTCTCGGCGTGCCCCTTGATCGTCATCTCTTCATTTCCAAGGGCGCGCCCTACACCTTCCTTGGTCTTCCCTTTGACCTGCTCTGCCTTGGCCTTAATCTTTTTGTTCGCACTCATCTCATTTCACCTTATTCGTCGTCCTGATACTCACCGGCTTCCCCTAATCATCCGCAGCAAACCAGGGGGAGTCGCCTGCCGTTCCAGAGAACCCAGGACAATGCAACTGTGTTGATAGATGTGGACCTTGATCGGAGCGAGGGCAGTGAACCCGCAGCGCCCCGCAGGAGCAACCCCAACCGGCCAGGCCGCAATTCCGGATTGCCACCGCGCCGCTACAGACTGGAAGTCTCCATTCGGTGACGCATATCGCGAGCAGTGCACGGGCCAAGGGTCTCGTCGTTGGTCCCGCACCCGTCGACCGTCTGTGAATGGTGGTGGGCAGGAAATGATGACCCCCGTACGACTCCGGCGATGGGAGGGTTGTCATGTCACCCGGCGGGCCCGGTGACGGACCGCGCGGAGTTGGGCCATGGCCCGGAGACTGCCCAAGCCGGCGGATTCTCGGGCGTGGCGCAGCGTCTCCCGGCTCAGCTGCTCCAAGGCGTTCGCCGGTGCAGCATGCGCTTCGAGCTGTAGACCTACTCGCGCCAGAGGAGCCGTGGGTCGGCCCGTCAGCCGTACGTGTGCCTGCGCGATGCCGTCCACGGCTTCTGCGTCGGCAGTCAGGACGGACTCCAGTGCCCTTCCCTGTACTCGTGCTCCTTCCCCGTCGCCGCTGTCGACGAGGACCGTAGCAACGCGGTGTCTGCGCAGTTGGGCCAGCAGCCACCACAACAGGAGGATCAGCAGCACGACAAGGATGGCTATGACGACGGGCCACCACCACCAGTCGTCCCGGAACCGAGTCCGCCCCTCATCCCCGAGCACCACATCGTCGGGCCCCCGGAAAGGCCACCAGCTCGGCACTTCGAAGCCCCACCGTCGCTGGAGGTCGAGTCCGCCGAGCAACACCGCAGCGCCCAGCGCAAGCAGGCCGGCCCCGATCAGCCCCAGCAGAGCCCGGTTGACCGTTCTGTACATGTGATGTCACCCCTTCTTCGGGCGTCGGACGTCAACGGACAAGGCTGGTGGCCGGGCGAGCCCAAGTTGCAATACGGCGTTCGCCAGTGTCTCCTCCAGGTCGCCCCGGACCTCTTCGAGATCGCGGAAGTGGGACTGCACCCTTGCCCTGACCTTGCGGCGGCCCACGCCGATCCGGGCCGACTGGACGCCCGGTACCTCCATGGCCCGGTCGCGTAGCACGAGCGCGGCAGCGGAGCGGTCGAGCCCAGCGCGGATGTCGGCGCCCCGCGCATCGGCGGGGGGCTGCATCGGCAGCAACCGACGCAGCCCGGGGGTCACCGCGAGGAACAGCAGCCACAAGCCGACGGCCATCGCCAGCACAGCGCCGCCGATCATCCAGCCGTTGTCGAGGGGCCGCGTCGCCAGTTCGTCGGCAAGACTGCGCCGCCAGCTCATTGCGGACCGGCCGGCTCGGACAGCGACCACGTCGTACAGGAGGAGGCCAGTGCCCGCGGCGGCGAGCAGGGCCACTATCGCGGCAGGCACGCGCCGTGCGGACCAGAACCGGCGCACGTGCGGCCCGCCGACCGACGCTACGCCCGGTTCGGGCGTGCCTGCCGTAGTGGAACGGGGCTGCTCGGTTTCGCTGGTCGTCACACGCTGGGTGGCCGACTCCGGCTCCTGTTCGCTCACCTCGTCCTCCTCGGGACCTCGCCTCGCGCGCCTGCCAAATGCAGCTGCTCGACCGTCACCGTGACTTCGCGAACCCTCATGGATGCCAGCCCGCTCACTCTCTCAGTGACCACGCGACGGACAGCACCACACTGGGCGCCGATGTCGGACGGGTAACCCAGCTCCAAGACGATGTGCACCCGCGCCTCACCGAGCGCCTGCTGCCGCTCAGAAGCAGGCCGCATCGAAACCGTCGCGTGTGGCCTCGAACGGCCGGCGGAATCGCCGGATCTGCGCAACGCCTCACGCGCCGCCTGAGAGGCGATCTTCGCGACGACCCGATCGGCGACACGGGTCGCACCGCGATCGCGTCTGGGCGCCGCCGGGGTGGCGGCTTCTGTCTGCGGCACCGGTCACCGTCGCCGGTCGACGCGCTCACGGGGCCGGAAGAAGTCGCCGAGCTCCAGGTCGCCGTCCGCGAACCGTCCGGCGACGAATCCGACGGCACCCAGTGCCGCCACCAGGAGAAAAGCTCCGAAGCCGCCGAAATACCCGGCGAAGCCGAGCGCCATCCCGGCAACCAAGCCCACCACGGCCATGCTCATCGTGCCCTCCTTCGTGCTCCGCCAGACCGGCTATCGCAGCCGCGGCTGCTCTTCCTCTTCTTCCTCTTCGTCGGGAAGCTTCACGTCGCTGACCGCGATGTTGACTTCGACGACTTCCAGGCCCGTCATCCACTCGACTGCGGAGATCACGTTCTCCCGCACGGCGCCCGCCAAGTCCCTGATGGAGACGCCATAGTCGACAACGATCTCCAGATCGATGGCCGTCTGTGTCTCGCCGACTTCGACCTTGACCCCGCGCGAGACGGACTTGGCGGTGCCGGGTATGCGTTCACGCGCAGCCCCGAATGCCCGGGAGATTCCGCTGCCCATCGCATGGACACCGGCCACGTCTCGGGCCGCCATCCCGGCGATCTTCTCGACCACACCTTCGGCGATGGTGGTCCGGCCCCGCGCGCCGGGCTCGACGCCGCGCCCCGCCACGACATCCTTCCTCGCGGTTTCCCTCGCGGACTCAGTGCCGGATGGCTCGGGCCGGTTGTGCTGTCCCGTATCGGTCATAACTGGTCACCCCTTCCCGAAATGAGAGCCCTGTCCGATTTTCTACGTTAAGCTCGTTTGGTCCAGGATGCTTCCTGTGTAGCGCGGGGGTGGGACCTGGCCTGCGGAACGGGTGGTGTGAGCGGCTGCATTCGGGTGTTCCCGACGGTCAGGACAGGACAGAGCGCGATACGGAATGAAGAGGGTGATGGCCGATGGCGACTGACGGGTGGACGCCGGCGGTGCGGCAGCACATCGGCCTGGGCCGGCTCCTGCCGCTCGGCGGACCCGAGGACGGGGCCTGGATCACTGAGCGCGCGGCCGGCGGAGTGCTGAGCCGCGCGGCCTCCGGAGTACCCGGGATCCGGCTGGGCACGGTGCGCATCCGCCTGGCGGACCCGGAAGCAGCGCCAGAGCCATCTGTTCCGGCGCCTTGGACCGCGCTGCCGCCGGGACCGCTGCGAATCGAGACGGAATTCTCGGCGCCGGCCCGACAGCCCCTGCCCGTCTCCGCGGAGCAGCTGCGCCAGGCGCTGCTGGCAGCGGCCCACGAGCGCCTCGGACTGGTGACGGCCGAGGTCGACCTGCACGTGACGGACCTGCTCGAGGACCTGACCTCGGTGGCCGAGGCCGAGGCGGAACGGCCGGCCCCCGTCGCAGCCGCTGACACCGGAGCATCCCACGTCGCGGCTTCCGGCCCTCTGCCCCCGTCGCCGGGCCCCGTGCCACTACGGAAACCGGCCGCAGAGTTGGCCGAAGCGGCGGCAGCCGTAGTCGGCGTGACCCGCCTTGCCCCAGTTTCGGGATTGCCCATGCCCCAGACCCAGAGAGGCGCTCACCCCATCCGGATCAGGGACAGCAACGACCCTCCAGGCAGACACGTCCAGATCGAACTGGCGACCGCCGAGAACCATCGTGCCCTCGATGTTGCCCTCGCTGTTCGCACGGCAGTGACCGCGGCGGCGAGAGCCGACGCCCCTGGCCCGGTGACGGTTGCTGTCCTCGTGACGGCGGTGGAACCGGCCGGCGGCCCATGAGCCTGGCCGGCGAGACAAACACGGAATACGGCGGCGTGGACGGTCGGCCGGGTAGGCGACAGCACGGGCATCACGGCGTGATGGGTGTCGACCAGGGTGCCGTCGACATCGAACCCAGCCGAGCCGCGCGTACCATGGGGCTTCCTTCCGTATCGTTGAGCGGCTGGCGACATCGGCGGCCGAGGCCCGCTCGTAGAGCTTCCGCTTCGGTCAGATATCCCGGATCACTGCGGCCTGGAGTGGCGTCTGCTCATTCGGAGGGTGGAAGCAACGTGCCCAGGGGCCCGAGATCGAGGTTGAGGTCCTCCATGGTCAGCCCGTACTGGGCGCACAGGTCGGTCATGCGACTGTGGAGGATCATGAGTGTCGCCCCCAGGCGTTCCTCCTGCTCGTCAGTGAGGTCTCCCTGGTCTACCCGGTGCAGTGCCTGGCGTTCCATGAGCTGACGCAGCAGCTCGACCAGAGTGAGAACCAGCCTGAGGAGGTCCCGCTCGACGGTGTCGGGATCGGTGCTGATCCGGCGGGCAGGCGAGCGCGAGCGCTCGCCTGGCGGCGGCAGATCGCGAGGCGCGGCAGGCAGCAGCCGGAAGGCACGCGCGACGGCCTCCGCGACCTCTTCGCGGCGGCGCACCGGTCCACCTGCCTCCTCAGCCGCCATGGTCGCCTCGCGACGGCGTCGCTTCAGCCCACGGCGAGGGATTCTGCGCGCTGATGGAGACGATCAGGGCACGCAGCGAGATCCGCACGAGGTCGATGTCGGCGATGGAAAGCACCACATCACCAGTGAGCACGACCCCACCGCTGAGAAGGCGGTCCAGCAGATCGATCAGCGCGACCTGCCGCTCCGGCAGCGGCTCGACCACGGACGACGGGCCCGGCGCCGTCATGGGCACGCACCTTCTTCCGCATCGCTGGATCCTGCGGGCGGCATGGCGAAGGAGTACGGCGCCCAGGGGCCGGTGACCTCGACGCGAACCCCCTGCACCCCGTCAGCGGCATGCGTCACCTCGGCGCGGAACTCCTCGCAACGGTCCCGGGGCACGAGGTACGCGTCGTTGACGACGTTCTCGCCCGCCCCGCCGGCGAGGACACCCTGCTGCACCCGGTGGCGGGCATGGTCGGCGGCGTGCTTGCGCCCCGCGGCCTCGACCCGCTCGGCGGCTTGCTGGGCCGCCCGGTAGACGCTGTCCCGGACACTCTGCTGTTGCCTGCGGTGACGAAGATAGGCGCGCCCGGGGGTGAGGTCCGCTGTCGGCGTGGGACCGGGAGCGTCGGGGGTCACGGACGGCTCGACATAGATCTTGACCCCCCACTCGACATGCTCGGCCAGACGGGCCAAACGCTCCGAGAACAGGGCCCGCCCGCCATCCAGGACGTCCCGCGCTCTGTTGTCGTCGAGGTACACAGTTGCCAGGCGCATGGGAAGCACGGTGGTGCGCGTGGCAACGGCCTCAATGACGCCGTGGTGAGCGCGGGCGACCGCCTCCAGCCAATCCAGGTCTTCGAGATGCCGTTTGAGGGCATCCTCCTGGAAGTCCTGCGCGGGCACGTGACTGGCCACGAACACCAAGGCGTCGTCATGGGTGCCGGCCACGAGATGGACCGGGGCATCGGCGACACCTTTGAGCGCGGCCGTGGGCTCCGCCAGCGCGTCGGCGTTGCGTGCCACGGCGTACACGTAGGTGACCAGGTCACTCATCGCGGGCACGTCCTTGCCGACGGCGGTCGCGTGGCTCGTCCCCATGCATGGGGATTGCCTCGCCCTGTCGGAGCGCATCGATCTCGGCCCGCAGCTGCCGGTTTTCCGCGGCGAGCGACCGCTCATCCCTGCTCCGTGACGACAGCGAGGGATCGTGCTCCCACCAGTCGATGCCCATCTCCTTCGCCTTGTCGACCGAGGCGACGATGAGGCGGAGTTTGATGGTCAACAGCTCGATGTCGAGCAGATTGATCCGAATGTCGCCCGCGATCACGATGCCCTTGTCGAGCACCCGCTCAAGGATGTCGGCGAGATTGGCGGAGGAGCCCTGCCCATACGGCGGCACCGCTCTGGAAGGATAGGAGCCAAGCCTATTGGCCAGAGGTTCAGTCACGGTGGTGGCCTCGTGTTCCGTGCCGGGTCAGGGTTGTCCGCCCTGCGAATAGGCTCTGATCTCCTCCAGCCGGTCGAGCAGTTCGTCCTCGCGCCGGTCGAACGTCTCCTCGTCGATGTCTCCCGCGAGGAGCTGCCGCTCCAGCTCGGCGAGGTCGCGCAGCACCGGTGCCGGGTCGTAGTACTCCTTCTCGGCCGCTTCCAGGACGCGGTCCACCGCCCACACGACGCCGCGCACCGGCGCCAGGGGAAGCGTGACGATCTGTGTGAACAGGCCCATGGGAATTCCTTCAGACGAAACTGTAGGGGGGAAGGGGGCCGTTGAGCCGGAACTCGAAGTCGTCGCCCAACTGGTTGGCGACACTCAACTCCGTGGTGAGGAAAAGCTCTTCCTGGTCGTCGGTCACCAGGAACGAGACACTGAGGAAGTCCGACCCGGTCGGCTGCGAGGATTCGAGCTCCCGGGCGAACGGGCGCAGCGCCTCGACCACACCCGAGGCCAGCGCCTCCTGGCGCGCCTGCACCTCCTGGGCAACCAGCTCACCCAGCCTGACGGGTACGTCGGGGCTTGCGGTACCGCTGCGCATCTCGTCGTTCAGCTGCCGGGCCACGCTCGATTCCTGGAGGATCTGGCGCAGCAGCGCCTCCTCGTCCTGCGACGCCTTCAGGTGGTACTCGGCGCAACCCTCCAGTGCCCGAAGCCTGTCCGTGTACTCCTCGGCGCGCTCCTCCAGAGTCAGCCGGACGGCTTCGTCGTCCGCTGCCAAGAAGCCGAACCTCAGGGGCAGCACGGTGCCGTCCGCCATCAGGTGCTGCTGCACCTCCTGGTGTGCGGTGATGTCACGGCGTTTGGGACGCAGATCCTCCGGCGCGTCACTGATCACCGCGCACAGCGGTCCACCGGTCACTGTCCGCAGGCCGGCAGGAGGCTCGCCCACGCCGCAAAGATCAGCGATACGGAGCGGGTGCTGTTTGCTGGTGATGGAGTAGATGTATACGGCCATGGCTCATTCCTTGTCACGGGGGGAGCCCCTTTCCTGTCGGGCGGTACGCCGAGCCGGCCGCCGTCGCCTCTCCACGGGTTCCTCCTCCCTGTCCTCGTCCTCCTCCTCGTCACTGCTGTCACGGTCGGTGACGTCCTTGAGGGAGTCGGTGATCGCTTCAACGGCGCCGGAGAGGGCGCCCTTCGTCTTGCCCCGGGCCCCGCTCTCCACGGACTCGCCGATGATGTCGGTCAGCTGGGCCGGCGCTTTCCTTCCGGCTTCGAGATCAAGACGGTTGCATGCCTCGGCGAAGCGCAAATACGTGTCGACGCTGGCCACGACAATGCGAGCGTCGATCTTCAGGATTTCTATCCCCACCAGCGACACGCGGATGAAGACATCGATCACGAGTCCGCGATCAAGAATGAGTTCCAGGACGTCGTAGAGGCTGCTGGTGCCACCACCCCGGGCGACACCGCCTCCACCTTGCGGCACCACGGTCATGGTGCCTCCCTTCACCGGCTGTGCCTCAGCCTCGCCGGTCGATCTGTCCACGCGTGTAGCGGCGCGTCCTTTCGTACGCCACGAGATTGCCCTCCTTGTCGAGTGTCACTCGATAGCTGGCCATCACACTGGTGGTTTCTGGGACGCGTTCCAGTTCGAGTACCTCTACGGCGGCTTCCCATCCGTCATCCGTCGGTTTCAGCGCCGATACCGACTCGGGGGCCCGTCCGAGCAATTCCTTCAGCTGTTCGGCCGCGGAGCGCATGGCCCAAGCCGCATTGCCCTTGGGGGAGCGGCCCTGCGCCTCTTTGGCACTGGCCCGGCCGGTGCCACGGCTACCGCTGGACCGCCGCCGGGCGGGTTCTGGTGCGGCCATGGTCTCTCCGGTGGTTCGGAGCGGGCGCCATATTCCCTGCGCGAAGATACAATTTCATCATATAGGGACATGTATCGCACCGCTGTGGGTAGCACCAGCGTTGGCGGCCTTGCCTGAGTCCGTCAGACGAGCGTATGCGACCTGCCCGGGGGCAGCGGTCCACATGATGCGTAGCGTGAGTCCCTTTGTTCCTTAATCGCGGGCTGGGCAGGGGTGTTAGGCCCGGAACTGGGCGTTGTCGCCTGTCCGTTTCGAAGGGAACCGGATCATGAAAGACACGACCAAGATCGCTCTTGCTGCCGCGGTCGCCGGTGGGTATGTGCTCGGACGCACGAAGAAGGGGCGTCTCGCCTTCGCCGTGGCGACCTATCTCGCCGGCCGCCGCTTCGCGCTCAATCCTCAGCAACTGGTGACCGAAGGCCTACGCAAACTCGGAGACGTTCCAGGAGTCGCCGAGCTGAACGACCAGCTGCGTGGCGGACTGATGGACGCCGGACGCCAAGCCCTGGCGGCCACCGCCGATCGCCGCCTCGCCGACCTCGCAGATGCCCTCCATGAACGCACGCTTCGCATAGGCGAGAAGAGGGGGGAAGAGTACGAAGAGGGCGAGGAGGAACCGGAGGAGAACGAGGGCCAGGAACCCGAGTACGAGGAGCGGTACGAGGGCGAAGAGGAAGCCGAGGAAGAGGAGGAAGAACCGGAGGAAGAGGAACTGGAGGAAGAAGAACCGGAGGAAGAGCCCGAGGAGCCCGAGGAGGAAGAAGCTGAGGAGGAGCCGCCACGGCGCCGCCGCACTGCGAGGAGCGCCGCCGAGAAGCGGGCGGCCAAGCGCTCTGCCGGCAAGACGGCTGCCCCGTCAAGGAGAACGGTCCCGCCGAAGAAGGCTCCAGCCAAGAAGACTGCCGCGAAGAAGGCCGCAGCGAAGAGGGCCGCGGCCCCCCCGGCGAAGAAGACGACTGCGGCCAAGAAGACGACTGCGAAGCGAGCGACCGCGAAGAAGGCCACGGCGAAGAAGGCGACTGCCAAGACGGCTGCCGCGCGGCGGAGGTAGGTCATGGCCAGTAAAGATCTCGACACCGACCGCGGCGAAGGCTCGGGTCTGGAGCTGCTGCGCGACGAGCTCGTCGACTACCTCGGTGCCCAGGTGGAGCACCTGGCAGACAGAGCCGGGGACAAACTTGCGGATGTCACCGACCAACTCCTGGACGTCGCCGAGAATGGCGGCAAACTCCCTGCCATCGGCGCCCGGATCCTCAAGGGCGATTCCCCGTTGAAGGCGTTCCTCGGCGAGAAGGCCAAGGGAATCAAGGACAGCGTGCTGGGCAAGGTCAAGGACGTGTTCGGTGGTGGGAAGGGACGCAAGTCCGGCAGCACGAAGGTGATGAACATCGTCGAAGTGCTGGACGTGGGAGTGCCGATTCGCATGGCATACGACCGCTGGACCCAGTACGAGGAGTTCAGCAGCTTCACCAAAGGCGTGCGCAGTGTGTCCAAGGGCGACGAGACCAGCAGCGACTGGAAGGTGAAGGTAGGCCCCTCAACCCGCGGCTGGAAGGCGACTGTTCAGGAACAAGTGCCGGACGACCGCATCGTATGGACCTCCGAGGGTGCGAAGGGCACGACTCGCGGCTGTGTCAGTTTTCACGAGCTCGCACCCAATCTGACGCGCATCGTGCTGGTGGTCGAATACTACCCCTCGGGCTTCTTCGAGAAGACGGGCAACCTCTGGCGTGTCCAAGGACGTCGTTTGCGGCTGGACTTCAAGCACTTCCAGCGGTATGCCACGCTCACCGATGGGGAAGTCGAGGGCTGGCGCGGCGAAATCCGCGACGGTGAGGTGGTCCGTACCCACGAGGAGGCAATGGAAGAGGAGGAAGCGGCGGCTGAATACGAGGGGGACGAGGAAGAAGAGGAAGAGGGCTACGACGAGGAAGCGGGCCCTGACGAACAGGAAGAGGAGTACGACGAGGACGAAGAGTGACGGGGCAGCTGTGGAACGACGCGAAGCAGGGCGGTTGTTCCGCTCGCCTTACCAGGTGACAACGGAGCCGGACCTTTCCCCTGCTACGCGTCAGGGGGTGCCGCAGGTGCTGGGCCCGGCAAACAGTCTGGCTGAGCCTGGAAGCAGGAACGCACCCGGTGAACGTGTACCACCGACGCCGACAGGTGATCGCTGAGTGCGGGTCGACGGCCAGATCGGCAGAGCAGCTGAGAAGGGGCTCGTGATGCATCACGACATGCTCGGCATCTATCTGAACGAGAGAAGGGGCTCGTGATGCATCACGACATGCTCGGCATCTATCTGAACGATCACCTGGCCGGCGCTACCTTCGGCGTCGGCCTCGCACGGCACCTGGCCCAACGGCATCGCCGTTCTCCCCAGGGCCCCCACCTGCAGCACATCGCCGACGAGATCGCTCAGGACCGGCAGGCCCTGCTCCGCATCATGAACGCAGTCGACGTGCCCGCCCGCCGCTACAAAATCTACGCGGGGTGGGCGGGAGAAAGGGTAAGACGGCTGAAACCGAACGGTGCCCGGGACGGAGCTCCGGCCTGGACGCGGTCGTGGAGCTCGAGACTCTACGGTTGGGGGTGGAGGGTAAGAGCTTGCTCTGGCACACGCTGCTCGCACTGGCTCCAGAACAGGCCCATCTGGACGAGTCACAACTTACAGATCTGCTGGACCGCGCACGCAACCAGATCGACACCCTCGAATTGCTGCGTCGTACGACAGCGGCGGCCCTCTTCTCCGTTCAGGGGAACAGACGATCACCCAGGGTGTCGTGATGCACAGAGATCCACCCACGTCGCTCTTCGTTTGCTCAAACGATTTGCTCCTGGCGGTGTGGCAGCCCCACGGCGGGGTACCCGATTCTCGGGGATTCATCACCCTCGGAGGCCATCATGATCATCCTTGGGATCATCCTGCTCGTTGTCGGACTCCTGACCGGAATCGGCATCCTATGGACAATAGGAGTCGTCCTGCTGGTCATTGGGGTCGTCCTCTGGGTCCTGGGCGCGATGGGCCACGCCGTGGGCGGACGCCGCCACTACTGGTGATGTCCGCTGCTCCGGGAGGATGCTTCAGCCGCACGCCTGCCGTGCCGCTGCTGTGGGATTAGCCCCGGCCGGCATCCCCGTCTACGGAGCCGCCGCACAGACAAGGGTCGAGTCGTCACCGACCGTGGTCATCCGTCTCGTCGAGGCGAGCGGCGGCCGCGAGCACACTCACCACCTGGGCGCACGGATAGGTCTGGCCAGCAGTTTGCGCCGGTCAAGGACGGCTGCCAGCGAGCTGGCCAGGCTTGGAACGATCAGTGCGGCCGCGTCCGTGCCGGGAACGATCAGGGTCGGGTGCAGATCTTCTGAGGGTGCCGTCGATCAGGCGGTGGGTATGGCCTGGTCGCGGTAGCGCGTCTGGTGGTTGCGGATGAGGTCCTGTTGCTGGCGCCAGGCCCAGTAGGCGTCGAAGTCACCGTTCGCGCGGACGGCACGCAGCTTGAGTACGGCTTCAGCACCGGCCAGGCACCACCGGGCGCCGGTGATGTCCAGGCGGTCTTTGACCAGGTGTCGGCATGCTCCCTCGATGATCCCGGTGGCGATTGGCCAGCCGCGTTCCAGGGCGGTGTCGTAGCGCAGATGCTCGGCCTTGCCGGTGAGGTAGACGGCCTCGTCGATGCCCTTGCGCTGGGCGCCGTGCAGTCCGGCGGCGTGGGCGGCCGTCTCGAGTGCGGCGGCGGTCTGATGCACGCCACCGGCCAGCAGGACGTGGGCGTTACGGGCGACCCAGCTCTCGGCGGAGGCATCGCCGATGTCGTGCAGGCATCAGGCCGCTCGCCACAGGTATTCGAGCACGTGGACGAGGTCGACGATGACGTGGACGTCCACGCCGCGCTGTTGTGCCTCGGCCTTGATGAGGTCGATCTGATGGTGGGCCCCGTCGACCAGGACGACCCAGGGACGGCGGTGGCCTGGGTCGCGGTGCTCTGCCTGGTCGAACACGGCGGCCACCACCTGCGCGGCGGTGTCGTTCACCGAGCCGCACAACCACTTCGACCGGGCCTTCGGCCCCTGGCGACGCTCAAGCGCCGTGCCGTGGACGGCGTCGTCCTGCTGGTCTGGGCCGGCGATGATGTCGTCGACCGTGCGCGGCGCGGGTTCGGCATCGTAGACGGCTCCCAGGGTGGCCATCCGTTTCCTGCCGTGTTTCTCCCCGGACGACGGCCGGATCTTCATCGCGTTGCCGCCCTTGGCGGCCGCGGCCTTGGCGGTGTCCGCGCGCAGGACTTCGGGTCTTAGTAAGCGATCCCATGCGAACCGTAGGGTCCGATGTGGGTTCTGCCCACCTGGGCGGGGAAGCGTGAGCGTGGAGGTGGAACCCCGCGCCGAGTGCTACTCCGCGTGGCCGGTGGCCGGTGGCGTCGAGGTCCCCTTCGCGCCGGGTCGCGTGGACGCGTCGCAGGAGCACACCGACGTGGAGTCGTTCGCCGCGCTCGAGCCGACCGCCGACGGGTTCCGCAACTACCTCGGGAAGGGCAACCGGCTGCCGGCCGAGTACCTGCTGACCGACCGGGCGAACCTGCTGACCCTGAGCGCCCCCGAAATGACGGTCCTCGTCGGTGGCCTCCGCGTCCTGGGCGCGAACCACCAGCAGTCGCCGCTCGGCGTCTTCACCACGACCCCCCGGGTCTCTGACCAACGACTTCTTCGTCAACCTGCTCGACCTGGGCACGACGTGGACGGCGACGTCCGAGGACGCGAACACGTTCGAAGGTCGCGACGCCGCCACCGGCGAGGTCAAGTGGACCGGCAGCCGTGCCGACCTCGTCTTCGGGTCGCACTCCGAGCTGCGCGCGCTCGCGGAGTTCTACGCGAGCGACGACGCGAAGGAGAAGTCCGTGAACGACTTCGTCGCTGCGTGGAACAAGGTGATGAACCTCGACCGGTTCGATCTCGCCTGACCATGACGTCCAGGTCGGCCTGCGCCGACCGACCTGGACGTCCTCAGTTGACCAGGAGAGCCCGATTTCGCCGGTCATCCAGGGTCGGTTGGTGAATGGTTCAGGTCCCCCCTTCGAATCGAACCCCAACAGCCCTGGACCCGCTCCGATCCCCGATCACGACCCGAGCCCTACCGCCGCCAACCGCGCCTTACCGCCACCCGTCAGCAGTAATGCGGACACCCAGGACCGGTACCGGCCACCACCACCCCACCGACCAGCTCCTGCCGATGAGCGATCGCGACAAGGACACCGAGATCCTGGCGCTGCGCCACCAACTGGCCGTGCTGCAAAGACAGCCCGACAAGCCAAAGCTCACCTGGCCGGACCGCGCGCTGCTCGCCGCACTCCTGCACCGCCTCCCCCGGGCACGTCTTCGTCGCCTTCACTTGATCGCCTCCGCGCTGGAACTGGGTGCGCAGTAGCCCCGGTAGGCTGCCGTGCCAGCGTGACCCGCCTGGCCTGAACAACTCCCTGATGTTGTCCCGGACCTCGGCGCGATCCGAGAGCGGGACGAACGAGAGCAAGGGGTATGACATGTCGCCATCGCCCCGCGTCGCCCCGGTCCGCTCCCACTCGGCAAGGACCCGCCGCACCTCGTCGCAGAGCAGCCGGGCCACCAGGTACTCGCCGAACGTGGCGTGCAGGAACTCGTACGATCTGAGGCGTTCCTCGGCGACCACGGCCTGCGCTGGGTGGACGAAGAAGAACCGTCCGAACAGCCGCGTAGAACCGCCCTCGCCAAGCAGCCCGTCGATGTCGCTGTCCGCCTGGTCAGCCGTCAGGTTCTGGCTGCGGCGGTTGAACATGCCCATCGCGATCACACCGAGCCGACCGAGCTCCTTGTCGACGGCTTCGGCTTCTGCGGACGGCGCCAGCAGGCCTTGGTGCTTGACGACCTCGCGGCGGACGAACTCTACGAGCAGCCATTCGTACAGGTCCAGGCGGCGTATGTCGTGGTCGCCCAGCCGTCGCAGCGGATTGCCGACCGCGTCGTACAGCGCCGGCATGAGCAGCAACAGCGAGTGGCGCGCCAACTCCCTGTGCGGGGGCACGATCTCCCAGGTGAGCGGTTCTACGCCCTGAACAGCGAAGTGGCGCCGGTTCGTGGCCTCCCAAACCTCGATCGATCGCTCGGGAAGGTACGCCCTTCGCGTCCAGCCCGAGGCCGATCCACAGGACTTGAGCATTTGTCGCCTTGATCCCGCGTTGGCGCAGGTGGGCGCGGTTGCCCGTTGACGTTGCGGCAGCCTTGCGACAAGATCCCGCCTGTGTCCGAAACGGAACCAGCCTCCGACGTGATCAGTCTGCGCGCTCTCGCTCATCCACTGAGACTTCGCCTGCTGTCACTTCGCACTGGCCGTGCGAGGACCTCCGCCGGGACAGCCCGAGACCTCGGCGAATTGCAGACCAATGTCAGCTGCCACCTGCGTCGACTCCATGCTGCGGGCTTACCGCAACTCGCAAGGAGACGGTTGGAGGTGGCAAGACTTAGCTGATGTGCAGCTGCGTACAGAGAAAAGTGAGAAAGATGATCAAGCGTCGAATAGCCCTGGCGGCAGGCGTCGCTGCCCTCCTGGTCGGCTGCGGAACCACTGCCACGCCCGCCACCAGCGGCGACACCACCATCCGTGTCCAGGTCTCGGGCGAGCCGGGGGAGACTGCCGGATATAGCGCGATAGCGAAAGCCTACGAGCAGAGCCATCCCGGGACGAAGGTGCAACTCGTGCCCGTCGCGGAGAAATCCGATCACCTCACCCGCCTGTCGACAGCGTTCGCCGGCGGCAACCCGCCGGATGTCTTCCTGATCAACTACCGGGAGTACGCCCAGTTCGCGGCCCGCGGTGCCATCGAACCGATCGGCCCTCGCCTGGCCGGCCTCGGCGTGGACACAGCGGACTACTACGAGCAGCCGATCAGCGCGTTCACGTACGACGGGCAGGTGCAGTGCATGCCCCAGAACCTCTCCTCGCTGGTCGTCTACTACAACCGCACGCTGTTCGCCAAGGCGGGTGTGCAGGCCCCGAAGCCGGGGTGGACCTTCGAGCAGTTCAAGGAAGCGGCCATCCGCCTCACCGGCGACGGCGTCCATGGCCTGGGAATGGATCCCTCCATCGTTCGCCTTGCTCCGTTCGTCTGGAGCAACGGCGGTGACATCGTCGACGACCCCCAGCACCCGACGCGACTCACGCTCGACACGCCCGCTGCTCGGCAGACCCTGGAGTCGCTGGTGCAGCTCGTGCGGGACGAGGGAGCAGGACCGGACAGGACCGAGCTCGCGGGTCAGGACCTGGAGGCCCGATTCGCCTCCGGCAAGCTCGCGATGTACCTCGGTTCCCGTAGGGACACCCCGGCCCTGCGCGAAGTACAGAATCTCGACTGGGACGTTGCCGCCCTTCCGGTGACCCGCAAGCCGGCCGGCGTCCTGCACTCGGACGCCTACTGCGTCGCCCGCAAGTCGAAGCACCACGACGAAGCCGCCCGCTTCATCGCCTACGCCACCGGGAAGGACGGCCAGCAGATCACCTCGATGAGCGGACGTGTGGTGCCCTCCCTGCGCGAGGTCGCCAACTCGTCGGCCTTCCTCGACCCTGTCAAGAAGCCGGCCAACTCCCAGGCGTTCCTCGACGGCCTTCCGCATCTCAAGAGCCTCCCGGTCCTGGCAACCTGGCCGGAGATCGAGGACATAGCCGGCGAGGAACTGGCCCGCGCCTTCCACGACGGTGCACCCCTGGATGACGTGATCAAGCGGATCGACGAGCGCACCCGGCCGTTGTTCGCCTCCAGTGACAGCACCCGATGAGGAGGCTTCTGTCAGGGCTGATCACCGCAGGGGCCTGCGTAGCCCTGCTGACGGCCTGCACCCATCCCACGGCAAGCGCCGGACCCGGGCCCGGCGCGGCAGAAGTCGCTGCCACCTGCCCGGGCCCCAGCCCGGCAGCCAATATCTCGGACATACCGTCCGGGCTCAAGGTCGGCGAGCTCGGCGTGGTCACCGACGTCCGCAAGCAGCACGACTTCACCTATGTGGTGATCTCCACCCGGGAATCGATCCGGGAGGCCTTCAGACACATGCACAAGCTGGCGGACCAAGCCGGCTTCACCGTCCTCAGCGAGCAGAATGACGGTATCGACGCGGAGATCTTCGTCAAAACACCCCACGGCCAAGGGTTCGTCAGCATGAGCGAGGGGTCGTGCGGCCAGGTCATCGTGGTTGTGGAACTACCGGGCCCGCCGAAATGACAGTGCATCAGCAGGCACATGTACGACGACCGGCCCGACTCCGTGGCAGCACGGCAGGACGGGCCTTGGCAGCCGGCATAGTCGGGTTCGTGTTCTTCTTCCCGCTGGCCATCATGGTCATCGGCTCGCTGCGCAAGCCTGGACTGCCGCCTCCCGGCGGGCTCGAACTCCTGCCGGACGTGCTCTGGTCGGGTAACTACGAAACCGCTGCCGGGCTGATCCAGCTCGGCCAACAGCTGCTGAACTCGGTCCTCATCGTGTCAACCGCGGTACCGGCCACCGTACTTGTCGCTTCCTGGGCCGGGTTTGCGATCGTCATGGCGCGCCCCGCCGTACGACGCCTGCTGATCGGTTTGGCGCTGGTGGTGCTCAGCATGCCCGCGTCCGCCATGTGGGTGCCGCGCAAGGTGATGCTGGAGCAGCTGGGGCTGACCGACCACACCCTCGTCGTCGCGCTGCCCGCGATCATGGGAACCACACCGTTCTACGTGCTGCTCTTCGCACTCGCCTACCACCGCATCCCACGGTCCTTGTACGAGGTCGCGGCAATCGAACAGGCATCGGTGTTTCGCATCTGGAGGTCGGTCGCATTCCCACTCGCCCGGCCGACCATGTTCGCCGTGGCCGCGCTCGCCTTCGCCTCCTACTGGGGGAACTTCATCGACCCGCTCATCCTGCTCACCGCGGAGGACGACTGGCCGCTCGCACTCGGCCTGCGCTCCCTCTCCGCACTCGAGCCGACACTGCATCCGCTCTACATGGCAGCAGCCGTCATGGCCACCGCCCCCGCCGCGCTCGTTTTCCTCGTCGCACAACGAACGCTCGCCCGCCGCGACTTGGAGACATGACCATGGGCATCGCAATCCACGGTGCACACAAGTCCTACCGTTCACGCCGTAAGCAGCCCATCACCGCCCTGGCCGAGGTCGATCTGCACGTGGCCAGGGGCGAGCTCATGGTGGTCGTAGGACCGTCAGGTTCCGGAAAGAGCACTCTGCTCAGAGCAACTGCCGGACTCGAGGCACTCGACGCCGGCCGAATCGAGATTGGCGGACGCGACGTCACGACGGCCGCACCAGGCGATCGAGACATCTCACTGGTCTTCCAGGACTACGCACTCTTCCCCCATCTCACCGTCACCGAGAACATCGCCTTCGGCCAGCGCGCCCGAGGCGTGCCCAAGACCCAGATCACCACCGACGTCGCCCAGGCCGCAGCCATGCTCGGCCTCACCGCAGCTCTGGCCCGGTACCCCCGCGAACTGTCAGGCGGAGAACGCCAACGCGTAGCACTCGCCCGGGCCATGGTCCGCCGGCCCAAGGCCTTCCTCCTCGACGAACCTCTCGCCAACCTCGACCCCGACCTGCGACTGCGCACGCGCGTCGAAATCCGCGAACTCCAGCGCCGTCTGGGCGTGTCGATGCTTTACGTCACTCATGACCAGACCGAGGCACTTGCCTTGGGCGACCGTATCGCCGTCGTCCGGGCAGGCCGTATCGAGCAGGTGGGCACACCTGACGAGCTCTACGCGCGCCCGAGCACGGCATTCATCGCACGCTTCATCGGAACTCTGCCGATGAACCTGCTGCCACCCGAAGCGCTGGGCCGCGAGAGCGGTCCGGTGACCGGCATCCGGCCTGAGCGGACACACCTGGCACAGGCCGGACACGGGCATCTGACGGGACGCGTCGCCGCCGTGGAGCCAAGCGGCGAAGAGACGGTCCTTCACGTCGTATGCCCCGACACCACGCGCATTCTGGTCAGGGTACCGTCCTCGGCCGGTGTGCCCCGGCCCGGAAGCGAGACCGGCATCACCTGGAGCAACGCCGACGAACACCACTTCGCTTCGGCCGAAGGACCGCGCACCGCATGAACGGACAACACCGCCAACCCACTCGGCCCACCCCTCGCCGCAGATGGGACAGCGCGCGCACACCCTCACTCAGACATCGGCCGACAGCACTGGCCCTACCGTGGCTCGCCGCCACAGCCCTTCTGGTGGGCATCCCACTCATCGGCTCGGCATGGCTCGCCTTCACCGACTACTACGGCTTCGGCGCCCCCTCATTCACCGGCCTCGACAACTGGCACCGACTCGCCACCGACGAAACCTTCTGGCACTCTCTCGCCAACTCGGCCAAGATCGCAGCCATAGCCATACCCCTGCGAACCGCACTCGCCATCGGCTGCGCGCTCCTACTCCACCGCCGCAGCGGCATGAACAGCGTCGCCCGCACCGCAGTATTCCTGCCGTCCATCATTCCTGACGCCGCTTGGGCTCTCCTGTGGCTCTGGCTTCTCAACCCTCTTTACGGGCCGCTACCTCTCACCCTCGAAGCATTCGGCCTCCCCTCACCCGGCTGGTTCACCGACCCCGCTGCCGCACGAGGCGGACTCGCGCTCGTCGTCTCCCTCCAGATGGGCGAGGGTTTCCTCGTCGCCCTCGCAGCCCGCCGCCTCCTGCCAGGCTCCCTGTACGAAGCCGCTGCCATGGAAGGCGCGGGACGCGTCTTCACCTTCAGACGCATCACGCTGCCGCTGATGGCACCGGTCCTTACCTTGCTCGCACTGCGGGACGTCGTCCTTCTCCTGCACACCACATTCATCCCGGCCCTGCTGATCACAGCCGGCGAACCGCACTCCGCGACACTGGTGGCACCGCTCTACGTCTACCGCCGCGCATTCCTGTACGGCGAGCTCGGGTATGCCAGCACCCTCTCGATCATGCTGCTGATCAGCGCTGTCGCCGTCGCGGCCGCTCAGCTGATCGTTCTTCGCCGTACGCGCCTTCTCGAGCTGCTCTGACAGTGAGGATGTGACGTGGTGACGTCGCCGGCGGGTCCGACCCGTGCTCTGACTGACGTTTCGGCTGGCCTGTTGGGGATGTGTCGGCCCGCCGGGCGTCACCACGCACGGCCGGACGGGCGCTTGTGACCTCATAGGAGTCAGCCGTTCACCTGCGGATGACGCCTCGCGGGCGTGAAAATCGGGTGTGGGGCTGTCTGTCGACGCCGGTCGATGTCTGGGCTGTGAGCCCGCACAGGAGTCTGGTGAGGTAGCCGCCCGAAGGGCCGCACACTATCGCTTTGAGCACGCCGATCAGCTTCTCCGCCACCCTTCAAGGCTCCCCGGGCAGCCCCGCCCACACACGCTCGGGGAGGCTGCCGACGCCGCCGCTCGCACCGACACTTTCCTCGGCGCCCGCTACCGGCGCATCGTCAAAAGCCGCGGACACGCCAAAGCCCTGGTCGCCGTCGCCTGCTCGAAACTCGTCATCGCCTGGCACTTGATCAACGACCCCGGCGCCTCCTACGAGGAACTCGGCGCCGACTGGCATCAGCGTCATCTCAACCCAGCCCGCAGAACCCGCGACCTCGTCCGCCGGCTCCAGGTTCTCGGCCACCAAGTCACCCTCGAACCCGTACCCACTTGATCGACCCCACCCCGACATCCGGTTCCGCAAGCGGCCCGGATACTGCATCAGCTCATCGTAAGCCGCGCCGTCGCCGAGGGGTAGGGCGAGGGGCCGCGGGTGCGGCCCCTCGCCCGGTTCTTCTTCAGAGGGCGCTCGTTGAGCTTTCGCGGTGGTTCACCCCGTTGTGGGAACATCCTCGCTGTCTACCCAATCGGACATATCGACAGTCCTGTCGCGACAGCCCGGACTGGACGGCGAGGCGCTCGGCGACGTTGAGGCGAGATCGCAGGTCAGTCGCTCGGTCACTGCCGGGACACTGGGTGACGAAGCGCTACAAGAGCTCTTCAAACGCCCTCTCAGTGTCATTTGGAGTCGAAATTGAGCCTCCAGGCTCCGAGCCCGTGGGTCGCGGCGTAGAGGATCCGCTTGCCCGGCACGACGGTCAGGCCCGCCACCTCGACGTTGGGCATCCCCGGGGCACCCTCGGTCCACGTCGTGGTCCCGGCCGCGAGCCGCAGCACGCCGAAGTCGGTCGCCGCGTAGAGGTCACCGGTAGCATCGTCGCGCACCAGGTCATTGACCGGCAGGTCACCGAAGTCGTACGAGCGGTCGGTCCAGCTGGCCTTGCCGGTCGCCGGGTCGAACCGGACCTCGAACACGTGCCCCGGGGCGGTCGGCGTGGCCGAGTTGAAGCCGCTGTAGGAGATCCAGGCGTGGTTTCCGTCAGCGGGATCGACGTGGATGCTGCTGATGAACCGGTTCGGCGTCACCGCGTCGTCGTCGATCCGGGTCCAGGAGACCGAGGTCGCCGGCTCCGCGTCGACGTTGTTGGAGATGAAAACCCGGCCGGTGGCCGTCGCCGCCCAGGCGGTGGCGCTGTCGGCGGTGGTGCGCTCGACGGCCGTCACCCCGCTCCCGTCCCGGTCGCCCCAGGAAGCGGCGTTGAGCGGAGTGGACCCGAGCTCGACCCAGTCGCCGCACTGCACCTTGCGGTCGCGGTGCCTGGAGTTGCAGAGCCGATTGGCCTCCTCGAGCGTCCGGTCACCGAGCCCGAACGTCTTGGTCCGGTAGACCGACCGCCCGGCGCCGGCGAACATCGTGCCGCTGACCTTCGGGTCGCTGATGATCGGCGGGTAGAACTCGGTCCAGGCCTTCCCATTGATCGGGTCGGCGGTCCAGATCCAGTCGGCGTTGTTTCCGTTGTTGAAGTTCACCTCCGGAGACGCGCTGGAGAAGGTGTGGAAGCGGAACTCCGGCCGGCCGACGTCGAAGCCCGACTGACCGCCGTCGCCGGTCGCGGTGTTCCGCCACAGGTTCGGGCTGCCGTCGGTCTGCCAGGTGCCGTTGTCCTGCGTCCCGCCCTGTAGCACGTTGCTGTTGTGCGGGCTGACCGACAGGCTCATGAACTGCAATGTGTTCATACCCTTGTTGATGCTGCTCAGCTCAGCCGGGATGCGGGAGAGCATCTGCCTGCAGCGGAGTAGTGATTTCCCGCTCAGCTTCCGGCGAGGGTTGTCGCACCACGCCGAGCGGTCGACCATCGTGCCACTGGACCGCATCATGCCGCCGTCACTGGCCTCAAAGAACTGGAACGGGTTTTTGGGGTTCGTCACCAGGGCATGCTGGTCCGGGTGCAGGCCGTTCGGATGCAGTTCGTCGGTGCCGTCCATCGTCATGTCGGTGCCACTCTCCCCAGCGTCGGTGGAGAGGATTACCGCTCGGCTGTTGGAGATGGACTCACCGTAGGCGTAGGAACCGCCGACGTAGACCATGTCCGGGTGCCCCTCCGGGGTGTGGACGAAGACGTCGTACCAGCACAGCTGGCCGCAGATGTTGAACGTGGCGAACCCGGGCTTGCCGGTGTCGGAGCTGCTCAGATCGGTGAAGGACGGGGCGCCGGTGGCCACGTCATCGCTGCGGAACAGCCGGGCGGCCGGCTTGTTCATGTTGCCCTCGTAGACGTACATCCGGGTCTTGCCGTTCGGCAGCCGGGTCACGTCGAAGGCGGCCCGAGTATAGGCGATCGTCGCATTGAGCGACGGCTTGATCTGCGTCCAGGTGGTGCCACCGTCCGGCGACCGCCAGATGCCCCGCGACCACGAGGACGCGTACACGATCTCCGGGTTGCCGGGGTCCAGTTCGACGCCCTGGACACCCGTCGGCGAGCAGGCGGTCTGGTTGCTGTAGTCGGCTTGGCTGCCGGTGCACTCCGCGGCGTCGGCCGACCCGTTGTGGACGAAGGTCCAGGTGGCTCCACCATCGGTGGACTTGTAGAGGCCCCACTTGGCCGCGTCGGGCACCGGGCGGCTGATCCCGGAGCAGCAGGTGCTCGATATGCCGCGCATCGCGGTGGTGGTGCCGGCGTAAATCGTACGGGGGTCACCCGGCTTGACCGCAATCTGGCTGATGCCCTTGCCACCGAGTTCCGCCTGGCCCAGTGGCCCGGTCCAGGTGTCGCCACCGTTGGTGGACTTGTAGATGCCGACGCCGGCCACGCAACCGGAGGAGCAGCCGTTGGCCTCGCCAGTGCCGACGTAGAGCGTGTTGCCGGTGGCGTCGTTGCGGTCGATGCTCACCGTACCGGCGGCGTTGATGCCCAGCGGGCCGCCGAGGTACCGCCAGCGCGGCTCGTCGGCGAGCGCATTGTCGGTCCGCCAGACGCCACCACCGGCGGCCGTGACCCACATCTTGCAGTGACCCGGTTCGCAGGTGGGGCTGATCGCCACATCGGTGGTACGGCCACCCGCGACGTACTCGTTGGGCAGATAGCTGGACGAGTCGCGGGTCGGGGAGTACGGGTAGACCGCCTCCTTGGGCCCCACCGTGACCCAGGTGCCCTTCTGTCCCTTGCCCGTCGGGAACGGTCGGCCCTTGGCGAAGCGGTAGGCGGCACGCGCGCCGTTCGCCTGCGCCATGGTGATGGTGTCACCGGGGTAGGCGCGCTGGCGGAATTGGACTTGCGCGGCGGTTCCCGGGTTTTCCTCGCCTTCCTCGCCTTCCTCGCCTTCCTCGCCGTACTCCGAGCCTTCCTCGAGCGGGTCACCAGGGGAGGCCTCGTGCAGCTTGTCCAGATCCTGGGCGGTTTCGGCTCTCTGTGCCTGTGTTGCATTTTCTGACGGATAAGTTGCCACTACACAGGTCAGGATGGCGAGTATCCCGGCTACGAGTGCGGCGAGCAACTGGCGACGTCTGCGCGTCACGTGAGTTCCTTTCTGCGTTCACTGTCGACCGGCGGCCCGGCAGGGCAGCCATAGCCGACCGAGCGAGGATTGCAGAGGTGTGTCGATCAGACAATGGGCTACCGCGCACTGGCGGTCTTCACCGTCGCGGGGCGCCAGGTGGCACCGTCGCCGGTGGACGCCTCCGCCTCGGCCTTGTCGGTGTCCGCAGGGCCACCGGACTGGGTCGAGGTCAAAGTGGCCGGTGGTGCCGCCCTTGGCGGTGCTCTCGGCGTGCAGGTCGAAGCCGTACCGCGGCCAGAGCAGCCCCAGGTTCTCCTTCCCGTTCGCCGGACGGGCGGAATTGAACGTGAGGGGCTCGCGTTTTCCGGACAGGATTCTGACCGTCTATTTCATGAGGAGAGTCGCAACTCCCTAAATTCAGCTCTTCGCCGAGGCACGCAGCGACGGCGAGCACTTCAACAAACTGTTCGTGTTCGACGAGGCGCACAAGTACATCGATGAATTCAACACCGTTGCGTTAGGGCCTGTGTGATGTCGTGATTAAACTTGCCGATCCAGATCCGCATGGAAGGCGGATCCGGCAGGAAGGCGAGTTTGCGCGCAGGCAACTCCCTTACAAGCATTGGAAGTTGGTGATTGAGCCGTTCCTGCCGATAGGTGAGTACGGCCCGTACCCCGGGCGGCTGCGGGATCAGTTCGAGGGGGTGATCCGGCGGTTCAGGAAAGGCGCGTAATGGCGCGAGATGCCGGGCGAGTTCGGGCCTTGGCCGACCGTCTACGGACGCTTCCAGGTCTGGAGGAACGCCGGTTTCTTCACCGCGCCGCTGGAGGGCCTGATCGCCGTTAGCCGCCCGCCAGCCTCGGTTGTTCAGCGGAATTGGGTGATCTGACGCTCACCCAGGTGCTCGGCGGGCGTGGGGACGCAGCGGGCCCCGGAGCGCACCAGGAACCGCGCCCCGCTCTGATGGACGGCATCAAGGAACTCGTTGCCGTCGAAGGCCGCGTCGGCCAGCAGGAGCATCGACTTGTCCATGGCAGTCAGAAGCCGCTTGGCATACGGGAGTTCACCCTCGGACCCTCCGAAGGCGGCGGCTATGAGCGCGCGGGTGCCGCACTCGACCAGGGCCGGCAGCCGCAGGAGCGGATAGCCGAACTCCAGACTCTCCCCAGGGCGGTGGCGCAGAAGACGGGCACGGACAGGACGCGGGTGAGCCGGGCGGCCGCCCGGCCGCATAACTCCTTGACCACCTTCGACAGCTGGCCGGTCAGACGCATGGTGCGGCGTCGGTGGCGCTCCAGCAGCCCTGGGATCTGCTCGCGGAAGGTCTGCCGCCGGCAGCCCAGGACCGGGCAGACCAGGCGCCGCACCCGGACGCGGACCACGACCCGGCGGCCGTCCACCGGCACATCCGCCACCATCCGGCGGTGATACCCGTGCACCTTTCCCGTCGGTACCCCGCACACCGGGCAGGGCACCGGAACATCCCGGGTCCGGGCCGTGACCCGGACCACCTCGCCGCCATCCGTCACATCCTCAACGGCCAGCGCCGATAACCCAGAAACCACCACACTTACAAGGGAGTCGACGTCTTCCATGCCCCGTGGTGGCAGGCAGAGCCGCAGCGTCACCACCGACTACGGAACAGAGCCGTTGGCTGTACAGTCCCTCGCCGGGCACCACGGGAACCGGACTGCTACCAGATCTCCTCGACCCACTCCGGGTGGTCGATGAACGGATTCCGGTTGTGCTGGTAGGAGTTGTAGATGACGTCGTTGCGGCGCTCCTCGAACGCGCTCGGCGGGTCCTGCTCGTGCCACTGCTTCAGGACCGAGAGGCGGCCGTGGTACGGGGCGCTGCCGTTGGTGACGGAGTCGTTGGGCTCCAGGTCGGGCCAGCCGTCCGTGCCCTCGTAGCGGACTGCCATATAGAGGATCATGCGGGCCACGTCGCCCTTGACCGCGTCGCGGGGCTCGAAGGAGTTGGAGTCGGTCAGGCTGCCGCCGCTGTCGATGAACGAGCTGCCGCCGTTGTCGAAGTCCTTGTTGTCGCGGATGGAGTTGACCCGGACATCCTCGGGGCGCAGGTGGTGCAGGTCGGTGCCGGGACCGATGGACGTGCCGAAGTTGCCGTGGGACTTGGCCCACACGTGCTCGCGGTTCCAGTCGCCCATGGCACCGCCGTTGAGGGACTTGCTGCGGGAGATGCCCGAGTACAGCAGGATCACGTTGTTGCTGTTGTTCGGGTCCTGGTCGGTGACCTTCAGGGCGTCCCAGACGGCAGAATACGAGAGTTTCGTCTGGTTGCGGATGATGGAGTGCAGGGAGTTCTTCAGCGCCGGGCCGGTCTTGCCGGTGGCGTCGGCGTAGTAGGTGTCGTCGTACGCGGTGGTCGCGGCGCCGGCGGGAGACGCGGTCAGGGCGGGGACGCTGAGACCGACCAGGGCGGCGGACGCCGCCAGGGCGACGGTCTTCCAGCGGCGACGTATGGGGGCCACGGGCATGGGGGACGTCCGATCTACGCGGGTTGAAAGAGCAGTCGGGAAAGCGTGACATGGACATGCATACGTGAGAGTGAAGGCGAGGTGGCGGTCATGTGTCGGATAAGAGGGGAACAGTCGTCACCGGGTAGTTCCTGCCGCCGTCGAAGCCGCGCGTGTCCTCGCTGATGGTCTCTGAAGCCGTTATCTTTCTGGCTTTGGAACGCGGCCAGAGAACGGGAGTTCGGTCCAGGTCCCGTTCGGGTGGCCGGGTGGCGGCCGGCGCATAAGGCAGACTTCCCAATGGGCTTGTCAAGCTGTGCCTGTGGCGGGTTGTGCGGGTTCGAAGCGGCGTCCGTCTCGGAGTAGAGCCCAGAGGACGTTGACGCGTCGACGGGCCAGGGCCAGGACGGCCTGGGTATGACGTTTCCCTTCGCTTCGTTTGCGCTGGTAAAAGCGGCGGGATTCCGGGCAGAAGTGGATGCTGCTCATGGCAGACATGTAGAAGACGCGTTGGAGCCCGCGGTGGTAGCGGGTGGGGCGGTGCAGGTTCCCACTGACGCGTCCGGAGTCGTGCGGGGTGGGGGCCGGTCCGGCATAGGTCGCGAGCCGGTCTGCGCTGCCGAACAGGCTCATGTCGCCGCTGGTGGCTGCGAGGAACTCAGCACCGAGCAGAGGCCCGATGCCGGGCATGCTCGTCACGATCTCCGAGTGCGGATGGGCCTGGAAAGCCTTCGCAATGTCCTCGTCGAGCTCGGCGATCTTCCGGTCGAGGTCGAGCAGTTCTAGGGAGCGTATCGGGTTGTGATCAATGACCGTTCCGGGTGAGGCCTTTGATCCAGATCATCGAGGCGCGAAGGTGGAGGCCAGCGAGGTAAGTCGCGGGGGTCTTGTCGAAGCGGGTAGCGACACCCCGCCAGGCCTTCAGCTTGTTGATCAGGCGTTCGACGGTGTTCCGTTCCTTGTAGAGGCCGACATCGTGGCCGACTGGCCTACCGCCCTTGCTGCCCCGCTTCTTCCGGCTGGCGGCCTGGTCCTTCTTCTCCGGGATGACCGCCTTGATGCGGCGCTTCCGCAGGTGGGCGCGGTTGCCGCGGGACAAGTAGGCCTTGTCCCCGGCGACCGCGTCGGGCCGGGTGCGGGGACGGCCTACAGGCCCGCGGACCCGCACTTTCTTGAGCACGGGGATGAACTGCGGGCTGTCGGCGGTCTGCCCCGCAGTCAGGACGAAGGCCAGCGGGCGGCATTCCCGGTCGCCGGCAAGGTGGGCCTTGCTGGTCTGCCCACCCCCTGAGCGTCCGAGCAGGGCGGCTTTCAGCCGGACCTTGCGGCGGCGGATACGTCGCCGTTCGCCCTGATTAGGATCGTTTCCGCTCTCCTGCCGGACTTGTTCTTCCGGGCCGCCCCCTTTTGCCGGGCCTTCTCCTCCTCGACGGCAGCCTTCTCCAGTGCGGTGATGACGTCCTGGCCGAGATGCATTCCGGCGGCGTCGTGGTGAGCCCGCACGGTGGTGGAGTCCACGCTGACCAGGGACAAGTCCACCTCACCCCGCTTCGCGGCCTCCGCGATCAGCCCCCCCAGCAGGGCCTCGAAGACGCCGGCGTCCCGCCACTGCCGGAAGCGGTTGTGGACGGTCGACCAGGCCCCGAACTCCGCCGGCATCTCCCGCCACTGCCCGCCCGTCTTGAACCGCCAGATCACGCCCTCGAACTGCTGCCGCAGCCGCTCGGGGTACGGCCCGAAGCTGCCGATCGGCAGGTACGGCCCGATGAACTCCCATTCCACGTCCATCAGCTGCGATCGCGTCCACAAGACGATCTACCGGATCACGCCCCGCCACGAGAGCGAATCCTGCAGATTGACCACAACCTGAACGCGCCCCGATGCCCAGAACGCTTTCATTCCGGCATGAGCGGAATCAGGAACGCCACATCGACGCCGGCAAGCAGCATCAGTACTCCACCAGTGGTGAGGGCAAAGACCTTGAGCACCAGGGGGCCCCATGCCAGTTGTGAGGAGGTTCGCCAGGGCTTCTTCGGGTCGTAGGCAACCCGGGTCCGCGGTCCGCGGTTCTTGCCCCGGTGGCTGCGCTCGACGCCGTCGGCGTCGGTGAACTTGTACCAGGCGGCCCCATCACGCGTCCTGAAGTCGAACGTGGCGAACACGGTGATCCCGCGCCGTCTCAGCGCGAGATGGAGCAGCGTGTCGTGCACGGCGAAGAACAGCATGATCAGGCCTATGGCGAGTGGCACCATCCCGAGGATCACGAAGATCACGTCCGGCCCGCGGGTGGCGCCGACCCAGATCGCGTACCCGAGGTACGCGAGAATGAGGGCGCCGATGATCGCCAGCCGCAGCCGTACCACCGGCTCCAGCTTGTCCTTCTCCGGCTGCTTCAGAGCGGTGACGGTGACCCGTGTGCTCCCGGCCGGGTCCCGCTGCTCGGGCAGTGTGGCGGTCAGTGCGGTCACGAACCCGGTGGCGGCGGTCGCGTTGCGGCCGTCCACCCGGTGCACGACCCCGTCGGTGAGCACGATCTCGACGTGCCGCCCGCCGTCGGTCCGGGCCTCTTGGACCACCGCTAGCGGGATCTCGACGCGGGAACGTTGGTTGACCAGCCGAAGGCCGTGGGCATCGAGCACAGTCTCGGCATCGTCGTCGCCGAGAAGTACCTGCGATGAGACCATCTGTACCTGCCCCCTGGGTGTGACGTGGTGTCATCCGCTGTTGCGCTTTCGGGGAACCTACCGTGCCCGGCGAGCTGTCACGTCAGCAATAACGGAGGACCCCAAGGAAGACCCTCGCCAGCCACCTCGCCGGCCTGCCCCTCCGAGCCCCGATGATCTGGATCAAAGACCTCACCCGGACCGCCCCTTGATCAGAAGGACCAGCCGGGCGGCCGCCGGAGGGATTCTGATCGCAAATCCCAATGAGCGGCCTGGCCGTCGGTGAGACGCCGGGCGGCCAAGTCTGCACAGCCATCGAGCGGCAACACCTCACCAGCCACACCCAGCGCCCCTCGGGCGACAGGACCCTACGAATGGCCCAATCAACCCGCACCAGAAGGTAGGACACCTCACGTTGCTATGCCGTCAAGCCACGGCGGCCAGTTCGACAGGGAACGCGGTGTGTTCGTCGAACAGCTTGCGGTGTTGGAGGCAGTGGTAGAGCTGGCTGATCATGCGGTTGAAGAGGTTGCGCTGGGTGGCAGCATGCCAGTCGCCAATCTGGCGTCGTCGCCGGTAGTGGGCGTTGGCTCCGTCGGATGCCCGGAGTGAGGCGAAGGCCCAGAGGTATCCGGCGTGGTTGAGCCGGTCATTCTTCACCCACCGCCGCGTGATGGCCGACTTCTTACCGGAGGCCCTGGTGATGGGTGAGGAGCCGGCGTACGCCTTCAGGCTGCGGGCGTCGGCGAAGCGGGTGCGGTCGTCCCCGATCTCGGCCAGGATCCGGGCGGCGAGCTGGATGCCGAGCCCGGGGAAACTCAGCAAGCTCTCGGCGTCCGCGTGCTGAGGGAAAACCTCTTCCACCGCCTCGGCGAGCTCGTCGGCGGCGGTGCAGGCGGCCTCCAGCTGGATGAGGAGGGCGAGCATCTGCTTGCCGAGCGCGTCCTCGACCAGCGGAGGCTGGTGGGCCCACTCGATGCGGAAGACGTCACAGAGGCGGTCGGCCTCCGCCTCGATACCGCACTTGCGACCGGCCAGGGCGCTTATCCTCTCGGCCAGGCGCGCCATAACGCCGTGACCCGCGTCCTGGATCGGCCTCTCGACCTTGATCTGAGCGGGTGAATGGTGATCGCCGCATCGGCGCGGCCACCACCATTCTTGCGTCACCGCAAGTCAGATCGATTCTGCACGCAGAGTGCATGGTGGGGCGGGTGGCACTCGAACCCACGGCCGACGGATGAGGAACTCATGGCGACTAACCCGCGCCAAGCCGCCGAGGTCTATGGTGGCTCACCAGAGTTCGCTGGACAGCTTGGTTACCCCTGGCCACGGCGTCGCAGAGCCTGAACACGGCAACAGTTCGACGTGGCAGAGCTGCACACCGCGATCAACTGACCGACGCGTCCGGTCTGGGGCCCGTGGGTCCGGGAGTGGCAGCACGGGCGGCGGGCACCGATTACCGCTGAGGCCCTTGCCTTCGACAGGATGGGTGCCATGATCGAGATCCGCACCCCCCGCCTCCTCCTCCGCCGCTGGTATGACCATGACCTCGCCCCCATGGCGGAAATCAACGCAGACCCGCAGGTCATGCGCTGGATCGGCGACGGCTCGGTCCTCGACCTCGACGCCACGGCGGAGGCCATCGAGCGGTGGGAGGAGGAGTGGGACGAGGAGGGTTTCGGCCTGTTCGCCGTCGAGCTGCTGGCCTCGGGTGAGCTGGCCGGTTTCGCGGGTCTGTCCGTGCCCGAGTTCCTGCCGGAGGTGCTGCCCGCCGTGGAGATCAGCTGGCGGCTCGGCCGGCAGTTCTGGGGTCAGGGGTACGCGTCCGAAGCCGCCCATGCCGCGCTGGAGTTCGCGCTCCAGGACCGCGGCCTCGACCGCGTCATCAGCATCGCCCGGGTGGGCGACGACGCCTCCGAAAACGTAATGCGCAAGCTCGGCATGGTGCCGGAGCACGAGACGACGCACCCTGTGTTCGGTTTTCCGCTGCGAATTCACGCCATCGACCTCACAGAGTTCCGCGCATGAACCGACCGGACCTCAAGCCAGAGATATTCGTGGGCGGCGAGCCAGCGTCCCTCCCGGTCACGGTGGAAGACGATGCTTCGAGGACAACCGAGGCGCCATCCAGACTCCGCTCGTTCACGCAGACGGAGCCGCTGCCGCCACTGGGATCGAGCTGGTCGAGCCAGAACTCTTCATTGTCGGCGAGGTGGTCACGCAGCGCTCCGGCGTCGACGGCCACGCCGGCCGGGACCTCGGCGTCAGCCGTGAATTCGTAGGTGGCCTCCTCGGTCACGGTCAGCGAGATAGTGACCGTGATGTCCCGCTCGCCCTCGCCGGCCGAGGCCAAAACCTCGGCCGGCGGAACAATGATCCAGGGCAGGCCGCCCGGGGCCGTGCGCAGGGCCCTCAGCACAACAATTACGCAAGCCCGGTACAGCCCGTCACGCCGAGCGACAACGATCACCGCCGCACTCAACTGCTCGCGATGCGCTCCTCGCATGCTGCGATCGCTGCCTTGATGACGGCGGTGCGCTGGCCCCACTCGGCCTGCGCGGCTTCCTGCTCAGCAACGCTCGGGTGGGGAATGCCGAAGGATTCTCGCCCGTGGTACGCAATCGCGTCGTATACCGAGGCGTCGGTCTCCTGATCCGCGAGTCGCTCCCGCAGATAGTCCAGGAGCTCGCTTTCGGGCCAGTTGAGCGTGGTGCACAGGCTGCCGATGCGATGCATCTTCGCGTCGCGGGGACAAAGCACCCCCGCTTCCGTCCGACCACCTCGGTCAGCGTCCGCCACACCCGCGCGGCATCCGCGGCGACCGGCACCCGGTGCTCGTCAACGAACGGCAGCCCCGTCAGCGGATCCCGTGCGCCCGGCACGGAAGGCCAGTCCGCGGCCAGGCCGCTGCTCCCCGGCCCCGCTCACAGCGCCAACTTCCCGGCGACGACCTGCGCCCACTCGCGGTACCCCTGGGCGGAAGGGTGGAACCGGTCCCGGGCGAAGAAGTCCGGACCCATCGGCAGGACGTTCGTGGAACCGATCCACGTCGCCCCCTGCACGTCCGCGCACACCCGCTGCGCGACCTCGTCCAGCACGGCCGCCCGCTCTCCCAGGTAACGGCCGAGTGTCCCGGGGACGGAGGGGAACTTCGCGAACGGCGGTATGCCCGTCACCACGACCTGATCCGCCCGCTGCGCGAGCTCGCCGATCACGGCCCCCAGATCGTCGCCCCAGTCCTGCGGGCTGCGCCGGGTCAGTACGTCGTTGCCCCCGCCAGCAGGGCCACCACGTGGAGGCCGCTGTCCAGCTCGGGCAGCAGCCGGTAACGGATGCGCCGCGCCGTGGCCCCGTACCGGCCGCGCACCGACCATGCCGCGGGACGTCCGGTGCGCACGCTGAGCTCCCGCGCGAACTGGCCGGTGAACCCCTCCTCCTGCCGCTCCACGCCGCAGCCCGCCGCCGTCGATTCGCCGATCACGGCCACCCGCAGCGGTTCGGCCCCGGCCACCTCGCCGACCGTCCCGGAGTCCGGGCCGCCCGCGGGTGGCAGGGCCTCGGTGGACATGCGCACGTACAGCGCTTGCGCGGCGACGACGGGCATCAAAAAGGGGTGCATGAACGGGTCCCTAGGAGTGAGAGAGATCGGTCGCCGCGCGGAATTCCGGCCCGGCCGGCCCAGCCGTCCCGACCCTCCGAGCGCGGCTCGAGAGTAATCTCCGCCGACTGGGCGGGTAACAACCTGCACCACGGTTCCGGTTCCGGTTCCGGTTCCGGTTCCGCCACGACGCCAACCTGGACAGGTTCGGTCAGGCAACCCGGCCGGGACACCGTTGTTCCCGCGCACCGTCCGATTCCGCTCCTGGAACTTGGCAGCTTCCTGCCGCCGACAACCGGTTACCTTTGACCCCCGCCTCTGCCCCGAACCCGCGGTGATCCTGACGATCCGTTCGCCGGACTCGTCTTCTGCCGAGCCGACGGCCGACCGCTCGGACCTCATCCGGTTCTGTACCGACTGCACCGGCTCTCCGCCGAAGCCGGCGTCCCCAGGATCACGGTCCATGACCTGCGCCACCTGGCCGCCACCATCACCATCACTGCTGGCGTGCCCCTGACGGTGGTCTCCAAGACGCTGCGGCACTCCACCCTGTCGACGACCGCCAACATCTACAGCCACCTCACCCAGCAGGCAGCCCGCGAGGCCGTCGACACCATCGACCACACCCTCACCGGAGCCGAGAAGGCCAGCCACGAAACGGACCATACGGCGTGGCTGCGACCACCACGCGACCACGTCCACCGCCTACGCGAGGCTGTGCACCGACTCCGCTCCCCCGCCGTCCACCCACAGTCCGCTCGATCCGCGCACTGGTCCTCCGCCTGGCCCGCGAGAATCCCTCATGGGGCTACCGCCGAATCCACGGCGAACTCGCAGCCCTCAGCATCAAGATCGCCGCCTCCACCGTCTGGGAAATCCTCAAGAAACACGGCATCCCACCCGCTCCCGAACGGCACAGCACCACTTGGGCCGACTTCCTACGCAGCCAAGCTGAGGCGCTACTCGCCTGCGATCTATTCGAGGTCCGCACCCTGACCGGAGCGCGGCTGTACGTCTTCGCAGCCATCGACCACTCCACGAGGCGCATCCGGACTCTCGGCGCCACTGCGCACCCGACCGCGGACTGGATCGTACAGCTCGGGCGCAATCTCCTGATGGACCTGGAAGAGGCGGGCAGCAGGGCCAGGTTCTTGATCCGTGACCGCGACTCGAAGTTCACGGCCGCCTTCGACGCCCTCATGACCGACGCCGGGCTGAAGGTCGTCACCACCGGCATCCAGATCCCGCGAATGAACTCCCTCATGGAGCGCTGGATACAGACCTGCCGGCACGAACTCCTGGACCGCGCCATGATCTGGAACCAGAGCCACCTCCTCCACGCACTCCGCGAGTTCGAAACCTTCTACAACAGGCATCGACCACACCGGGCCCTCGGCCAAGCCGCACCGCTCCGACCACTCCCCCACCCGATCAACGAACCAGGGAAGATCAGACACCTGGAGGTCCGCCGACGAGACCGACTCGGCGGAACCCTCCACGAGTACCAACATGCCGCATGACCAGGCCGGATGATTTATCGGCACCCGCAGACAGGTAAGGCCGCTATGGCAGGCATCCACCGGGAGAAGGGCGCAACGGCCGGCTCCGCGGAGGTCGACGGCATAGACCACCTCACAGCCCCGGAACGCAAAGCGACCGACGCGGGGCTGTCCTCGCTCGGGGACGGCCCCGCGTCGGTCGCGGTAGCAATCGTGCGGCTACAGGCCCAGGCGCCGCAGTGTGGTGTTGAGAGTTTCCGCGTACAGCGTGGTGCCGGCCTTGTTCGGGTGGAAGGACTGCATGGAGATGGGCAGGCCCCAGACGTTCACGTCCGGTGCGCGGTTGTAGAGGGGGTCCTCACCGTCCGTCAGGTTGAAGACCGGCCCGTGGATCGCCGCGTCGGTGCCGCAGATTCCCCGGCCCTTGAACGCGGGCCGCGGGTCGGCGAAGACGACCTTGTCACCCAGCCCCGAGTCGGCGACGGCACCGGCCATCCCCTCGGCGAGCGTTCCGGCGACCTCCCTCAACCAGGCGATCTCCTCCTCGCCGAATGCGGGGGAGGCGATGCCCAGGCATTCGCTGCTCTCCATCAGTTCGGGATAGCCCATGAGGACGATCTTCGCGTGCGGGGCCCTTTTCTCGATCTCCTGGAGGTTTCGCGCGATGGACGGGCGGACGTACTGCGTGATGCGCCGGGGCACCCACTCCCGCAGGGAGATGATCTCGTCCCGTGGCTGGGGAACGGAGCCGTCGATGTCCTCCTCGGGACAGTTCAGCGTCATGGCGCACTCGGTGATGATGGGGCCGAAGCCGGTGTCGTTGCCGCCGATGGAGAGGGTGACGAGCGTGGTGTTCTCGTCGAGGAAGCCCTTGTCGATCTGCGAGAGCTCGTGGAACTGGCCGCGTCCTTCCTGGCCCTCGGTGTTGAACAGGCCGCCCGGCATGATGTTGTACGTCTGCGCGCCCGAGCAGGCGATCAGGTGGTAGTCCAGTTCGCTGTCGAGCCCGTCGGCGCGACCGCCGATGTTCATGCTGGGCCAGTCGGACAGGACGGCCTTGCGGGACCAGGCGTGCGGCGACCGGTGGCAGGCGTTCTGCCCCTGCGGATCGTGGCCCATGGAGTTGGACTCCCGGTAGTACTCCTGCTGATCGACGCCTCCCAGCTCGCTCGCCCCCTCGCCGGAGGAGTACGAGTCGCCGAGCGCGACGACGAAGTGCTTGGGCTTGCGGTCGAGCGGCTGGATCGCGATGGCGTCCCATGCCACGTCGTCCTCGCCGACGCCGTCGGCGGTGTCGGTCGACAGGGAGACTGACGGGACGCCCGCGAAGCGGAACACCCCGAGCGGAACCCACTGGTTGGCCAGTACGCGCTGTTGCAGCACTCGCTGCTTGGTGGTCCCGTTGCCCAGGTTCACGGTGTACTTCGCCTGCTGAGTGTGCGCACCGTGGTCGGGCAGGTGGACCAGTACCCGGGCCCACTGGTCCAGGGACCGGTCCAGCGTCCACGTGCCGGTGATCTTCAGCTTGCCGTCTTCGGCACCCGGCTTGCGGCTGTGCCCGAAGTAGAAGTGGCTCTCGAAGCCGCCCGACAGTTGGTGCAGGTCCACCTTGGCCGGGTGGTCGGTGACGGTGGGTCCGCCGTTGGGCAGCGTGTGCGTGTAGGACGGGAAACTGAACTGGAAGGTGCCGGAGTTCTCGATCGCGTCACACGGCCCGCGCACGGGGACGGGGTCGGGCACGTCGTCGATGACGTACGTCTTCCCCATGGGCAGGCCGTTGGGGGAGCAATTGGGCGGGAACGAGACCCCGTCGGGCTGCTGGGCATACCCGGGGTCGAAGCGCAGCAGTTCGCGTCCGCAGGCGGAGGCGCAGTCGCTCTTCCAGGTCACGGGCTGGTGGTACCAGCACTTCAGGTCGTACAGGCCGCTCGACGGGTCCGTGTGCGCGCAGGGTCCCGCGGGCTCGCTGCCCAGGCCCTCGGCGCTGGGCTTGTACGTGGCGCCCGGCTCGCAGTCGTTGGACTCGTCGCAGAACAGCTCCGTCGGGGGCTTCACCAGCGAACGGTGTATCGGTGCCGTGGTCGACGTTCCCGGCCACCACGCGGCCCGGTAGCCGGGGACCGGCTTGCTCGGGGCCTCGAAGAGGTTCGGCGGGTGACCCGCCCATCCCATGATCTTCTCCGGGTACGGCCACTTCTGCGGGGTACGAGCGTCCTCGTATGTCTTGTCGAGGAAGGCGTACCGGTCCGCCGGATAGCGGGGGTTCACCGGGTTGTTGAGCCAGCCCACGCCCCACGGCGAGCCGTCGCCCTTGTCCGGGTAGAAGCCCGAGTTGTACGCCCAGACCGCGAAGAACCAGTTCTCGATGTACTTGGGGTTGCCGTCGTTGACTGTCAGTCCGGCGGCCCTGGTCTGGTTCCACTTGCCGACGAGGATGTTCAGGCCCTCAGCGACGTTGGCAGCGTAGTCGAGCGCTACGGCGCGCTGCTTCTGGTACGGCATCGCCGTCTCGCCCGGACGTTCCCGGCCTGCCAGTCTCATGCCGTCGGTTACCTGCGTGACACCGTAACCACAGTCAGCTTTGGCCCAGTTGATCTCCCAGTCGTTGGACTCGTTGTCGTCGTAGATACTGCGGCCGTAGAAGTTGCCGATCAGCGGGTTGCCGGCGACACCGGGCATGGCGGTGCGGGCCGCCTGCCACATGTTGGACTCCTGGGCGGTAATGCCGAGCATGATCTGTGCGGGCACGTAGCCGCCGCCGTCCAACGGCTTGAGGGGGGACATCCCGCCGGAACCCTGGATGGTGTACTCGGGCATGCCCAGGCCCTTCCAGTCGGCCGGGCGGGTGGTTGTCAGCGCGTTTCGTACGGCCTGGTCGACCGCCCATTCCACCTGGCGGGGTGTGGGCTGCATGGCCTGGTTTCGGGGGTCGTTGCGCGGTACTGAGCAGGAGCGGTCGGCGTCCACGGGGTCGGTCGCGGACGCGGAAGCGGTCAACGCAGTACGGCTCGTCCGGCCGGCGCGCTCGGGCGCCGGGCTCGCGAGGGTTGGGTGCGGGGCCCTGGCGCGAGCGCTGTCGGGGCCGTCACCGGGTGTCAGCCCGAACTCCGCGACCTTGCCCGTGGCGGTCATCCGGACGGTCAGGCCGACGCGCTGGGCTGCCTCGGGATCGACGACCGGAACGCGCGGGTCCGGCTGGTCGGGGTAGGAGACCTTGTTGACGGTGGCCGCTCCGGTCGAGGAGATGAGGGCGTCCTTCGCGATGCCGCGGACGTGTGTCACGGTCGCGGGCAGCCGTGGGGCCACGGTGTCTGGAGTGCCGGTGACAAAGACCTTGCCGTCGGCCGAACGCGACAGTCCCACCCGTCCGGTGTGCCCACGGGCCAGTGTGGCGACCTTGGTGTCCGGCCCGGCCGGGGTGGCGCGCTTCACCGTGGTGATGCCCTTGGCGTCGCGGTCCATGAACACCACGCCGCCGTCGGCGTCCGTGGTGAGCTGGAACGGAACCGAGTTTGTGCGGGCCAACACGGTGCGCTTGCCCTTCGGGCTGATGCGGACCAGGCGCCGGGAGTCGGCGGCGATCCAGCCGCCGCCCTCGGCCGGGACGGCTGAGGTCACCTGGCCGGGCAACTGCACCGGCCTGCCGAGCCGCCCGGCGGCCGTGTCGACAGGCAGGAGCCGGGTGGCTGCCTTGGACGCGCCGCCCTCCTGGGTGACCACGGCGGTCTCCCCTGGGCCGCAGCCTGGGTTGTAGTACGCAAGGGACGTCTGTACGGGAAGCTTGGTGACCCGTCCGGTCACCAGGTCCACGGTCGCCGTGAAGCCGCCCCTCGAGGCCAGGTCCTCCTTGTTGGTGAAGGTACGCGGGGCGTACACGACCAGCGCTCGGCGGCCGGAACCGGTCACGCATGCGTTGCCGATCCACATGTCGGTGTCGAAGCCGGGCTCGGAGAGCGTGGCGACGGTACGCCACGCGTAGCCCGTCTTCGCCTCGGCCGCTAGGACGTGGAAGCCGTCGGCGTCATTGGAGGTGGCCCACAGGCGGTCGGCCGACGAGCGCCACTTCGGCCCGATCACCTTGGTCCGGTCGGCGGGCGCCACGAACGGGGCACCGGTCGGCCGGGCTGCCGCGCTGGTCGGCGGGGCCGGCCGCGTGGCGGCCGGTGTGGCGGGGCCGGGCTGTGCGGCGACCGCAGGGACGAGCGGCGCCAGCACGGCGCCAGCCGTCACGGCCATCAGCGCCATCCGGAAGGGGATGCGTCTGGATTTCACCTACGGAGTCCTGTCGTCTGGGGGTTCGGCGAAGGCGAAAGGCGCCTTTGCGGGCGCCGTTGTGCGCATGACCGCCTAGTGGCGGGGGGTGCAGCTCCAGCGGGCCGCGTCGTGCTCCGAGGTGGGGTTCGGCCACACCAGGCAGGGCTCGCCCCAGTAGGAGGGAATCGTCTTGGTCCAGGTGGCGGTGCCGGGCTCGATGTCCGTGTTGTAGCGGTAGTAGGGGCTGCTGCTGGTCGTTGCGTAGCCCCGCATCTGTGCGTAGTGAGTGTTGCCGAAGTCGTAGTTGAGGCCGGTGCCGGCGACCGCACGCGTCCAGAGCGCCTTGCAGGTGAGTGAGTAGCGCAGCTTGATCACCAGGTCCAGGCCGCCGTTGCTCCTGATGTCACGGGCGTCGATGGTCTGGCCGTCGGAGGCCCAGCCGCTGGCCTGCGCGTCGGCACCGGCGCATCCGGTGCCGGAGCAGGTCGCCGCGGCGGCGGGCGTCGCAGTGGCGAGCGGTACGCCGAGCGCGCCCATGGTGGCGACAGCCTTGCGGACACGTCCGGTACGGGGACAGGAGACGGACACGGGTGTACTCCTTCGAAGAATCGAGGGATTGGCGGAGCCCGATGACACGTCGGGCGAACACCCCGTCGGATGGGGCGGGCACGACGCCGGACAGCCCCGCGGCGATCAACTTAAGGGCCCGTCGGCGGCCCGATCCACCACAAAGCCTGTCCTCCGGCGGCCACGTCCGCTGGCGGACAGCGGGGGGCGTGCTCGCGGGCGGGTCAGCGCAACCAGCCGCGCTCCGTGGCGCGGACGGCGATCTGGAACCGCGATTCGGCGCCAAGCCGTTCGCCGATGTCGGCGATGAGCCGCCGCACAGTCCGTGTGGAAACGCCCATACACCGGGCGACCGCCTCGTCCTTCGCGCCTTCGGCGAGCAGCCGCAGGACCTCGTTCTGCTGAGCCGTCGGCCTTTCTTCGGCCGGCTCGGGATCCTCACCGAGGCAGCACCCGGCGGCCCAGCGGCGGTCGAAGAGGTCCCGTGCCGCGGCCATCGGCCCCGGGGCGCGGAAGGCGATGACACCAGCACGGTAGCCCGCCGGGTCGAGGGCCATGAGCGTGTAGGAGTCGTCGACTAAGAACATCCAGGCGGGAAGCGCCGGCACACTCCGGACGGTCACGCCCTTGGAGCTCATCCAGCGCACGCCCTCCAGCACGTCAGGCGCCGACCGGACCGAGTCCAGGACAATGAGCCGTACCTCCGCACCCCGCTCCACCGCACGCACCGCCAGCCGGTGCGCGGGATCATAGTTTTCGGCGGACAGGCCGGGTGCCGGACCGGCCGCGGCAAACACCCGCACGCAGGTCTTCACGTCCTCGGCCACCTGCTGCACGGCCTCCCACGCCTCAGCCTCGCCCAGCAGCACTGCAGAGTCGCCGCCCCGGTCGTGCGGCGCCGTTCCGAAACGGGATGCCATCTCCTCCACATGAGCACGGGCCGCCGCCACGGCGCGCGAGCGGGCGGACGCCTCCGCCTCGGCCCGGGCGATCAGCGGCGCGAACCCCACGGCCGGGCTCACGGCCCGGAAGGCGCCCGCCGCCTCGAAGATCGGGCGAACAAGTCCCAGCTCCCGCAACCGTGCGAGCCCGTCGCGCACTTCCGCCACCGGCACTCGCAGATCCGCGGCAATCCCGTCAGGAGTCGCACCCCCCGGCGAGAAGAGCACCGCCTGGTACACGGCGCCGCACGTCTCGTCGAGTCCCAGGCCGGACAGCACCCGAGTTCCCCTCCCCCTGGGCGGTACGACCCCTCGCCGCGCCACCCGACAACCTGCTCTTGATCAACTCCCCTACTTTCGCATGCCGCTGACGTGTCCTGTCCCGAAGGGGACATGACCACTGCAGGACAGCTTCCCTGCTGGTCGCAGGCCTACCGGCTCGCCTAGGTTGATCAACGCCGAGGAGCCGCTCGGTCCGTCCCGTCACGTGCCGGAGCACGAAACGACGGGACCGTCCCCACCCGTCGGCGATACGGCCCGTCCACAAACCACCACGCGACCAGGAGTACGCCATGCCTGTTCCCACTCGACGCCGCCCCTTCTCTGCCCGCAAGGCCGTCGCCGCTCTCGGTGCCTTCGCCGCTCTCGCGGTGGGGGTGCCGCTTGCCACCGCCACGCCCGCCGCTGCCGCTGCCGGATGCCAGAGCTCGGGGTGCACCGGTAAAAACCCCGCCACCATGGGCTGTGCGGCGGATGCGCGGACGATCGCCAGCGTCTCGGCCCCGGGCGGCGGAGGCTACGCCGAACTGCGCTACTCCCCCGCCTGCAACGCGGCCTGGGCCCGTCAGCTGCCCGACAGCGACCCGGTCTGGCGAGTCCGCATCCAGGGCAGCTCCTCGAACGACGGAACCCCGGACGTCACTTACATTGACGGTAGCAATGCCTACTACACCCTCATGGTCAGCTACACCTGGTACGTGCGCGCCGGCGCGGAGCAGACCGTCACCGACCCAGGTGCGTGGAACAACACCAGCTGGCGCTGAATGTCATTGCACGGCGAAGCATCAGCAGTGCTGCCACAGGCCCACCCCTGGTAACGAGGGATGAGGCTCTCTCCCGTCCGCCCAGCCCCCGAGCTGCGTCGCCGTGCAAGGCAGCTCGGGGCTCAATCAGCCGCAGAAGACGGGGCCCGTGCTCAGCTTGACTCTGACGCGTAAATAACTGCAGGTGGGTGCTCTCTCGGGCAGGGGTATGGGCCCGGTCGGAGTTGTCTTCGCCGGGCTTCGGACACGCTCGTTCATTCAGCGACGTCCATCGGGTCGAGGGTGACGCGGTAGCCGAGTTCGTTCAGCCGGGACACGGCCCGGCGTGCGGCCCGCTCGGGATCCCGTTGGGTGAAGTAGCTGCCGCCGAGCTCGTGGTAGGGCACGTTGTCGTTGAGCATGTGCCAGATCGCGGTGATGATCGAGTGCTCGACGGCGACCAGTGCTTTGATCGGGCCCCGGCGGGCAGTCAACCGCTTGTAGCGTGCCTGCAGGAAGGAGTTCTTGGTCCGTGCAGCTCCGAACGCGGCCATCCCCAGTGCTCCCTTGAGGTAGGGGTTGCCGGGCCGGACCCGGGTACTGCGGACCCGGCCTGCCGATTCGTGGTGCCCCGGACACAGCCCGGCCCAGGAGGCCAAGTGCTTGGCCGAGGGGAACCGGGCCATGTCACCCCCGGTCTCGGCCACGATCACCTCCGCCACCGCCCGGTTCACCCCGGGAATCGTGTCCAGCAGGTCCAGCACCGGGCGAAAAGGCGTCATCGCCCCCTCGATGCGGGCCGTCAGCTGGTTGACGGCACCGGACAGCTGGTCGTACTGGTCGAGATAGAGGCGGGTCAGGAAGGCGTGGTGTTCGCGGAAGCGGCCGGTCAGCGCCTGACTCAGCTCGGGAATCTTGCTCCGCATGCGGCGCTTGGCGAGGTCGGCCAGAACCTGCGGATCGCGCTGCCCGTCGATCAGGGCCTGGAGCATGGCGCGACCGGAGACCCCCATCAGGTCGGAGACGACGGCGGAGAGCTTGATGCCGGCGTCTTCCAACAGCTTCTCCAGGCGCTGCACGACCTGGGCACGTTCGCGGGTGAGCTGGGTGCGGGCCCGGGTGAGATCCCTCAACTCGCGTACCGGCTGTGGAGGCACGAAGGAGGCCCGCACCAGGCCGCGGGAGCCGAGTTGGGCCAGCCAGGCCGCGTCGGAGACGTCGGTCTTGCGGCCAGGCAGGTTTTTCACCTGACGAGCGTTGACCAGGATGACGTTCAGCTCCTCGACCAGCAGGTAGTAGAAGGGCTTCCAGTAGTCGCCGGTTAGCGGGCCTTCCACTCGGGCGTCTGCTGCTCGCTGCGGACACGGGCTTGCAGGTCACGGAGTTCTCGCGGAGGAAAACCCACGTTCCGGGCGTTCTCGCGGGAGCTGGTGCATCGAGGGCGGTCCGGACACGGCTGACACTGGCTCTTGGTGAACCGCGCCACGATCAGGGGTGCCGCGGTGGGCGAGGAGGTCGCGTAGGGGCCGTGCCAGCCCCTGCTGACCTGGCCCCTGGGACAGGTGACTTGCTGCCGATCGAAGTCGATGTGGAAGTCGTCCCGGTCGAAGCCTTCGTTCCTGCGGTGCTGGCGGGTGGGGTTGCCCGGTAGAGGCCCGCTGACGGTGACCTGGTGTTCGCGCTCGGCTCGTTCCAGGTGGACCAGCGAGGTGTAGCCGCCGTCGACCAGGTGCTCGGCAGGCAGCAGCCCGCGACGTGCCAGGCGGGTATGGATACCGGGCAGGGCCTGGCCATCGTTCGTGGCGGCCGAGGTTGTAGCCACGTCCGTGATCACGTTGACGCTGTCGGAGGCACACGTCTCGGTGACATGCGCGGCGTACCCCTTCCAGCTGATGATGTGCCCATGGCGGACGTAGCGCGCCGTGGTGTCGTAGGGGGAGACGACTGCCGAGGAGGAGGGCGGCAGGCCGCCGTCGTCAGCGGTGCGCCACCGTAGGCGGTCTGCGGCGTCGCGGTAGTAGTTCTGCACCATGATCTGCTGCAGGGCCTGGAGGCGAGGGCCGAACGCGCGGCCTGCCCCGTGCCGGTAGAGGTGCTCCAGGAGCCGGACGGCGTCGTTGCCGGTGGCGAGGATCCTGGTCTTGGGCCTCGTGGGGTTCTTGCCCAGACGGACCGGGCGGCCGTAGCGGCGTCCCCACTCCTCGTCGACCAGGCCGTCCAGCAGGTGCGGGGCGGTGCCGGCGACCTCCTCCAGCGCGGCGCGTACCGCCTCGGTGACCAGCTCCAGTCGGGTCAGGTCGCGCACTGCGGCCAGCACGTGGGTGGAGTCGGTGCGCTGCGTGGTGCGCTCGCGCACCAGCCCGGCGTCCTTGAGTCGGGCCACCGCGAGGTCGAGAAGACGGTCAGTGCGGTCGCCCTCGGTGAGACGGTCGCGGAAGTCGGCCAGCACACTGTGGTGGAAGCCCGGATCGTCCAGCTCCATGGCCAGCGCGTATTTGAAGTCGATGCGGCAGCGCACCGCCTCGGCGGCCTGACGGTCCGACAGGCTGAGCAGGAACTGCAGCACACAGACGGTAGCCAGCTGGGCGGGCGAGAGGCCGGGCCTGCCGTCGCGTGGGTACCAGTCGGCGAAGTCCTCGTCGCACCACAGCCCGTCCAGCCGGTCTCTCACCCACATCGCCGTCGTACCGCCCGGATTGCTCGCCCGTGCGATCTGCGCGGTCAAAGACGGGACTCGCTCACCGGAGCGGGGCGGAGAGACAACGGGCACCTCGACAGCTGCATCGGTCATCGGAACGACCCGAGCATGCCTTCTGATCAGGCTGCTACACAGGGAAACTCCAAGATCCCCGACAGAGTCAACTGCTGGGCCAGCCGGACCGCAACCCGGACGGCTCCATCGCCCACGAAGGCACCCAATCCTGGCCACTGCGCGAGTGGTGGCAGCACCTCAACCAGGCCCAACCTCGTTCCTGACAACGACACGCCTCCACCAGCACGCGCGAAAGACTGGAAGGGTGACCGCCTACACGCCCGCCGAACTCTTCGCCTCCACCGCGCCCTACTACGCCAAACACCGGCCCGGCTACGACCCGACCCTGTACACCCTGCTCGCCGAACGGTTCCATCTCGACGGCACCCAGCGCGTCCTGGACCTGGGCACCGGCACCGGCATCCTCGCCCTGCCACTTGCCGCGCTGGTCGGCCGTGTGATCGCCGTCGACCCCGAGCCCGGCATGCTCGAAGAGGGCCGCAAACTCGCCGCCGAACGTGGCATCACCAACATCGACTGGCTCCGCGGCGACTCCACTACCCTTCCGGGCATGGACATCGGCCCCGTGCTGCTGACCGTCATGGGCGCCGCCTACCACTGGATGGACCGCGACCAGGTCCTACGCGACCTCGACCGCATCATCGAGCCCGGCGGCGCGGTCGTCCTCGCCTCCGGCGGAGCCCCCGGCGCCCTGGAGCCCGCCCCTTGGCTCGACGTAATCAGCGAAGTCCGCACCCGCTACCTGGGCCCCGAACGCCGCGCCGGCTCCGGCACCTACACCCACCCCAAGGAACGCCACCAGCAAGTCCTGGAACGCTCCCCCTTCTCCCACCTCGAAACCGCCCGCTGGGACCGGCCCCTGACCCGCACCGTCGACGACGTGATCGGCTACGTCTTCAGCCTTTCCTACTCCAGCCCCGCCCAGCTCGGTGACCACAAAGACGCCTTCGAACGCGACCTGCGCGAAGCCCTGCTCGCCTTCAACCCCGAAGGCCGCTTCGAGGAGATCATCCGCACCGAAGCCATCATCGCCACCCGCCCCTGACGACCGGTGGGACCTCGTGCCGGCTCAGGCGGCCCTCGACAAGAGCAACGAAACGATCTCCGACCTCGTTACTGACTTCGGCTTGTCAGGGTGACGTTGGGACATCGAGGGCCAGACCGGTTCCGGTGATGAAGCCGTCGAGGGTGCCGGGCCGGTACTGGCGGCGTTTGAGTCGGCAGGCCGCATGACCGAACCTGTCACCCAAGCCTGCATCAGACCCGACCGAGCCGCACTCATCCTCGGCTACCGCGCCGAGCATCTCTCCGGTCGGCGCCTGCACCGTCCTTGATGACCTCGCCATCTTCCTGCGCTACATGCTGGACAGTTCTACCGCACCAGGGCGGGTCGGCTTCGGCCCGGCCTGGACCGCCGAGTCGCTCACGATCAAAACCGGCGCCTTGCAGCCCGCGCGCGGCCTGTTCTGGCACCCCGCTCCCGGCAGCGACCCCGCCGACGACATCTGTGTCCACTACAGCTTCACCGGCACCGGAATGTGGGTCTCACCACGACAGCGACGGTGGGCGGTGCTGCTGACCAACAAGCTCTATTACACCCGCGACCGGCAGCCACTGACTGCCATCCGCAACACCTTCCGCGAACTCGCCAACAATTGAGGCACGGGCCGGGGTGTGTAAGGAATCAGGTGTGAACTTCCTCGAAGGAGTCACCTGATGAGTACGACGACTGATCACCTGATCGAGACCGCGAACGGCGTGTCGCTTGCCGGGGCCGGTGAGAGCGCCCAGGGTGCCGACGTGAGAACGACGACGGGTGCCGGGTCCTCGGTGAACGGGCTGAGTCTGGCGCTGCTGGACGAGCTGACGATGCTCGCGAGGGAGAAAGTCCGCGGTGGCGAAGGGCTGCAGCTGATGGGCGAGGGCGGGCTGTTGCCCGAACTGGCTCAGCATCTGATGCAGGCTGCCCTGGAGGCCGAAATGGACCTGCACCTGGACGCCGAGGCAGGCCGGGCCGGCGGGCGCGGATCGCGCTCGGGCGGGAACATGCGCAACGGCTATCGGACCAAGAAGGTGATAACGGAGGTCGGCGCCATCACGGTGCAGGTCCCGCGCGACCGGCTGGGCACCTTCCAGCCCCGGGTGCTGCCCAGGTACGCCCGCCGCACCGGGGCGCTGGACGACCTGGTGATCTCGCTGACCGCGAAGGGCCTGACCTCCGGTGAGATCGTCTCCCACCTCGCCCAGACGTACGGCATGTCGACGACGAAGGAGACCATCTCCACGATCACCGACAAGGCCCTGGAGTCGATGGCGGAATGGCGCACCCGCCCGCTGGATCCGGTCTATCCGGTGGTCTTCATCGACGCCGTTCACGTCAAGATCCGGGATGGGCATGTGGCGAACCGGCCGGTCTACGTGGCCATCGCGGTTACCTGCGACGGCTACCGCGAGATTCTCGGCCTGTGGGCCGGCGGCGGCGGGGAGGGCGCGAAGTACTGGCAGACCGTGCTGACCGAGATCAAGAACAGGGGCGTCCGCGATGTGCTGATGCTGGTCTGCGACGGTCTGACCGCCCTGCCCGACGCGGTCAACACCGTCTGGCCCCAGACCGTGGTGCAGACCTGCGTGGTTCACCTCATCCGTGCATCCCTGCGCTACGCGTCCCGCCGGGACTGGCCCGACCTGGCCCGCGACCTCAAGCCCGTCTACACGGCCGTGAACGAGGACGAAGCACGTGCCCGGCTGGCCGAGTTCGACGAGAAGTGGGGCAAGCGCTATCCGTCGATCGCCGGGACCTGGGAGCGGGCCTGGAGCGAGTTCGTGCCCTTCCTCGGCCTGCCTGACGCCATCCGACAAGTGGTCTACACCACCAATGCGATCGAGTCCCTCAACGCCCGCTACCGGCGCGCGGCCCAAGCCTGCGGGCACTTCCCCAACGAGCAGGCCGCCCTCAAGCGCCTCTACCTCGCCACCCTCACCCTGGACCCCACCGGCCACGGCCGCCAGCGCTGGAGCAACCGCTGGAAATCCGCCCTCAACGAGTTCGACGTCCTCTTCGACGGCCGGCTTACGGCCGGACGAGTGTGAGCCGATCAGCCCACCGAAAAACCTGTAGGCCGAACAGACGAATTACACCTGAATCCTGATAGACCCACGGGCCGCGCGGTGAGACTGCAGTAGCGAATAAGGGTGCAGGCGGCGGCGGTGAAGGCCAGGAAGTGTTCGGCCTTGCGTTCGTAGGCGGTGGTGCAGGCAGCGGCAGCCGCCCGGCCAGGGCACGGCCCGTTCGATCCTCCAGCGGTGCCAGTTCAACACGGAGGGCCTTGGGCTCGGTCCTACGCCGGAGCGGTGGGATGGTCTACATGGAAAGTAAGGCGGGAGATCCGACCGGACTGGATGACGGGGCCGTACTGTGCTCCTCCGCTGATGGTGTTGTGCACGGCGCTCTGTTGCGTATCCGCGTTCGCGACCCCCTGCAAGGATGTGAGCAAGTCGCGCAGGTCGTCGCCAGTCACCGAGCCTTCCTGCAACAGATGTCGCAGGAAGGCGTGCCACTGATCCCTGATCTCGCGGGTCGTTTGCGCGTTGCCTGCGGTCTCGGCGGCGAGCAGCCGGGTTCGGGCGGTGTCCAAGTCGGCGATCGCGGTGCCGTCTGAACCGATGCGCGAGAAGAACCGTCGGACGAGTTCACGGGCGTGCGTCCAGGAGTCGGTGACCAGGAGCGAGACCAAGGTGGTGGCTCCTGATGCGGCGAGAGTGGCCAGTTCACTGTCCATCGGTTTTCCTCTCAAATGGTGAGGCTGCGGGTGTCTCATCGGTCGTACCGTGTGTGGAAGTGGGTGGCTCGCCGACGTCCGGCGTGAAACTTGCCGGCGGGTCGAACCTGCGCAGTAGGTCCTCAGCAGTCTCGTGCTGGTCCTGTGTCCTGATGACGTCGGCGATTTGCTTGACCAGTATCGGCCGCCGGACGTCTCCGTCCGTGAAACCCATGCTGTCGAGAAAGGCCTCGAAGAGGTCCGCGGGCATCGGCTCTGGCTCGAGGGGAGGAGCCGGCTCCTGCAGCGTGTCCGGAGCGGGCCGTTCGTCGTGCGGCCGGGGCATGAGGTCACGCAGCCGTTCGGGTACGTCGGTGTCGTTGGCGGCAGACGTGAGCTGGGCGAGCAGACCGAGGTCCGCCACGGTCTTCTCCACATGGTCGTCGTTCTTGGAGAGCCACCAGACGACCGCGCTGCCAGTGTCCTTCAGTACGTCTTCGCTCAGGTACTGGCGCTTGCTCTGCTCGTACTTTCGCTGGTGTTCCCACACCGCCTTGTCCTTGCGTACTTCGGCGAGTCGGTTCAGCCGCTCCTGGTCGTGTTCGCGCAGGACGAGCGTGATGTCCTCCGCCATGGCTTGAAGGTGCCCGGTCGGGTCCGGGCGCATTCTGCTGAGCGCACCGCTCAGTTCGTGCTGGACCAGGGAGGGTCGGCCTGGCTCCCGCTGCTCGGTGATCAGGCGGGCTCGGTCCAGGACAGCTTCGACCGCGAGGCCTGCTGGATTGAGGACGGGGTCGTTGCCGGATACTTCGAGGGGGTACCACCTCACGGTTGCCGAGAACAAGAAGTCGTAGTCGGCCCAGTTGCTGGGTAGCGCCACGTGCCTGACGTGCAGTTCCCTGCGCTCGATGGGGGGATCGGTGCGCTGTTCCTCGACGTCGACCTTCAATGGCCCACGCCGTACCGCGGCGATTTTGAAGGCCACCGCGGGAACCCCGACGAGGAATACGGCCAGTGCGGGCCAGGCGAACCGAGGCCACTCCTGCATCAGTCCGAGGATGGTCAGCAGCAGGCCGCACAGGGTGGTGAGGAAGATGGTCGTCGTCTTGCTGCCGGTCGTCACGGTGTGGTCCCCCTGGGTGATGCCGCCCGCGGCGGCGTGGCTTGCGGGCCGAGGCCCTGTGCTGCGGAGATCTTCTGGAGCAGCCGGTCGGTGGTCGCGGTCGCTCGCTCGGCCCCCGCAGGGGACGTGCGCTCGGCGGCTCGGGCGGTTGCGTACAGGGCGGCGAAGGTGGAGCCGCGCTCGCCTTCACACTGGTCGGCCGCGCCGACGATGAGGTCCAGCAGCAGGTCACCGCGGCGTCCGCCGCCAGTCGCCACGTGAAGATCAGACACCTGAAGGTCCGCCGACGAGACCGACTCGGCGGAACCCTCCACGAGTACCAAAATGCCGCATGACCAGGCCGGATGATTTATCGGCACCCGCAGAGCCCGAAGTCGGCCTACCAGTGGCACCAATTGTGGCGGGAGGGTGGGGCCGGGGCACTGGCCTCCCGCGGCCCGAGCGGATCTCGATGCCGTCTGTCCCCGCGCTGCCTGGAGAAACTGGCCGTGTACCTGGAACAGGGCCCAGCAGAACACGGTTGGGTGGAGGACCAGGTGTGGACCGCGGCGCGGGTGGCCACGCTGATCGGCCGGAAGTTCCACGTCTCCTACAGCGTCTCGGGCGCCACGAGGCTGATGCACCGGCTCGGCTTCAGCCCGCAGGTCCCCGCGCGGAAGGTCGCTGAGCGCGACGAGCAGGCCGTCACTGCGTGGAAGGAGGCGACCTGGGCGGAGGTAAAAGAGCGCGGGCGGCCTGCGGGGGCTACATCTGCTTCGAGGACGAGGCAGGCTTCACCCGCCGGCCGCCCAAAGGACGCACCTGGGGCCGACGGGGCCGCACCCCTGTCGTGACGGTCAGCGGCCGGCGCTCGGGACGTCTGTCGGTGGCCGGGCTGATCGCCATGCGGCCCGGCTCCCGTACCCGGCTGTGCCACCGTCTGCGATCCCATCCCGCGGGCAGAGGCAAGCGCCGCAGCATGGGCGAGCGCGACTTCATCGCGCTGATCGACGGCGTCCACCAGCTGGTCAAGGCGCCGATCGTGCTGGTCTGGGACCGTCTGAACACCCACGTCTCCCACGCCATGCGCGACTTGATCGCCGAACGTGCCTGGCTGACGGTGTTCCTGCTGCCCGCCTACTCGCCGGACCTCAACCCCGTGGAGTGGGTCTGGGCACACGTCAAGCGCAGCCTGGCCAACCTCGCCGTGGTCGCCCTCGACCGGCTCGAGGCCCTCGTCCGCAACCGGCTCAAACGCCTGCAGTACCGGCCCGAGACCCTCGACGGCTTCATAGCCGGCACCGGCCTGACCCTCGACACCCCAACGTCACCCTGACAAGCCGAAGTCAGTAACGTGCCGGTGGCCCAGGTGAGTTCACGTCACCTGGGCCACAGCGCACCTCACAGCGCCGAACCAACCGGCGCACCTACTCACGTGTGGTCAACGAACCACTGCGTGCAGTAACTCGTGGACGAGTTGTGCGCCCGCATACAGGCCCGCACCGCGTACGACTTGCCACCCCGCTGCAAGCGGACAGTCGGCGTTTCCAGGTAGTTCCACGACGCATTCCACCACGTCGCCTCGAACGGGCCACACTGCTTCCACCCGCCGTTCTGCTGCACCGTCGAAGTCGACGGATGCCCCGGCTTGCTGCCCATCGTGAACAGGTTCAGGCTCCGGTCGATCCACACCTTGTCGTACCGCTGCACATCCCCGCTGATCGACCCCTTCGCGTACGCATCAGTGATTTTCGCCGTGTACACCGTCGCCGTCAGCCGCCCCTCCGTCCGGTGCGTCGAATCCCCCACAAAGTCATTGTCGCTGAGGCCATCACAGTCACTGGCTGTCATGGCACCGGCAGAACTGGCCTGCGCAGAACCAGCCAGCCCCATCGAGGTCAGCGCCAGCACCGCAGCCCCCACCATCACCTGAGATGCACGCACGATCAGCTTCTCCCCTCGTCCCAAGCCAGACCAGGGCAGCACCCCATGCGCCCCCGATCGGAACGCCCACAGCGTAGACAGCCTTTTCCGTCCTGAACAGCGGAACCGCGTGCTCCTCAAATGCCCTCGGCCGGCGCCACGCACATCACGGTGCGGGGCGATGCCTGGGCCCGCGTCGAGCGCGCCGTGTACGAGGCCGTCTCGGGAACCTGACGCCCTGAGCCTCGGGCGTCCCCGGAAGCGCTCGCGCCCGCGGTGACTGCCAGGGCCGGTGGCGGGCGCTTTTGCCCTGCCTGTTCCTGGGCCGCACCCCGGGCTCGTGTTCGTCACCCACCGCCGTCCCGGAACCGGCCAAGTCCTCAGGCACCGCGGCCGGCTGCTCGCCGAGCGGGACCGCTTCGATGCCCTGGTGCGGATCGTCTCCCGCACGATCGCCGAACTGGAGCAGTCCAGGAAGGACGGTAAGCCGATGACCAGCATCAATCGGCCGGAAAACCTGTTTGAGGGTGTCCGGCCCGCCGTGTCAAAGGAGAGTCTGCGCGATTTCCCCGAGCTGGCCGAGGAGAACCGGCGGCGCGTCTCGGCGATGAGCGAGGCCGAAATCGATGCGGGGCACCGCCGCGGACCGCGCAGATGATTCGTCTGGCCGAGCTCATGGCCGCCGATCTGCCCGCCGACGCGGACCCTGTGCAGGCCGAGGTCGACGCCCAGTACCGGGCACTGACCGAAGTGCGTGCCGTCTCCGCCGAGGAGTTCCGGGCGATCGGACGCTCTTGCGTGGACAACGAGGCGTGGCACGCGGCCTACGAGAGGGTCGCGCCGGGCCTGGCCGCCTATCAGCGCGACGCCGTCGAGGCGTACGCCACGGCCCGGCTGAGCTGAGCCGAATTCCACGGGCAGCGGTCCGCAGTGGCGGCGGCGCATACCGGTTGCATCGACAGGCGCACCTCGCCCGGCAACGGGGGTCCGGGCGAGGTGCTGTCCTTGCTCATGGAGATGGGCATCGGTCGCTGAGGGGCGGGGCGGCCGCCTCAGCCAGTCCGTTCAAGTCCGAACCGAGTGGGGAACATGAGCGACCCCGGGGATTTTCGGAGATCCTCATCAAGCAGCACGGCCTGGTGGATTGCCTCGGTGATGGTCATGCCGACCGAGTACGACAGCCAGCGACCGCGTGCAGCAAGCCAGTTCACGAACTCGTGGGTGCCCGTACTGCTTCAAAACCCCTTCATCCCTGCTGGCCTGGTCCGATGCGCCTGACCGGACGACCGTCCGGCATCATCGGAACTTGTGCTCGTATGGATGATCTACCTACTCGCCACCCGGATCTTCACCTGGCTTGCCCTGCTGTGCCGATCCTCCGCCGCCAAGAACGCCGAGATACTGATCCTTCGGCACGAGGTCGCAGTGCTGCGCCGGCAGGTCGACGCCCCGAAGCCGACCTGGCCGGACCGCGCCCTGTTCGCAGCCCTGGCCCGGCTGCTGCCGCGGATCCTGCGCGACCACCGGATCGTCTCCCCGCGCACCCTGCTCGCCTGGCACCAGCACCTGGTCAAGCAGAAGTGGACCCAGCCCCGATCGCCGGGACGGCCACCGATATCCGACGAGGTGCGCGACCTGATCATCCGGCTCGGAGGCGAGAACCCCCGTTGGGGCGCCCGCCGCGTCCACGGCGAAATGCGCCGCCTCGGCCACAAGGTCAGCGCAGCCACCATCCGCCGCGTCCTGCGGCAGGCCGGCCTCGGACCCGCACCGCGACACCAGTCGACCCGAGGCGAGTGGGCCGCGTTCCTGAAAGCCCAGGCCAGCGGCCTGCTCGCAACGGTGCGCCTGCCGAGAATGTCATCCATGCAGCTCAGGGGCTCGTTGGGTATTGCGGCAGGATGAGCACTCGTGTTGCTTCGTCTCGCCTACCTGACCATCACCAACGCGTTCGCCGCGCTGCGGCTGCTACCGATGAGCGGTTGTGACAAGGACGCGGAGATTCTCGCCCTGCGCCACCAGATCATGGCGTTCGAGGCTTCGGGCAACCTCTCATGACTCACCAAGTGAATGCGAGCGCGCCTGCGCCTACGCGAGCAGCGCAGGGAACACGACCACCGAGCCGTCCTTGTCGCGGGCAATCTCAATCGCCACATCTGTCGTGCGGCTGTTGACCGTGACGCCGTCGCCCAGCCTGTGAATCCGGTGTGCCGCGCTCATGAGGCGATCGACTTCACCGGTCGTGAAGACGGGTCGCAAGCCGTTCGGACGTGCCAGCTCCAGTGCCGACAGGCGTACCAGCACACCGGCAATGCTCGACTCCAGTTCGTCGAGGCGCTGCTGATCGCGCTTGAGAGCGCGGGTGAAGTTCTCGAACGGATTGCCGGGCTCGCTCTGGGCGTGCTCGACTGCCTGGAGGACGACCACCCGCCGCATCAGCGCGATGGCCAGGGAAGCGAGTTCGAGGTGGGTGCGGAATGTGCCGCCCTGGTCGTCGACGCCGGGGAACGACTTGGTCAAGGTGCCGAGTTCGACGGCCTCGCCCTCGGGCAGTCCGTCGAGTGCGCTCTGCCAGCGGGCAAGGCGGCGGTCGGCTTTGCTCAGCGCCGTGTCGATGGCATGCACCGCCGAGTCGAGTCCCAGCGAGACACCGAGCTTGCCGTGGTCGAGCAGAATGGCGGTGGCTTTGTCGATGGCGTTACGGCAGGCGTCGAGTTCGCTGAGCTCGTCGTCGAGTTTATCCTCCTGAAGTTGCTCCAGCAGTTCCGTGATGTGTTCGATGGCCTGCCGGCGCTTGTGGTCGGCGTGCGCGCTCACCCCCACCGCCACGGCCATGAGCACGAGTGGGGCGGCCACGGTGAGCGCTGTGCCGCCGGCGGCCGCGGCACCGGCGGTCGCACCGGCTCCGCCGACCGTGCCCGCCGCTGCCGCTCCTCCGACCGGCACGAACCGCGCTTTGGCGGCGATCCTGCCCGTCGAGTTCACGAGCTCACCGTAGATGCCGCTGGCCGCCCCCTTCGGCACCATCGGGCGAACGATGCCCTGCCCGAACTGGGCGGCGACCTTCGCCGGGACCACCATGCGATACAGACTCTCGCCGGAAGCGGTCGCTCTGGCCACCGTGAGGGAACTTCGCGCCGATTGCGTGATGAACTGTGACAGGTGCTGTGCCAGGGGACTCGCGGCGTCAAGCGGGATGCCACGGCCGCGGTCGATCTTGTCGGGCAGCGGATGTACCTCAAGTGTGACGATCGGCTCGTCGGCCAGGACGGCCAGCACCCCGCGCAGTTCAGCCAGACGCTCAGCCGTCATCGACTCGCCCGCGGTCAACCCTGGCACTCGGACATCAGCAGTCGCCAGCGTCCACACGGGTACAGTCGCCTTGCGGTCGTCAGTCATCGTCCCCCCTTGTTCTCCGCCAGGAGCCTACTTCTGACGTCAAACACGAACGGCGCACGGTCGTCATCCGCGGATCACAGCGCCCTGGCGTCGCCCGCCGCACATCTGGCTGGCGGACGCGATCAAGGTGATCGCGCCCAACCATCCGTGGCTCCGCCGACTCCTGCTGGTCAGCCGACCGTCGTACAGGTCGGGGTGACGGGGCCAGCTCGTCGTGCGCGGACGTGACCTCCGTGATCAGCAGCTCGCCGAGGAGGTGACTCGTCCTGCCGTCGGCCGACCGGACTTCCGGCCGACGGAGACACGGATGTGCGCGAAGTTCTCGTCGAGCAGCATCCGGCGCCTCCTGAGATCTCCGGCTACGTCAACCTTGCCCTTGCCGATAACCTCATCCTCCCTGGTGAGAGGCACTGTGCGAGGGTGCTCAGGTGTCGACCTTGGTCGGTCGATCCGGCGCGCTGGCGGGACTGGCGATCAGCCCGGCATGATGATCGGCCGTGCTGCTACGACTGGCGTACCTGGGTGTGACCAACGCGTTCGCGATGCTGCGACTGCTGCCGATGAGCGACCGCGAGAAGGACGTGGAGATCCTGGCCCTGCGCCATCAGATCGCGGTGCTGGAACGGCAGCTGAGCGGACAGCGGGTACGGTTCGAAGCAAGCGACCGGGCATTCCTGGCGGCACTGCTCCAAGGTCTGCCGACGCAGATGCTCCGTCGGATGCGGTTGCTGGTGCGGCCGGACACCGTGCTGCGCTGGCACCGCGACCTGGTCGCCCGCCGTCACGCTGCCCGGTCCCGGCCGAAGCGCGGAGGCCGACCGCGCACCGTGCGCTCCATCCGCGCCCTTGTCCTGCGCCTGGCCGCAGAGAATCCGGGGTGGGGGTACCGGCGCCTGCACGGTGAGCTGCTCGTCCTCGGGGTGAAGGTGGCCGCGTCCACGGTCTGGGAGATCCTGAAGGAGGCCGGGATCCCACCGGCACCCGAACGGAACTCCAGCACCTGGGCGGACTTCCTGCGCTCCCAAGCGGACGCACTTCTCGGCTGTGACTTCTTCGAAACGGTCACCCTGTCCGGAGCACGGCTGTACGTGTTCGCGGTCATCGAGCACGCGAACCGCCGGATCCGGATCCTCGGCGCCACCGCGCATCCGACCGGGTCCTGGGTCGCGCAGGCGGCGAAGAACCTCGTCATGGACCTCGAGGACGCCGGCTTCCGAGCGCGCTACATGATCCGGGACCGGGACGGGAAGTTCCCCGAACTGTTCGACGCGATCCTCGCCGATGCAGGCATCGAGGTTGTGCTCAGCGGCGTCCGGATGCCGAGAATGAACTCGATTATGGAGAGGTGGGTGCAGACCTGCCGGCGCGAGCTGCTGGACCAGACCCTGATCTGGAATGAGCGGCATCTGCTCCACATCCTGCAGGAGTTCGAACAGTTCTACAACTCGCACCGGCCACACCAGGGCATCGCGAACGCCCGCCCGCTACACCCACTCCCCCAACCGATCACCGATCCACAGCAGATAACCCGCCTCGACATACGACGCCGCGACCGGCTCGGCGGCCTCCTTCACGAGTACCAACATGCCGCCTGACCAGGGCGGATGATGTTTTCGGCAAGTACACCTTCGGCCATGGCTCCTGGTGGAAGGCCGCCAAGCCGTGCCCGATCAGCACCGAGGGCACCAGCAGCAGCCCCTCCCCCGCGAGACTCACGTCATCGTGCGTGGCGCGCAGCGGCAACGTCAGGCGTTGTCCCTGCCAGAGCAGCCCTCCTCGCAGGCCCTCGATCGCCTCTTTCCAGCCGCGCTCGCCGATCACACCTACCCGGTGCACGATGTCGCGTTCGCAGACCTCGCAGCTGCGGCCAGTCCGGGGCGAGCAACTCGTTCCAAGTGCGGTCCAGTGCGTCGGCGACTTTCAGTGACCGACGTGGTCAGGAGCCGGCGCTCATCGGATCGGGCGCAGCCGCAGCTCGCGGTCCGCGGCCAGGGTGAGCAGGTCGGCGTCGTGGCTGATGAGCAGGACCACCGCACCGGCCGCGGCGACGTCGCGCATCGCCTGGGTCATCGACTGCAGGTGGCGGCGGTCGACGCCGGAGCTGGGCTCGTCGAAGATGACGATCCGACGGCCGCTCAGGCGGGCCGTGGCGACGACCAGCCGCTGCTGCTGGCCGCCGGAGAGCGACAGCGGGTGCCGTTCGCCGAGTCCGTTCAGACCGAGATCGGCGAGCACGGTGGCGGCGTGGTCCGCGTGGTCCGGATTCGCGCCGAGGCGCAGTTCCGCGTCGACGCTGTCGGTGAACAGTTGCCGCTGCACGTCCTGCATGACGATCGCGGTCTCGCGCTGCCGCTGCGACCGGGACAGCGGGCGGCCCTCCAGGAGCACATGGCCGGAGTGGCGCTGCAGGCCGGCCAGGATCCGGGCCAGGGTGCTCTTGCCCACGCCGTTGGGGCCGGTGAGGGCGGTGATGGCGCCGGCGGGCAGATGGGCTTCCACGATGTCGAGGGTGAGGCGGCCGCGGAAGGCGCACCGGAGGCCGCGCAGCACGACTCCGGCGCTCGCCGCGGCCGGGCCGGCCGCGCTCACGCCGGCCGTCCTCCCCCTGGCCCCGCCCACCAGCGCCGTGGCCCGCGGCCAGGTCTCGGCCGGCACGATGCTCGGCCCGTGGGCGAACGCCGGTGCCACTGCGGGCCGTTCGGGTTCGTCAAGGCCGCGCAGCCCCTCCGCGCGCAGCACCTCCTCGGTCAGCCCGCCGAACTCGGCCCTGGTCCACTCCTTGTCGACCCGGCCGTTCTGGATCACCACGATCCGGTCGGCGAGTTCACGCAGGTAGTGCAGCCGGTGCTCCGCGATGACGATCGTCGCGCCCAGGCCCTGGAGGTGACGCAGGACCCCGGTGAGTTCCAGGATCGCCTGCGGCGACAGGTTCGAGGTCGGCTCGTCGAACAGCACCAGCGGCGGCCCGTGCGTGACGGCTGCGGCGCAGGCCACCCGCTGCTGCTGGCCGCCCGACAGCTCGCGCAGCTGGCCGGTGAGCTCGCGCAGCCCGAACTCATCGACGACCTCGGTGACGCGGTCGCGGATGCGCTGTGGCGGCGTGCCGACGTTCTCCAGGCCGAAGGCCAGCTCGCTCTCGACGGCATCGGTGAAGAACTGGCGGCGCGGATGCTGCAGCACCGTCCCGGTCACCCGTCCGACCTGGGCGAGATCGGTGATCGGTTCCCCGGCCACGCGGACCTCCCCCTCGAGGGTCCCCTCGTGGAAGTGCGGGATCAGACCGTTCATCAACCGCAGCGCCGAGCTCTTGCCCGATCCGCTCGGCCCGCACAGCACTACGGTTTCGCCCTGCCGGACGTGCAGGTTCAGTCCATCGAGGACGGTGGTGCCACCGCCCTGGTACGCCCACGTGATGTCCTTGAGCAGGATCACCCCCAGCCCCCCGTCAGCACCGTCGCGCCAGCGAGCAGCATCGCCCCGAGCAGGGCCACCACGTCCGGGAGGCCGAACTTCGGCGGGTGTATCGACGTCGGCCTCGGCTGCGAACCCAGCCCGCGCAGCAGCGCGGACGCCGAAAGGTCCTCCGCCGACCGCAGGCTCGATGCCATCAGCGGCACGATGAAGTACTCGATGCTGCGGACGGGCCGTCGCAGCATCGCCGGCAGACCGCCCAGCCCGCGCAGCCGCATGGCGTCGCGCACGGCCTTCGCCTCGGCCAGGATGGTGGGCACGAACCGCAGCATCACCGCACCGGACACGGTGAACGCCGAGGGCACCCGCGCCGACCGCAGCGCGGCGGTGAACCGGGTCGGGGTGACGGTCTGCGCCAGGTGAGCGGCGATACCGCCCACCGCGACCAGCCGGAGGGTGAACTCGGCCGTGACCCCGACGATGCCGAGCACCGGCCACGGGGCGAGCCGCGGCAGCAGGTAGGCGACCACGGCGGCCGCGACGGCCGCCGCCGGCAGTCCGATCGCGCGCCGCCAGGCCCGCTCGTAGAGCGCCAGCAGCACGCCGGCGGCCAAGGCCGCCGGGACGTACCGTATTCCGCCAGGCCCCATGATGGCGATGCTCGCGGCCAGCAGGATCACCACCCCGGTCCGGGGGTCGAGCGCGCCGCGTACGGCGCTTCCGCCCGGTGCCGCCGGGGTGGGTCGCCGCAGTCCGGCCGGGTTCAACTGCCACTGGGTGCCGCTCACACCAGTCCAGCCTTCCGGAAGTGCTTGTTCATCAGGCGAAGCCCCAGCGCGCCGCCGATCAGGCCGAACAGCAGCGTGGACACGTCGAAGGCGGCCAGCACGGTCGGCGACAGCAGGGTGTCGAGCTGCCGGACGTAGTCGTCGCCCATCCCCTTCATGTACGGGCTGGTCAGGAAGTCCTGACGGGCGTAGTACATCGGGAAGAACAGCCCCGCGAACCAGGTACTGAACACGGCGTAGGCGATCACGCTCAGCTTCCGCGAGCGGTACCGGCCCGCGTACAGCACGGCCTCGGCGACCGCCGCCGCCACCAACCCGATGACGAGGGTGACCGGCGGGCTCCCGATGAGCAGCATGAAGCCGTTCACGATGACGGCGAACACGGTGACCATGCCGGGATGCTTCACCCGGGTGAGGAAGAGCATGAACGGCACGCCCGCCGCGATGATGCTGGCCCAGCTCGACACCAGCGTCATCGCCGGGCCGATGAATTCGAGCGCGTTGAAGATTCCGATCGTCACGATGTATATCGCGCCGAAGATTCCGATGTTGATCAGGTCTCGCGGACTCATCTTGAAATCAATGCGGTGGTTGTTCAGGGTTTCCGTGGTCACGGATATCACTGTCCTCGTCTCAGCTGCGAAATCGGGCGGATCGTCACGGGGAGGAGAGCCACGGGACCGGCGCTTCCTCGGACGCCCGGCGGGCGTGCGCCGTGAGGAATTCGACGACCGGATCGCGGTGTTCGTCCAGGTAGAAATGACCGCCCTCGAAGGTGCGCACGTCACACGAGTCGTCGGTGGCCTCGCGCCACCCCTCGGCTTCCCACGGAAGGATCTCCGGATCCCGGTCGCCGTACAGCACGGTGACCGGGGTCCGCAGCCGTGGACCGGGCAGGGACCGGTACGTCTCGTCCAGCCGGTAGTCGTTCCTGATGACGGGCAGGAACGCCTGGACGAGCGAGGCGTCGTCGAGGATGTCCACGTGCGTCGCCTCGGTGCGACGCAGTTCCTCGACCAGTTCCCCGTCACTGCCGAGGTGGACCTTGCCCGCCCGGGTGAGCTCCGGGGCGGGGTGCCTCGACACGATGAGTGCGGCCGGCCGTTGGCCCGTCGCCTCCAGCCAGCGGGCGGCCTCGTAGGCGGTGACGGCCCCCATGCTGTGACCGAACAGGACGGTCGGCAGCGACCGCCACTCGGCCGACAGGTCGGCCGACGCCGCGGCGGCCAGCTCCTGGAGGTCCGACGGCATGGATTCGGAGTAGCGGTCCTCCCAGCCCGGGTACTGGACGGCGAGGAACTCGACGTCCCAGGGCGCCGACGCCCACGACCGGTAGTAGCTCGCGCTACCGCCGCCGTGCGGGAACAGCAGCACCCTGGCACGGGCGTACGGTCGTGGCGCGAGGCGGCGGAACGCTCCGACGCGACGATCCTGCGAGACGGGATCGACGGACACTTCGACTCACTCCCCCGCTACCGGCGCCATGGCGATGTTCCAGAACTCGGCGTAGCAGCCGCCGCGGCGCAGTAGCTCGTCGTGTCCGCCCTCCTCCACGGCCCGTCCCCCGTCCACGAAGACGACCCGGTCGGCGCGCTGGACGGTCCGCATCCGGTGCGCGACCATCAGCACGGTCCGGCCCGCCATCAGCCGCTCGATGCCCTCCTGGATCGCGGCCTCGTTCACCGGGTCCAGCGCGGAGGTGACCTCGTCCAACAGCACGATGGGCGCGTTCTTGAGCAGCGCCCGGGCGATCGAGACGCGCTGGCGCTCGCCGCCGGACAACACCGCACCGCCCTCGCCGACGTTGGTCTCCCAGCCGCTGGGCAGCCGCTCGATCACCTCGTCCAGCCGCGCCGTGGTGGCGGCCGCGCGCACCTCGGCGTCGCTGGCGTCGGGACGGCCGAGGCGCACGTTCTCCTCGATCGTGCCGTCGAAGAGGTAGACGTTCTGAAAGACGATGGAGATCTGCGCCATCAACACCTCGGGATCGATCGAGCGCACGTCCACACCGCCCACACGCACCGCGCCGGCGTCCACGTCGTAGAACCGCGCGAGCAGTTGCAGCAGCGTGCTCTTGCCGGCGCCCGACGGGCCTACGATGGCGAGCCGCTGCCCCTCCGGCACGGACAGCGTGACATCGTCGATGACCTTGCGGTCGCCGTGCCGGAAGGCGACGGAGTCGAACTCCACGCCGTGGCTCACCGGCCTGATCGGCTCGGCGGCCTGCGGCAGCGACTCGGTGCGCAGGACCGTGTCGAGCTTCGCCAGCACGGAGCGCGCGCCGCGGAGCTTGCCGGAGATATCCGTCAGCGAGAGCAGCGGGTCCGCGCAGCGGGCGGCCAACACCAGGATCGTGAGGACCTCCGGCACACCGATGTTCCCGCCGAGCGCGAGGTAGGCGCCCAGAGCCAGCAGGCCGGTGAACATCACCTGCACGGTGACGGCCAGGCCCACCGCACCGGGCAGCGCGGCCAGGGTGGAGCGGCGGTTCGCCCGCTGGACGTCCTGGAGCGAGTCGTCGAGCAGCCGGAAGCGCTCGGCGGTGCGGCCGCCGGCCCGCAGCACCGGCTGGGCCTGGAGGTACTCGATGACCCGTCCGGTGGCCTCGTCGTCGAGTTCGGCGCGCTCGGCGTCGCCGGCGACGGTCGCGCGGGCCGTCCAGACCTGGATCGCCGCCACGATCGGGATGGCCACCATCGCGGCCAGGCCCATCTGCCAGTTGAAGACCAGTATCACGAGGAGGATGGTCAGCGGGGTCACGCTGGCCGAGATGAACGGCGCCAGCAGGTGCGCGATCACGCTCATCGCCTGTAGCACGCCGCGGCTCGCCAGGCCCGACACCTCACCGAGGCGGCCCGGGGTGTACCAGCCGATGGGCAGCCGGGCCAGGTGGTCGCCGAGGCGGTGGTACATGCCGCGCAGCAGCGAGGTACCGACGTGGAAGCCGGACAGGTCGCTGATGTAGCGCAGCGCGGCGTAGACCGCGATGGAGATTCCGAACGCGATCAGCCAGGGCCAGACGTCATCGGGCGTGCTCCCGAACAGGGACCGCAACACGGGGACCAGCAGTGCGTAGGACAGCCCCTCGGCCACCGCGGTGGTCGTCATGAGGGTCACGGTGCGTCGCAACGGCTGCGCGTACTCGCGTCCCAGCACGCTCAGCAGCATTCGGATCATCGGAACTCGTCTCCTTGCAGTACGGCACCGTGGGCTTCGATCTCATCGGCGACGGCCGATCGCTGCGTTTGCCAGAATTTGGCGAACTTCCCGTTCTGGCGCAGAAGTTCGGCGGGACTGCCGCGCTCGACGATCTGTCCGTCCGCCAGCATCACGACGGTGTCGGCATCGGCGATCGTCTCCAGGCGGTGGGCGATGACCAGGGTGGTCCGGTCCTCCCTCAGGGTCGCCAGGGCACGGCGCACCGCCTGTTCGGTGTGCGGGTCGGCGAAGGCGGTCGCCTCGTCCAGCACCAGGACGGGGCTGTCGGCGAGCAGTGCTCGCGCGAGCGAGATGCGCTGGGCCTCGCCGCCCGACAGGCCAGCGTCCTCACCGATCACCGACTCGTAGCCCCGGGGCAGTTCGAGGATCCGCTCGTGGATGTGCGCCAACCGGGCGGCGCGCACCACCTCGTCGAGCTCGGCGTGCGGCACGACGAGGGCGATGTTGTCCGCGATCGAGGCGCGCAGCAGCCGGACGTCCTGGAAGACGAACGAGACCGTCCGGTAGAGCTCCCGACTGCCGAGCTCCCGCAGGTCGACACCACCGACGAGGACAGAGCCGTGGGTCGGGGCGAAGAACCGCGGCAGCAGCTGGACCAATGTGGACTTTCCGTTCCCGGACGGCCCGACGACCGCTGTGACCGTCCCCGGCTCCAGCACCAGGTCGATCCCCCGCAGGACCTCGCGGTCCTCCTCGTAACCGAAGCGGACGTCCCGCAGCTCCACCCGGTGGCCCTGCGGCCTGACCGGCTGCGCGGGCTCCGGCAGTGGCTGGACGTCGAGGACCTCCTTGATCCGGCCCGCCGCGCGCCCCGCGGCCTGCATCTCGTCGAAGCCGTGCCCGAGTGCCGCCACCGGAGCGGTCAGGCCCAGCCCCAGCAGCAGGAAGGGCAGCAGATCGACCGGGTCCAGGTCGCCGCTGGTGATCAGTGACGAGCCGCCGATCAGCACCACCAGCAGGACGAACGGCGGCGACAGCACCAGCTGCATCCCCGCGGCGATCCGCGAGATGCCGTGCACCCACCGGTTGAAGGTGGCGACGAAGTCGTCCGTGGCGGTGATGAACTTGCGGTGGGCGCGCCCGGATCCGCCGAACGCCTTGACCACCGAGATGCCCTGGACGAACTCCACGACGGAGCTGGAGATCCGCCCCATGGACTCGTCGAACTCCTGCTGCTCGCGCACCCGGGTCGGGGTCATCATCAGCGGGACGAGGGCCATGGCCATGACCACCGGGATCAGCGTGATCAGGGTGAGCAGCCAGTCGATGGTGAACAGGTAGATCAGCGATGCCAGCGGGACCACGAAGGCGGAGACCAGCTCACCGGGGGTGTGGGCGATGAACGGGTGCACCGCGGTGACGTCCTCGCCCACCACCTTCGCAAGCTCGCCGGTCCGGCGCTTCGAGAACCAGCCGATCGGCACCTGTCCCAGCTTCGAGGCCAGCCGCCGACGGAACATCAGCTGCACGTCGCCGTCGAGGACGTGCCCGATCGCGGACGACGCGGCCGTGAACACCAGTCGGACGAGCAGTCCGACGGCGCCCACGGTCACGACGTTCCACACGTGGCCGTGGTCGATCGGGCCGGGCTTCAACAGGGTGCGCCCCAGCTCCACGACCGCCAGCAAGGGCGCGAGACCGGCGAGTGCGCCGATCACCTGAAAGATCACGACGGCCGCGAAGCTCCCCACGTACGGGCGCAGCAGCCGTCCCATGCTCGTCCCGGCTGCGGGGCCGGCTTCCACCAACGGCGTGGACCGCTCGCTCACCGCAGCGGAGTCGATCGCGTTCATCGGTCTCCGAGGACGGGCTGCGGGAGGAACGCGTCGGGACTCGGGCCGCTGCTGATCAGCGCGAGCGAACCGACCAGGTCAGGGCGCTGTTCGGCAAGCGCGGTGGCGATGTATCCACCACTGGAGTGCCCGACCACGGCAACCGGACGAAGGCCGAGCTCATCGAGCACCGCGGCCAAGCGGCCCACCTGCTCGGGCACGTCGTACGACGGCGCGGGCGAGGACTGGCCGTGACCCGGGAGGTCGACTCGGATGACGTGATACTGGTCGGCGAGTGCCGGCACCACCGGGCTCCAGGAGCCGCCCGAGAATCCCGATCCGTGGATGAGCACCAGCGGCGGCGCCTGCCGCGGGCCGGAGTGGACCACATGCATCCCGTGCAAGTGCGTGACGTCGTCATGTCCCATGTACGGAACGATGCCTGCGCTGCCCGCTATCAGTCTTGTACAAATGTCGTCGCGAGGCTGACGCTCGCCGGACACCTCTGTCTCCACGGCGAGCGGGACTTCCGTGAAAGCCGGGCCGTTTGAGAACGTCAGCCATCGGCAGTCTCCAACCATCTGGCATTCATGCAGGTCAACGAGTCGCTACCTGCCACCTACACCGCGACGGGACACCCAGGCCAGAGGCCAGCTGAGATAGGGGGCTGCCCGCCAAACGGCGGGCAGCCCCGTCCTCACTTACTCATCGTCAGCTGACGACTCACCCACCTCATCCGGAAGCGTGTCGGCGGTTGCTGGGGCCTGCTGCGTGTTCGTGCGGTTGACGCCATCGTCACCGCACTTCTTCCGACGGGCATTGTGGAGCTGAATGGCGAGAGAGCCCAGAGCGGCAACAGCAGAGACCCCGCCGATGATCGTGTTCGGGTCCATCTTCGGTCCTTTGACCATGCAGGACCGGCATGCCGAGCTAAACGGTCAGGCGCCCTCCGCGCCCTCCGTGGTGATGCAGCTGGCTGCGGCCCCTGTGAATGGGACGTCGAGGGACCGCATGGCCTGGCGCTCGAGGAACCCGAGGTTCCGCGATCAGCAGTGCACCCGGTGGATGGCATGGCTGGGGCGGCACTGCGACTTCTTCAGCCAGTGACGACTGGCTAGCCTCGGCGACCTCAAGCCGCGTCGCGAGCTTCTCCAGGAACTCGTTCCAGTCCGCTGGCTCGACGCCGAGCAAGGCAAGAGCCCGCAGGCGATCAAGCGCACGCGCAGCCTCCTCCAACCGGACTTCTCCAAGACCCGAACGGTCAACCAACTCGCCGGGAGTCATCGCGCGGAGATCATCGTGGGAGATTCCGTCCAGCGCGCCGACGACCCACAGTGGGATGCGAGTAGACCTCAGTACGCGCGCAATGCGATGGTGGTTCATGCCCCAGGCCCTCTGCCGGGCTTGGAGTTCGTCCATTACGTCTGCGAGTCTCCAGACCTGGACCACCCACTCCATCGGTTGGCCGATCATCAGAGCTCGGATCCCAGTGGCTTCATCGGCCCTGCCAAGCTCAACCAGTCTGTCCTCGACTGTGACCACGTCGGCGGCGAGGTCCCGGCACATTTCAGCAAACCTGGTGTCCTGCACGCACCTCGCCATCGACCGCAGCAGACGCGCTTGTTCCTCAGCGGTCCGATGGACAACCGGATGCTTACCCACGTGGTCATGCTTGGGGAAGTGCGAGTGAACGAACGTGCATCGCGCCCGCCAGACATCGTTGGCCACGTCTGCCGGAACTGCGGCCATCAACCGCTGAGCCTCGGCGACCGAAAAGGAACTCGCGAGGCCGGCTCTCACCGCAAGGTTGCCCCCAGATGACTCCACGGCAACACCCTATCGGCCCTGCGGCACCGCTGTGTCAGCCAGCCTCGCGGACTTGCACTCCCTAGGCCCTCGCCGACGTCACCAACTTCCAGGCCAAGAACGTGACTCGTGATCAGACGTCTGTCTCATGAGACATGCTGAGCGCGAAGAACACTTCCAGTTCGAGCGTGCCAACGAGATCCGCATCCAGCATGGCGCGACGGTGTTCCGTAATCCGCGCAACGGCACGTCCGGCACGCTGCGTGCCAAGGTGTGCCGCTCGAAAAGTCATCAACGCTGGTGGCAGCGGTGACGGTTCGTCGGCTGGAAGCATGTTCGGGTGATCATGTCCTTGCTGTACAAAGTGGCCCGGAAGTTGCTCACCCTCCCATCGGTGCTGCTTCGCGGCGATGCGACGAAGGACGCGGAGCTACTCGTGCTGCGGCACGAAAATGCGGTCCTGCGCCGACACCTGGCCAGCCCAGTCCGCTACGAGCCAGCGGACCGGTTCTGGTTTGCCGCCCTGTCCGGTCTGATACCTCGGCATTGCTGGCGCGACGTCTTCCCGGTCACCCCGGGTACCTTGCTCGGCTGGCACCGTCGGTTCATCGCTGCGAAGTGGGACTACAGCGCGCGCAGGCGCACCGGTCGGCCACCCACCGCAGCGGCGATCAAGAACCTCGTCCTGCGACTCGCCAGGGAGAATCCGCGATGGGGACACAGGCGAATCCAAGGCGAGTTGGCTCGGCTGGGGAACCAGATCGCAGCCTCGACGGTGTGGGAGATCCTCCACGCAGCGGGCGTGGAGCCAGCACCGCGTCGCTCTGGTCCGACCTGGCGCGAGTTCCTCACCGCCCAGGCTGAGGGCATCATCGCGGCGGACTTCTTCCACATCGACACCGCGCTCGGCAGGCGGTTGTACGCGCTGGCGTTCCTCGAGCACGGCAGCCGGCGCCTACACATCACCGGCGTCACCGCCAACCCGACGCGGGACTGGACCGTGCAGCAGGCGAGGAATCTCGCCGCCGACCTCGGCCTGCGCACGGACTCCCTGCGATTCCTGCTGCGCGACCGAGACGGCAAGTACGGCGAGGCGTTCGACGCGGTCTTCGAGGCCGAGGAACTGCACGTGATCAAGAGTGCACCGCGGGCACCTCGGATGAACGCCCACTGCGAGCGCGTCATCGGCAGCATCCGGCGCGAAGTCCTCGACCACGTCCTCGTCATGGGCGAAGCGCACGCGCGACAGGTGCTCGCTGCCTACCAGAGTCACTACAACGAGCACCGCCCCCACCAGGCCCGCAGCCAGCTACCACCCGATGCCCAGGAACGGCCCGCCGCGATGGACATCGACACCCACAGACCACTGCGTATCCGGATCCTCGGCGGCCTCATCAACGAGTACCGATTCGCCGCCTGACCTGCAGCGACGACTTTTCGAGCGGCACAGGGTCGGCGACGAGGACCACACTTGGCGGATGGGAGCGCGCCGGCCCCTTTACCGAGTCAAAGCCATCGCTGCTGGTCTGCGGGCCGGGGAGCAACCGGATGGGGCGACCCTGGTCAACCCCAGATTGACGCCGGTCGGGGTGGGTGGGAGCGCTGGGAGCGTGGGAGCGGGAGAGGACTCCCCGTCTGCCCCGAAAACGCTTCAGGGGCCGTTCGAAAACGGCCCCTGAAGTGCGACATCACTGTCGGGACGACAGGATTTGAACCTGCGACCCCTTGACCCCCAGTCAAGTGCGCTACCAAGCTGCGCCACGTCCCGTTGCCCGTCTGACCTGGGGTTTCCCCTGGCCGGGCGCGCATGAGAACAATACCGCACTTCATCGGGTGGTCGTGAACCGCTTTTCTGCCGCGCCGGGAGTTTGGCCTCCATCCTGCGTGAGGTTGAAAGCTGTACGGCATGACACGGAAAAACACTCACCGGCCCGCTCCGTTTCGAGGACCTGCCCCGACTGATGTCCCTGATGACGGGCGACGAGAAGCACGGGCCCGCCGCAACGCTGCCGCTGGCCGTGGGCACCGTGCTGGGCTTGCGGGCCCAGGGGCTCGGGGATCCGCGGGTATGGGTGCTGATCGGCGACGCCGAGCTGGACGAGGGCAGCAATCACGAGGCCATCGCGTACGCCGGCCGGGCTGGAGCAGCTGAACACACTGGTGATCGACAACTCCTCCGCCTCGTACGACGGACCCGGCGGGATCGCGGCGCGTTTCGAGGTGGCCGGCTGGTCCGCCGCGACCGTCGACGGGCGTGATCACGAGGCGCTGTACCCCGCCTTCACCGCACCCCATCCCGGTCGGCCGCATGCCGTGGTCGCCCGGGTCGAGCCCAAGAACTGACCGAGCCCGAGAGGACTGTCATGGACACCATGCGCGAGGGCTTCATTTCCACCACGACCCGGCTGCTCGACGAGGATCCCAGGCTCGCCGTCGTACTGGCGGAGATCAGTAAGGACGGCTTCGAGGGGCGCTGCGACGGCACCCCGACCGTGTGATCAATGTGGGGATCCGCGAGCAGCCGCTGATCGGCGCGGGCGGAGGGCTGACGCTCGCCGGAATGCGGCCGCTGATGCACACCTTCGCCAGTTTTCTGGTCGAGCGGCCGTTCGAGCAGGTGAAGCTGAAGCTCGGCCACCAGGGCGTCGGCGGGGTGCTGGTCAGTGCGGGGGCTTCGTACGACTGGCCCGCGGGCGGCTTCACCCATATGGCACCGGGCGATGTGACCCTGCTGGACACTCTGGATGGCTGTACGGTCCATGTGCCGGGCCACCCCGACGAGGCGGAGACCCTGCTGCGGCACGCGGTGGCCGGGGACGACCGGGTGTACCTACAGCTGTCGCTGCAGGCCAACAAGCGTGCGCAGCCGGTCACCGGGGCTGGTTTCCTGACTGTGCGCGAGGGCCCGTCCGGGGTCGTGGTCGCGGTCGGGCCGATGCTGGACGACGGGCTCGCGGCGACCGAGGGTCTGGACGTCACGGTGCTGTACGCGGCGACCGTACGCCCCTTCGGCGACAAGGCCCTGCGCGCCGCGGTGCGGGGAGGCACGGCCAATGTGGTGATCGTCGAGCCGTATCTGGCCGGTACCTCCACCGCGGCAGCCAATGTTGCGCTGACGGCCGTACCCCACCGGTGCTCGGCCTCGGCGTGGGCCGACGCGAGCTGCGGCGGTACGGACACATGGACGAGCACCTGGCCGCCCACGGCTTGGACGCGAGGTCGCTCCGTACCCGCATCGACACTTCCCTGGACCGGCCTCGCGTGAGGTGAGGATCAGCCGGCCAGGTGCGGGTGCGCGTCGAGGAGCTTGCGCGGTGCGGCCTGGCGCCAGGAGTCGACCAGGATGGCGTACAGCTCCTCCTCGTCGTCCAGGGCCGCGAGCCGCACCCGGAGCCAGGCGAACGCGTCGTCGTGCCCCTCCCGTATGAAGAACTTGTCCGGCTCCGAGGCGATCAGCTCGGCCCGGTCCTCCTTGGGGCACTTGACGCCCATGGAGGCGTCGTCGTCCCCGAGCGCGGCAAAGATCTTCCCTGCCACCCGGAAGGTGGGCATGCCCCAGGAGAGCTTCTCCGCCGTCTCGGGCAGGGAGAGCGAGATTCTGCGTACGTCGCCGGAGTTCGCCATGGCACGACCGTACGCGAGGGCACGGACAACTCCCTCGGATTCGGTCTTCCTCACGGCATCGATCCGCTCGGCGTGTTCACAGACCGTGAATATGCTCCGGGGCCCTTTGCCTGGCCGGGGTGGCCAGATAGGGCCGAACGCTCTTCACCAGCATCCCCATTTCGTAGCCGAGCACCGCCGCGTCCGCGTCGCGTCCGGCGAGTACGGCCAGACAGGTGCCGGATCCGGCGGTGGAGACGAAGAGCAGGGTGGAGTCGAGTTCGACGACGATCTGCCGGACCTCGCCGCCGTCGTCGAAGCGCACACCGGCGCTGCGGCCGAGGGCATGGAGTCCCGAGGAGAGGGCCGCCATATGGTCGGCGCTGTCGGGGTCCAGCCCGTGGAACGACCTCACCAGACCGTCCGAGGAGAGCAGAACCGCGCTGCGCGTGTACGGCACGCGCTGGATCAGTCCGCTCAACAGCCATTCGAGATCGGCAACTTGTCCGGTCGCTACTTCTCCGGCCATGTCATCTGCTCCTTGAGGTCGTCGGTGTCCGGCTGCGGGTCGGGCTGTGCCGTCTCGGCCAGTCCGGCGCCCCGCTGAAAGGCGGCCATCAGGCCGGGGTCGGGGAGAGCGGCAGCCGCTTCGCTGTGTGTACGGGGCCGCGGAGTGTCCCTGAGCTGCCGGGCCAGGTTTTCCCGGGCTCGGCGTCTGGGCAGCCTGGGGCGGCCGACAGGGCCACCGGAGGCGGAACTTTCGGCGGTGGGGCCGGTATAAGCGCCGCCCGGGCCGGTCCGAACGACATACGCGCCGCGGACCGGCGGGGGCACGACACCCAGGGCGGGGACGGTGGTGTTCCGCCGCGCCGGGCCCTGGTCGCCCAGGGTGGGCGGGACAACCGGGAATACCGCCGGGACCGGGGCGGGCTCGTGGAAGGCCAGGTCCTCCTGGTCGGGTCCGAGCAGGCTCTGCGGCAGGACCAGGACCGCCTGGATCCCGCCGTAGATATTGGCCTGTAGCCGGACCGTGATGCCGTGCCGACGGGCCAGGGCGGCGACCACATAGAGGCCGATCCGACCGTCCTGGAGCAGCCGCCCGGTATTGACCTGGTCGGGGTCGGCGAGGAGCGCGTTCATCCTGACCTGCTCGGTGACGGGCATTCCCAGGCCCCGGTCCTCGACCTCGACCGCCAGGCCCGCCGCGACACGCTGTGCGCGCAGCAGCACCTCGGTGTGCGGGGCGGAGAACACCGTGGCGTTCTCGATCAGTTCGGCGAGCAGGTGGATGACGTCGGCGACGGCGTGGCCGCGCAGGGTCCCCTCCGCCGGGGGTACCAGTTTGACGCGCGTGTAGTGTTCGACCTCGGCCAGCGACGAGCGCAGCACCTCCGCCATGCCGACCGGCATGCGCCACTGATACCGGGACGTGGCACCACCGAGGATTGCGAGGTTCTCGGCATGGCGGCGGATCCGGGTGGCCAGATGGTCGACCCGGAAGAGGTCCCCGAGCAGGTCCGGGTCCTCGACGTCCCGCTCCAACTCGTCGAGCAGCGAGATCTCCCGGTGGACAAGCGACTGGAGCCGACAGCCGAGATGGGCGAGGACTTCCACCTTCTGTTCGCTGCACGCGCTGCTGGAACGCTGCCAGGCCTGCACCACCGCGGTCACCGCTGCTTCATGAGTCCTGTTCAGATCCTTTGCCAGCAGGTCGAATTCGCCGCCGAGGGGCGTGCTGTGCGGCGGCGCCGGCCACGCGGGCGGCCCTTCGCCGCGGCGGAGTCCCTCCACGAAAACGCTCAGGTCGGCCTGGGCGCGGGCAGTGCCGCCGCGCAGGATGTCGCAGCGTTCGGCGACGTTTCCGGCAATCCGGTCGGCTCCCATCGCGGCGCCGGCCACGGCGGCGAAGGCGAGCAGCGCGGTTCCGGCGAGTGCGGCGCACAGGGCGGCCGACAGCCGGGCCGCCGTGGCGTGGAAGGTGAAGGCGACGGCGGCCGTCCCGCTGAGCGTGGTGGCGACGGACGGCAGCACGGAAGTGCGCAGCAGTTGGGGACGTAGACCGGCCTCGGGCGGGGGCTGCGGCACGGGCTGCGGCAGCCCCACGGGGCGTCCGCCCGCCGATGGCTGGGGACGGGTGGTCTGCCTGCCGTGCCGCCCGTCCTCACGACGGTCCGGCCGTGCGGCGGGTGCGCGAAGGTGGGACATCGGCGTCCTCGGTACGTGGCGGTCCAGGATCGGCGTGGCGTGTTCGTGGGATGTACGTTCGGCCCGGTAGGTCGGAATGGGATCAACTCGGGCGAGAAGCACCCATGTTGACCACCAGACCCACACAGTAGTGTGCGACCGCTCACTCTCGGTGCACAGTCGGGGAAAGTGCACACCAACCGTCCCGCTCCGGAATGATCGCTCGTACGACAGTGCGAAAACCGGGACCCGTCTACGTGTCCGGCACGGCCTCCGGCTCGGTGCCGGGACCGGTCCGGGCGATGAGCAGGGCGACGTCATCGTGGTGCTCCGGCCCACACAGTGTGCGAAGGAGCCGGTCCGCCGTCTCCTCCAGGGGGCGCGGGGGCCCGTCCAGCAGATCGAGGAGAGCATCCAGGCGCTCGTCGACGGGCGGAGATGCCGCCGACGCCGAGCGGGGCTCCGGCGGGCAGGTCGACCACCTCGGGAGGGCGGTCGGCATGCACCAGGGCGGGGGGGCAGATGACCGGCGTTGGCGAAGTGGCACTCCGCACGCTGGGGGTCGTAGACGGCGTAGAGACAGGTGGCGATGTAGTTCTCCAGGCCAAACGTGATCTTGTCCAGGTGCTGGAGCACTTCGTCGGGGGTCAGGTCGAGATCGGCAAAGGTGCAGGTGGCGGTACGCAGGCGGCCCATGGCGGCGGCGGCGTCGATACCGCTGCCCATCACGCCACCCACGACCAGCGCCGTCTTGTCGCCGTTCAGGGGAATGACGTCGAACCAGTCCCCGCCGACCTCGCTGGAGGCATGGGCGGGCTGGTAGCGGGAGGCGACCTCCAGGCCGACATGGTGCGGTGGATGCTCCGGCAGCAGACTGCGCTGTCGCTGCCGTCCTTGTGGCGGACGGGAAAGGCACCTGCCCAGCTCTGGCCGGTACTCGTCACTTCGACGAACAGCTTGATCACCAGCTCGAGGTGCTGCTCATGGACCAGGAGCCGGCCCGCGTACTCGCCCAGGGCCTCCCGGGCGGTGTAACCGAACAGTTCCTCGGCCTGCGGGCTCCAGAGCACGATCCGCCCGTCGGTGTCCAGGACGACCGGGGCTACGCTGAGCAGGTCCAGCAACCCACGAGGCGGGGACGGACCGGCGGGCGGGCGGCCGGAGTCGGCACGGAAGGATTCGGCTGTAGCCATCCGAGCACTCCTTCCGTGTACCGACGAGACGTGCGCCCGCGCCGACTCCGCCTTGGGTGTCTCCCCGCCCGCCTGACCACGACGGCTCAGACGGCGTCCCGGGCTGGGGTGGAAGGCTGGTCGGTGCCGCAGTAGCGGCATTTGGACGCACTCGCCGGGATGTCATCGGCGAGGCACGCCGGGCAGGCCCTGACCGGCTTCGGGTCGTCGAAGACGACGATCCCGCGCCGGGCCTGGAAGAACTTGTACGGGGCAACGATCAGGAAGTAGACGACTGCCATGAAAATGACGAAGTAGATCAGCGCGGAGAGGAACTGACCGACGTCGAGGTATGTCGCGGTGTTCCCGGCATCGCCCAGCTGCCAGCCCAGTCCGACGGAGTGACCTCCCTGCGCCCGGGTGATGATCGGGTTGACCACGCTGTCCGTGAATGCCTTGATCAGGGTACTGAACGCCAGAGCGATGATCAGCCCCACGGCCACGACGACGACATCGCCGCGCATCAGGAAGTTCTTGAAGCCCTTGAGCATGATGGCCCCTCGTGCGGTTCTGTGTGACACATTGGCGCGTCCGGATCCAGGCCAGCCGATCCTGCCTCGGCCTGCAACCGGAACCGCCCTGCCCAGGGCACCAGTGCGGGCGCCCACACCGGTCCGCCATCAGCGGCCGACCGCCGGTCCCGGCCATGGGAATCGCACCGATGAATGTGGGCCGATGAGGCCGAACCGGTGAAAGCGCCAGGGCTTGAGGGCGCAGGTTTACCGCGAAACTGCTGAATCAGCCGAAACACGACATCGCGGTGCGCAGCAGCCAGGGCCCGGCAGCCACCGAGAGCTGTACGGGCCGGCAGTCGGGCCGTTGCCTGCCTCAGTCATTTTGTGCAGCGCTGGTGGGCACGCAACCGCTGCCCCTCCTCGAGCATGGCGTATGTCTTTCCGACCCCGGGCGCGGCCCCGAGGTAGATCCGCAAACGTCCGCGTGCCATCGGCTGGATCCCGTCCGTTCTTCACCCTCACCTCCATCGTGCGCTCGGTGCGAACGACGGGACCGCCGGCCCGCTCGTCCGTGGCCTGCACCGATGCGCTCGCCGCTCCGGCGTGCGGCCGGTGCCTGCGCGGGATGACGGGCGTTTTCCCGCGGACAGGATTCCGTATGCGCACCGGCAGTCAGCCGTCCGGCACCGCCCCCGAGGTGTCGAGAGCCGTACCCGCCTGATCGGCGAGGGTCACCGCCACGAGGCGGGCCTGCAGAGTGGACGCCACCCCGGGGTCGGGCTGGAGCATGAACCGTCCGAAGTAGCGGCCGTTGCCGAAGGCCCGGACCTCGACCTCGCCCTCCGGCCAGCCATGACGGTCGACGTCCCAGCTCCTGTGCCCCACGACGACGCTGCCGTCCGCTTCCAACCGCGGCGGATGCCCGAGCAGAGAGCCGTACTCGAAGCGGCACCCCCGGAGATGGAGGATGTCGGTGAGCTGCTTCGCGACGAAGTCGACGACCGCGCCGCCCGAGCCCGGAATACGGGCCATCTGGGCCGTGTCGTGAATCCGGGCCAGATATCTGGCATCGGTCACGGTGACCAGTCTCAGGCGGCGGGCACGGGCGGCCAGCTGCGACACCAGCAGGCCCACGACCAGCAGCAGGACAGCGGTCGCGATGTCACGGGAGCCGGCGATGGTGAACCGTTGATACGGGCGGGTGAGAAAGAAGTCGAACCACGCCGCCGCCGACAAGGCCGCCAGTGCTCCGGCGAACCGGTTACCGATGGCGGCGACTGCCACCACGGCGACGACCAGAATCAAAGCCATGTTCGTGTTCGACACGTCCGTGCGGAACGGCATCAGCGCGAGCGCGGCGACAAGGGGCCCAGCCAGGCCGGCGAGCAGCGCGATGCGGTCACGGAGCGGATAGGGGGCCATCTGCCCACCTCCACCGATAGTGCGTCCTGGCCGGACGGCACGCGTACGGCTCAGCACCTGACCGGGACATTCGGCGCCAGAACGAGATACCCGACCGGGCTGACTGCGACGGCGGTCTCGGCACTCACTGGCACGCAGATCCCTTTGCGATGCCTCAGTACAGGGCTACCCCGGCGAACCCCGCCCGGGGCCTGCCGGGGCCGGTCCTTGACGCAACCCTTGCGCAACGGGCGGGGATTCTTACGCCGCCTTGACATCTTCCGGTGGCTCCACGATCCCGCGCCCGGACCGACGCCCCTCAGAGGCGGAAGCGGAGCCGGCAGATCACCGCGTCGGTGTCCCGGCGCAGGGCGTGTGCCACGACCGCCCCACGCTGGTTCTGCAACAGACGCTGCCGCAGCCGGGCCGGTTCGGCCTCGGGGATCAGGACGGTGATCCGGGTGTCCGGGGCCCGGGCGGCCGGCTCGCGTACGTACGCGGCGATCGGCCGGCCCAGCGCGCGACACGCGGACGGAATGCGGAGCAGCGGAACACCCGGGTTCCACAGGTCCCAGTCGCGGGTCAGCGCAGCGGTGTACTCACGGTCCTCGGGCTCGGAGTGGCAGACCGTGGCCACGCGCACCTCGTCGCCGATGGAAACGGCGGCAGTGAGCGCCTCACTGCTGAGCCGGCTCAGCGAGAACACCGGAACGATCACCAAAGACCGGGCGCGGTGCGGGGGTTCGGGGATGCGGCCGATACCGAGGCGCTCACCGATCCTGCCGTACGCCGGGCGAGGACGTCGACGAGGCCGGTCGTCTCGCGATCGTTCCGGCGCGTCAGGCCGCGTCGACCGAGGCTCCGGTGGTGCGGCCTCCCAGCAACAGTACGGTCGCCGCGAGCAGTACCATCGCCGCGGAGATCACCGCGAAGAGCATGCCGGGACCCTGCGCATCGAGTACCGGCAGCAGGACGAAGGGCAGCACCGCTGCACTGAGCTTGGACAGGGAGTACGCGGCTCCCGAGGCGGTGGCCCGGATGGCAGTGGGATACTGCTCGGCCAGGTACACGTGCAAGACGTTCGAGAAGATGTTGCTGCACAGCGTGTAGCCGAGTCCGAAGACGACCACGAGCGTCACGGAGTTCGCGCAGGCGAACCCCATGCCCGCCGCCACCATGGCTGCGGCTACGACGGCCACCAGGGTCTTGCGCTCGTACCGGTCGATCACGGGAAGCGACAGGGCGGAGCCGAGGGGGTAGCCGAGGAAGGAGAGGGCGGTGAAGCCCAGGCCGGCCACCACTCCGTAGCCCTTGGCCGCCAGGATCTGAGGGGCGAGCGCCCCGAAGCCGTAGTAGCCGAACACGGACAGTGCGCTGACGACCCACAGCATCGCGGTGCGGGATCGGTAGCGCGCCGCGAAGATGCTCCGCAGCCGCGGCCGGTCCTCGCTGTCGGCCGGCGCGGCCGGCCTCGTGACGTCCTGGGCGGACTCGCGCCGGTGCGAGGGGATGTCGGACTCCATCCGCGCAACCAGCTGCTCGGCCTCCGCCAGACGGCCGTTCGCGGCGAGCCATCTCGGCGACTCGATCAACCGGCGGCGCAGGACCCACACCACGGCCGAGCCCAGCGAGCCCAGGACGAACAGCCACCGCCAGCCGTCGATGCCCAGCGGGCTCAGCGGCACCAGCCACAGCGCGGCGAAGCCGACGGCCGGTACTCCGCAGAAGGCCAGGGTGTAGGCCCACGCGGTGTACCGCCCCCGCTTCGACGCCGGGAGCACGTCCGCCAGATAACAGTCGGAAAGGGTCTGCTCGGCACCGATCCCGATGCCCGCCAGGAACCGTGTCGCGATCAGCCACGCCGCGTTGGGCGAGAACGCTCCCAGCAGGGAGAAGCCGGAATACAGCGCGAGGTTCACCAGGAACGCGCGGCGCCTGCCGAACCGGTCCGCCACCTTGCCGAGCAGCAGCGAGCCGACGAACTGGCCGACGAACGCGGAGGCCAGCACGAGTTTGAGCGTGGTGCCATTGAAGGCGAAGTCGTTCTGGAGGACCTTGGAGATCGTTCCGGACAGGTTGTTCTCGAACGTATCGAACAGCAGGCCGACTCCGACCACCGCGGTGAGCCTGCGATGTGTCGAGGTGATCGGCATGCGGTCCAGCCGGTCACCGATCGCCGCCGCGCCGGCCGCTCTGTCTGCACTGCCACCCAGCAGCGCGGCGGTCTCAGCCATCAGGGGGACAACTCCTCGTCATGGTCGGGATCGTTCTGGGGTACGGGCATGAAGAGCGGCCGGCGGAACGCGGCTCAGGCGGCCCGCTGCCGCATCGCCTGCTCGGCCTCACCCCGGCGGACCGGCGCGCTGACCTTGTGCAGATAGCCGGCGACCTCCCGGTACGAGGCCCAGAAGCCGACCTCGTGGTAGGGGACGCCCCGCTCCGCGCAGTACTCCCGGGTCAGTTCCCGGGCGCGGGGCAGGTTCTTCTGCGCCATGGACGGGAAGAGGTGGTGCTCCACCTGGTAGTTGAGGCCGCCGTAGAGGAAGTCGATGAGCCACGACGGGCGGATGTTACGGGAAGTGAGCACCTGCCGCTCCAGCCAGTCGAGGGTCTCCTCCTCGCCGTCGCGGACCTCCATGCCCTTGTGGTTCGGGGCGAAGATCATGCCGAAGTAGAGCCCCTGGAGGAACTGCTGGACGACGAGGAAGACGACGGCGAGCAGCGGGGACAGAACGGTGAACAGCAGGGTCAGATAGATCGCGGCACGCAACAGGACGAGCGTGGCCTCCAGTACCGGACGCTTGGTCTGTCCCTGCGAGATCGCCTTCAGAGCGGTCTTGCTCATCTTCAGCGACTCCAGCACCAGCAGCACGAAGAACAGCACGCTCTGGTAGCGGACGATGAAGCGCTTGACACCGCGGCGGGAGGCGTACTGCTTGATGTCGAAGATCGCGGTGCGGCGCCCGATGTCCGGGTCCATGTCGAGGTGGTTGGGGTTGCTGTGGTGACGGTTGTGGTGGTTGACCCACCAGCCGTAGCTCGCTCCGTTGATCAGGTTGGCGTGGATATAGCCGACGGCCGTGGCCACCTTCTTGTTACGGAACATGGCCTTGTGGCCGGCGTCGTGGAACATGTACGCACTCTGCGTTCCGCACATCGCCATCCACGCGGCCACGAGCAGCTGCCACCACGAGTCGCCGATGAGGAAGAACGCCGTGAAGCCCGCGGCAAGGAGCAGGGTGTTGAGCGTCAACCGGACTGCGTAGTAGCGGGGGTCGAAGTCCAGCAGGCCTTCCGCCTTCACACGCTTGAGCAGCTCGGCGAAGGTCGCGGAAGCTCCTGCGGTCTGCCGGGGCGGGGACGAGCGGCGCGCGTCGAGCGACTCGACCACACCATTCTGGCGAGGGACGTGCGACGATGACATGCGATGCACTCCTTGGGCTGATGCGCCCGGTGGCAAGGCGGTGGTACGGCAGCCGGCCCACGATGAGGAGGCCGTGCAGCGGAAGACATGGGGGACCACATGGTGGCTGCTGTGTCCTTGGCCGCGTTCGTACCCTGGCAGTGCGATGCGCTGCGCCCGGCTCCGGGCTGACGTGCCACCCAGCCTTGCCTACCGTGCTGATGCGGTTCTGATACGGCACTGACCGGTCCGGCGGCGCCGGGGTCAGGCTGCTGATGTGTCCTGGCGCAGCCGGTCGTCAAGGGCCAGCAGGATCCCGTCGGCCTCGTCGGCCACCGACTCGTCGTCGGGGAGCCCCATGATGCGCATCAGGTGCTCGACCATCGCATGGCGCAGTTCGTCGGTGGTCAGTGAGGTCAGTACAGCGCGGGACATGGTCTTACTCCTCGGTGTGATGAATCGTCAGAAAGCATTGCTGGCACGGAAGATATGGGCGAATCCGGCGAGGGAGGCGTGGCCTTCGAAGGCGACGTACTCGGGGATGGAGACGTCCGCGGCCCACTTCTGCTTGTAGGCCAGCTGTGTCTGCGCGGGGTAGAGCGCGGCACCCTCGGCCGCCAGGAAGTGCATCAGCCACTGGAAGGCGGGACTGTGACCGGGCACCTCGTGGCTCGCGTCCAGGCCGGTGAAGGGCGTGAAGCCGAAGTGCAGCCACGGCACCCCCTCCTCGCGGAACACCTCGACGGCGTGGGCGTTGATGGCCTCCATGAGTCCGGGGGAACCCTCCGGGATCCGCCGGCTCAGGTCGTGCATCCACCCGGAGCGCGAGCCGTACACGGGCGAGTAGGAGATGTACGCCACGGGCGCGCCGTCGATGGTGCCGACGAAGAGGCGGCGCAGCGACTGCGCCTCACCACCGATCTGGCCCACCAGGAACTCCAGCGGGCGCGCGCCCTCGCCCTTGGACCCGAGCCACGCCTTGTCGATGACGGCCAGGCCGTCCTGCCAGTCCGACGCCTGGACCTCCTGGATCATCAGGCCGTTGCGATGCGCCCGCGAGATCTTGTTGCGCAGCTGCATGAAGCGGGTGCCGCGCAGGGTGAACTCCGGTATGCGCAGCGCCCAGGAGGAACCGATCTGGTTGACCGTGAAGCCATGGCGGGCGTACGCCTCGGCGTCGTCGCGCTGGAGTTGTACGCCGACCAGGCGCAGGCCCTCATCGTGGATGTGGGCGACGAAGCGGTCGAGCAGCGCGTCGTAGGACGCGGGGTCGGCGAAGGGGCCGCCGAACTGAACGGCGTAGCGGCCGGCCCGACGGTAGGTGATCACGCCGTCGATTCCAGGGACGCTGAATGTGCGGTTGCCCTCGTTCAGGGCGAGGAACGCGCTGGGATTCTCGGCTTGGGTGTGGGTCAGGACGGCCCGGAGAACCGGGTTGTCCGTTTTGGTGGAGGACACGCTCTGCTCCCTCTGGACGGAATTGAGCCGAGGAAAGTAGAGCACCGCACGCCTGGGGACCGGAAGGGGGAAAAAATACGGTGTCGGAGGTGCGTCAGCTCTGCGTCAGGGCTGCATCAGGGGGGCATGCCATTGTTGTTCTCATGAACGGCCCGGACGACAGACGGGCAACGTTCTGGAGAGGTGCCCGGAGTGGTTTATCGGGGACCCGAGCTTCGGCTCAACGGTCGGGCCACGGCCCACGCAGGTTCGAATCCTGCCCTCTCCGCGGAACCCACCCGGAATTCCCGGGTCGGTCATGGAGAGGTGCCCGGAGCGGCTTATCGGGGACCCGAGCTTCAGCTCAACGGTCGGGCCACGGCCCACGCAGGTTCGAATCCTGCCCTCTCCGCGGTCTTCGGGTCCGCCGTGAGCCCTGTGTGGCAAGCGGCGTATCCGGAGCAGACGCGCAGTGCCCGGGCCGGAAACGGACCGGGCACTGCGCGATTGTCGTCGGGTCCCCCACCGCCCGGGCGACACGATCCGCCCTGGCAGACCTTCCCGCCGGTCCGCCAGGGCGGATTGCCGTTCACAGCCCGGATGCGCCGGGGCCGCATCCGAGGCCGCCGGGGTCAGGCGCCGGCCGGGCGCAGATCGGGGTGGCCGAGGGCCCGGTGGGCGAGTTCGAGCACGCTGCGGGTGACCTCCGCAGTGTCGATGGGCTCCTTGCGGGCGATCAGGTCGTCCAGCAGGCCGTCGGCGGCGTGGTAGACCATGCGGAACGCCCAGTCGGGGTTGGCGCTCCGGAAGGCTCCGGCGACCGCGCCGCGCCTGACGAACTCGCAGATCAGGTCGATCACACGAGCGTTGGACTCCTTGCACAGCTCCAGCGCTCTGGCGTTCGCCGATCCGTAGACCAGCCGGTGCAGTTCGGCGTTCTCGACGGCGTGCTCGATGAGGCGTTCCAGCAACGCGTCCATGGTGGGCCACCACGCCTGGCCCTGCGCCAGGGTCTCCTGGGTGGTGTCGTGGAACGCATTGACGTACTCCTCCCAGAGGGCAGCCAGGACGTGCTCCTTGGTCTCGAAGTACATGTAGAAGCTGCCCTTGCCCATGCCCGCGGCCGCGGTGATGTCCGCGATGGTGGCGTCGGAGAATCCGGTCGCGCCGAACACCTCTCGGCCCGCCCGCAGGATGTCGGCCCTGCGGGCCTCAGGGGTCTTGACGACGCGCTTCCGTTTGCCCGGGGTCGTGCTCTGAGCCATCACGTCCGTCCTCCATTGCAGTGCGGGATCTCCTTCGAGGCTACATGACCGACCGCCGGTCGGTTGCCTGACCGACCGTCGGTCAGTTAGCGTTCGTCGTGCCAGAGAGCCCCTCGGACGCTCACGCACGCCACTTCGAGCGGGCCCGTCCCCCTCCATATTTCACGCAAACACGAGGAAGACATGACAAGCCCCAGCCCCACCGCCGGCACGGCGGCCGCCCGCGGCAAAGGTCTCCTGCTGACCTTCGTCTGCATCGGCATCTTCATGGTGTATCTCGACTCCACGATCGTGAACGTGGCACTGCCCGAGATCCAGAGCGACCTGTCGACGGACATGACCCAGCTCCAGTGGGTCATCGACGCCTATGCGCTCGTCGTCGCCTGCTTACTGCTGACGGCGGGCACGCTCGGTGACATCTTCGGGCGCAAGCGCATCTTCCTCAGCGGACTTGCCGGGTTCCTGGCCGCGTCCGCGCTGTGCGCCCTGGCGTCGACCTACGAGTTCCTGCTCGTCGCCCGTGTCCTCCAGGGCGCTGCGGGATCCATCATGATCCCCGTCTCACTGGCCCTGGTGTCGACCACATTCCCGGAGCCCGCCGCACGGGCCCGCGCGATCGGCATCTGGGCCGGCATCGGCGGACTCGCTCTCGCGGCGGGTCCGGTGCTCGGCGGCGTACTGGTCGACGCGTTCGGCTGGCAGGCGATCTTCTGGGTCAACCTCCCCTTCGGCCTGATCGCCCTCGCCGTCCTCGTGGCGAAGCTGCCCGAGAGCAAGGCCCCCACCCGTCGTCGCGCCGACATGCTGGGTCAGGTCCTGTTCATCGTCGCCATCGCGAGCCTCGTCTACGGCCTGATCGAGGCCAGCGCCCAAGGCTGGAGCGACCCGGTCATCCTCGGCTCCTTCGCCGTCGCCGCGGTCGCGCTGATCGCCTTCGTCGCCTGGGAGTTGCGCCAGAGCGACCCGATGCTGCCGATGAACCTCTTCCGCAGCCCCGTCCTCGTCGTCGCCGGCGCGGTCAACTTCCTCGGACTGTTCGGCCTCTACGGCAGCATCTTCCTGCTCACCTTCTACCTCCAGCAGATCAACGGGCTCTCCACCACCGAGACCGGAGTCCGGTTCCTCGCCCTCAACGTGTCGATCATGGTCTTCTCGTACGCCGCCAGCGTGATCGCCGCGAAGTTCGGCCCGAAGCTGCCGATCCTCGTCGGGTCGGTGGCCAGCGCGCTCGGCCTCCTCGAACTCGCCCAGCTGGCCCCTGGCAGCGGCTTCGGATCGTACTGGTGGGCGATGGCGCTGCTGGGCGCCGGCGTCTCGCTGGTCGGCGCCCCCGCGACCGTCGCGCTCCTGTCCTCGGTCCGCCCGGAGCAGGCCGGTACCGCCTCCGGTGTCTCCAACACCTTCCGCCAGGTCGGCAGTGTGTTCGGCGTCGCTCTCACCGGCACGCTGTTGATCCAGCACCTGGGCGACGCCGTCCCCGGCACCCTCCGGGACATCGGCATGGACGCGGCGGCGCGCGGTCGGACGGTGGAGGCCATCTCCGCAGGTGACCTGGGAGCCATCGACGCGCTACCGGACGGGATCCGGGGCACGGTGAGGGACGCGGTCGCCCCGATCTTCACGGACGGTCTGCAGATCGGCTTCACCGTGGCCGCCGTCGGCACCCTCGTCGGCGGTCTGTTCGCTCTGCTGGTCCTGCCCGGACGCAAGAAGCCGGCAGCAGCCGCCCCCGCACCGGCCGCCGCCCCTCGCGCCACGTCCGACGCCGCCTCCGGGTAACGCCGCACATCGCACCGACCGCACCACCCCGCGCGAGCCCCCCACTCCATCCGGCGCGCGGCACCCGCACCGTACCCCTCTGACGACCGGAGCCATCCGTGGAAACCAAAGAGCTCTCCCGTGCCTACAAGGAACTGCTGGCGGCGGCGGAGTCCATCACCGACGACCGTCCACTCGCCGAGTTCGACCGCGCGGAAGTCGACTGGGTGCTGGCCCACATCGCCCTGAGCGACCGAGCGCTGGCGGGCACGGCGCGCGACGTCCTGGCCGGCCGGGCGGCCAGGATCGACAACGCCCAGGTCATGTCCAGGGCGGCGATCGCCGCGGTCCTGTGCTCCACCACCCATCTGGAGCGGGTGGACATGGTCCGTCGCAACGCGAAGGAACTGGTCGACCTGCTGGAGCAGATCCCCCAGGAGGCAGCCGGCACGGCCGTACGGGCCCAACTGGTCGACCGCGAGGGCATGCTGGTCTTCGACGACGACCTGAAGTGGGGCGACGTGATCCGGATGCGCGCCATGGAACACATCCCCGGCCATGCGGCGACCCTGCTCGCCCGGGCGCACTTCGCGATCGAGGGCTGAACGCCCGCCGTCCGCCGGATCCCGGCGAACGCCCCGGCCGTTGTGACGCACGGCCGGGGCGTTCGCGTGTGTACCCGTCTCGATCAGTGGGAAAGGAAAAATCTGGCCATTGAAACTCAGTGCGCGGTGATCAATGATTAATGGTCGCCGCACGCAGCAGGGGGTACCGTGATCCACCCAGAAATGGCACCGACACCGGAATCGTACACTTCGACGATGACCGAGACGGGTGCTTTTGTCGTTCACCTATACCGGCGGGCCCCTTCGCGGCAACCGGATTCACAACTCCCGCACAATGAATCTCAAGGCGGGACCACGCCTGTATTCCTTTCCACGACATACCACAACGAGGGAGCACGACGTGCTGAGCTTTTCGATTCTCGGAGCGTTGGAGATTCATACAGAAACAAACCGGGTGGAGTTACCGGGAAACCTACAGCGCACTCTCGTGCAGACCTTGCTCGTCAGTGAGCATCAGGCAATCACCGGGGACAAACTGATCGAGGAGCTCTGGGGCGACTCGCCCCCCGACAACCAGGTCAACGCCCTCCAGGCACATGTCAGCCGGCTGCGTCGCAGGCTGAAGTCCCTCGAGCCCGAGCGCTCCGCATCCCGTCTGGCCATGCACCCCTCCGGCTACCGGCTCGCGGTCGCGGACGACGAACTCGATGCCGCCCAGTTCCTCCGCAAGACCCGGCAGGCCGAGAGCCTGCTCCTGACCCGCCCTGCCGAGGCCGCCGCGCTGCTGCGCTCCGCGCTGGCGATGTGGCGCGGGCCCCTGTTCGGCCCGCTCCCGGGCGGCACCGTGTGCCGGCTCGCCAGCGCCCGCTACGAAGAACACCGCATGCGCGCGCAGGAGTTGCTGTTCGACGCGGAGCTCGGCGCCGGGCGGCACGCGAGCGTCCTCGCGGAACTCTACGAAGTGCACATCAGCAACCCTCTGCGGGAACGTTTCTGCGAACAGCTCATGATCGCGTTGTACCGGTCCGGCCGTCAGGCCGACGCCCTGAACACCTACCGCCGCATGTGGCAACGCCTCTCCGAGGAGATCGGTGTGCAGCCCTCGCCCTCGCTGCGCAGGGTGGAGCACGCGATCCTCTCCCACGCCCCCTCCCTCGCGCCGGACGACGGCGCCGAGCTCCAGTCCGCGTGACCGGAGTGCACGCGCCCTGAGCCGCGCGCGGTGACCGGGGCCCGCCCGTGGGCTGCTCGTGACGGGCGGGCCCCGTGCCGTCGGTCGGCCCGGGAGCGCCGAAGCGCTTGCCGCGACAGGATCCTGCCCCTGGTCCAGACACGACAGGTTCGCGTGCGCCCGTGCACGGCATGCCCCTCGGGGCCGAGAAAGGGGCAGCCGGCCCGGTGACGGGCCGGCTGCCCCTGGGGCGGCTGTGACGGCTCAGGCTGCGGCGATCGCCAGGACGGCGTTCTGCCCGCCGAAACCGCAGGAGTTACTGAGGGCCAGGTCGATCGGCATGGGCGTCTCCGAGTCGGCGACCTTGATGTCGATCCCGGGGTCGGGGTTGGTCAGGTTGGCCGTGGGCGGGACCAGCCCGTGTTCCACGGTCAGCACCGTGAGGACGGCCTCCACCGCCCCCGCGGCACCGAGCAGATGGCCGGTCACGCCCTTGGTGGAGGTGACGAGCGGGTCGCCGGTCAGCGTCCGCTTCAGCATCGCCGCCTCCGCCAGATCGTTGAGGGGGGTCGAGGTGCCGTGCGCATTGACGTGCTGCACATCGCCGACTCCGGCGCCCGCGTCGGCGAGGGCAGCCCGCACGGCGGACTCGATCCCGGCCCCCCGGGGGTGAGGGGACGTCATGTGGTGGGCGTCGGCCGAAGCCCCGTAGCCCACGATCCGTCCCCGGACCGTGGCCCCGCGGGCACGGGCGTCCTGGAGCCGTTCGAGGACCAGGATGCCCGCGCCCTCACCGGCGACGAACCCGTCCCGGTCCGCGTCGAAGGGGCGCGAGGCCACCGTGGGGTCGTCCTCCCTCCGGGAGAGGGCGCCCATCTGGGCGAAGCCGGCCATGGCCAGTGGAGTGATCATGGACTCGCTGCCTCCGGTCAGGACCACGTCGCAGCGGTCCAGGGCGAGCAGGTCGCGAGCGACGCCGACGGCGGTCGTGCCGGACGCACACGCCGTGGACACCACGAGGTTCGGGCCGGTGGCCCCGAACTCGATGGCCGCCTGGCCGGCGAGCATGTTGGGCAGCTGCATGGGCAGCAGCAGCGGGGAGACCCTGCCGGGGCCGTTGTGGAGCAGCACCCGGTGCTGGGCCTCCACGGTGCCGGGTCCCCCGTCGCCGTTGCCCAGCACCACACCGACGCGGGCGCCGTCCCAGGTGTGCGGGTCCAGGCCCGCGTCGGCCAGTGCCTCGCGGGCGGCGACCAGCGCGAACCGTACGAAGGGGTCCAGGCGCAGGGCACGCCGGGCACCGAGCAGGACATCCGCGTCGAATCCCGGGACCCGGCAGGAGATCCGTACCGGGTTCGACTCCAGCACCGGGTCGAAGGCGGCCGTGGAGTGCCCCGAGCGGACCCTCGCCCAGCTCGGCTCCACTCCGATGCCGCCAGGGGTGACCAGGCCGATCCCGGTGACCGCGACGTCGATACCGGCCATCAGATCTTCGCGCCCCGCTCTTCCATGAGCGCCACCATGTCGCCGACCGTGGCCGCTTCCAGCAACTCGTCGTCGCTGATGGTGACGCCCAGCTCGGACTCGAGCATCAGAGACAGCTCCACGACGGCCAGGGAGTCCAGTTCGATGTCCTCCCGGGTGGCCTCGGGCGTGATCAGGTCGGGGGACACCTTCAGCTTGTGGACGAGGAGATTCTTGAACTGTTCGAACATGTCGTTCCTCCGGGTGATCGGTGCGATGGCGCGATGGCTCTTGGATGTCGCGGTGTGTGGGGTGGGGGCGTACCGGCGGTGCCGCCCGTCAGAACGGGTCGAGATCCGGCCAGGTCAAGGTGGTGGCGCCCCAGGCCAGCCCACCGCCGAACGCGGTGAGCAGTACCTTCTGTCCGTCGGACAGCCGGCCGTCCTGCGCGGCCTGGGACAGCAGCAGCGGGATCGAGGCGCCACCGGTGTTGCCGACGTGCTCGATGTTGGACAGCTGCCGGTCGGCCGGGATCAGAAGCCGGTCCGCGACCGCGGTGAGGATGCGGGCGTTCGCCTGGTGCGCGGCGAACCGGTCGATGTCGGCCAGCTTCCATCCACGGCGCTCGACGGCCTTGCGCGAGGCGGCGGTCATGCGCTCGACCGCGTGCCGGTAGGTGTCGCGGCCCCGCATACGGAAGAAGTGGTCCTCGGGGGGTGCGCCCCGGCCGGTGGAGCGCTGCCGCGAGCCGCCTGCCGGCACCTCGATGAGGTCGGCGAGACTGCCGTCGCTGCCCAGGACCAGGGGTCCCACGGCGCCCGGTTCGTCCGGCCGGCCCGCACGCAGCACCACCGCGCCCGCGCCGTCCGCGAAGATCACGGCGGTGGTGCGGTCCTCGGGGTCGATGATGGTGGTGAACGCGTCCGCGGCGACGAGCAGCACCCGGTCCGCGATGCCCGTCGCGATCAGGCCGCCGGCCGAGGCCAGGCCGTAGAGGAATCCGGTGCACACGGCGGCGACATCGAAGGCCGGCACGTCCGAGAGCCCCAGCTGAGCGGCCACGGCCGGGGCAGTGGCCGGGCACGGGTGGTCCGGTGTCGTGGTGGCGAGGACCACCGCGTCGACGTCCGCGCTGCCCGCCGACTTCAGGGCCCGCCGCCCGGCCTCCACAGCCAGGTCGGACGTGGCGGTGCCCGCGGAGACCACGTGGCGCGTGGCGATTCCGGTGCGGCTGCGGATCCATTCGTCGGAGGTGTCCAGCCGGGCCGTGAGGTCCTCGTTGGTCACCACGTCCGGCGGCACGTACGACCCGATGCCGGCCACCACGGCGGATCGCCCCGTGGGAACCTGCCCTCCCTCGGGAGCGGTGCTCATCCCTGGCTCCCCTGGCCGCCGGCCAGCACTTCGACGGGCAGGCCCATGTAGGCCATGCGGGCCTCGGCCATCTCGTCGGTCCACTGCTCGGCCATGTCGTAGCGCTGCGCCGGTGTGGTGTCGAGCATCCGCACGCCGGGCCACAGCTCGTAGTCGCCGATCTTGTCGGCGTGCTCGAGCATGCCCTTCTGGAACATCTCCTCGCGGGGCAGGACGTACTCGCGGTCCGGGAGCTCGTCCCAGAGCCGTGCTCCGGCCCGGAGGATCTCCAGGAGCCTGGGGCGGTACTCCGGGTGCTTGACGACGTGGTCGCGCAGAATGGTGCTGGCCACGGTCAAGTGCCGGATCTCGTCGATGGCGGTGCCGCGGGAGATCTCCCCGGTGGCGGGCGACAGCGGGGTCCACTTGCGCTCGCTCAGCTCGGCGGCGGGTGCGAGCACACCCTCGATGACGATGGCGAACACGGCGACACCGCCGATGAAGTCGGACTGACCGGTCACGATCTCGTCCGTGAACTCCTTGACCGGCTCCAGTACCCGGCGCCGGTAGTCGGCGGCCATCTCGTCGATGTCCCGCAGCAGGCTGTCGGCGGGGTGGCCCAGTTCGACGAGGTGGTTGCGGAACACCCGGGCGTGCCGGGCCTCGTCGATGAGCTGGGTGGCGTAGAACTCCATCTCCGCAATGCCCGGGGCGATGGTGACGTAGCGGCCGAGGATGCGGGTGGCCATCTCCTCGGACAGGGCCCGGAAACCGAACTCCAGGATGAGGGCGTCCCGCAGCGGACCGGGCTCCTTGAGGAAGTCCGGGACGGCGGCGTCGGCATGGTGTCCGGTGTCGCCGCGGTCCCGCAGGGTCCCCTGTGCCACGGAGGTGAACCAATAGGAGAGGTCGCAGTCCTCGGGGCCGAGCCTGAGTTCCTTCGCGCCGTCCAGCAGACCGGGTGCCTTGTCCCAATCCGCCTCAGATGCCACAGGTGCGGTCATGCCGCGGTCTCCTTCCTGGTCTGGCTGCCCGGTCCGGGATCCCGGGCGGGGGAGAGCGGGCCGGTGAACAGCCCGCCGGCGTAGCTGAGCAGGGGGTCGCCGTCGGCGACAGCGGCATGGGTCACGTGGCCGATGACCACTTCGTGGTCCCCCACCCGCGAGATACCGAAGAGGCGGCAGGTGTAATGGGCCAGTGCGCCGTCGAGCCGGGGCGCGTGGGCGTACGCATCGAGGTCCCACCGCAGGCCGTCGAACTGGGCCGGGCCATCGGGCCGGGAGGAGTCGGAGAAGTAGCGGGCCAGGTCGGCCTGCGCCGCCGTGAGCACGTTGACGGTGTACCGCCCCGAGGCCGCCGCGAGCTCGGCGAACTTCGATCCGCTCCTGAGACAGGTACCGAGCAGCAGCGGCTCCCGGGACACGGTGGTCACGGTACTGACGGTGGTGCCGTGCATCTGTCCTTCGTGGCCGACCGCCAGCACGGCGACCGGGGCAGTCAGGTGGTACAGGGCCTGGCGTCGCCGGAGACGTCCCTCGGGAGTGCGGTGCCCGTGGGCCGGCCCGGTGCGGGAGCGCAGCGCGGTGCTCATCGCGCGGCCTCCTGACGGGCGCGGTCGGCGCGGGCGGGGGTCCGTGCCGAGGGGATGTGGCCCACGGGGGCCGGGTCGCTCGTGTGGCCCACCGGCTTGGGGTGCTTGATCCCCAGGTCGTCCAGCAGCCGCAGGTAGCCGGGCTGGCGAACCGGTTCGAAGGGCAGCGCGAAGGACTTCATGAAGTTGCCGAACAGTCCCCGGTCGCCGAAGAGGTGGAAGGGCAGCATCAGCAACGCCCACTCCGGCTCGATCAACCAGCACCACAGGGCCGCGACCGCGGCCTGAGTGATCAGGCTGTGCATGACGTTGTAGAGCACGTAGTACGTCTTGGAGATCGGGCGGCCCCCGCTGCGCCGGAAGGCGATGGCGCCGGGGATGTACCCGATCAGGTCGATGTAGAAGAACAGTACGAGGGCCGGCACCCATCGGATGTCGCCCAGGTGGGCGATGATCAGACCGGTGGTGACGGCCAGGCCGACGAGGTACTCGGCCCGGTGCAGTGAGTAGGTACGTGGCGTCTCGAACGGGTTGGCCTGATCCACGGCTCAGCTCCTGTCAGGGCAGCGGGTCACGCTACGGCGGTCTCCGGCCGGGCGTCGGTCAGATTGGCGTCGCCCAGCACCCTGACGCCCGGGAAGAGGCCGGTCACCGCCCAGGCGACGCTCTCCTTGATGACACGCTCGGCAATGGGGTCGAGGATTCCCTCGAGACTGGGGATGCCGAAGTCGAAATCGGCCTCGAAGTCGACGGCGACGTCGGCGCCCTCCTGGCGCAGGATCCACCGGCCGGTGAAGCTGTCGAAGTCCCCGTCGGTCTGCTCGAAGCGGGCCGTCAGATCCTCGACGGAGAACTCGTCCCTCTCGGTCCAGCGCAGCAGCCCGCTGCGGAAGTGCAGTTCCCAACTGGAGCTGCACTCGGTGGAGGGCAGGGAGGCGTGCACGGTGGTGGTGTGCACATGGGGCGCGAGTTCCGGGTACCGCTCCCACCTGATCACCGCGTCGAAAACGGTCCGGGCGTCCTCGGAGGGGACCAGGGCCTTCAGCTCAACGTGCCGCACGTTCAGTTACCGCCTTCCGGCATCTTGGCCGAACCCTGGACGAGGTCGCGGGTGGCCTTGTCGAATGAGTCGAGGAGGTATTGCACGTCGGTGCCGGTGAGGGTGGCCGGCGGGGTGAACCGCACCACGGCGCTGCCGTTCATGGAGTGGTTGGCGACGACACCGTGGTTGAACAGTTCGATCAGCAGCTCACCCGCGAGGCCGGCCTCGACCAGCTCGACGCCGATCAGCAGACCCCGACCGCGAACATCCACCAGCAGGTCGGGGATGTTGCGGCGGGCGATCTCGGTGAGCTTCGGCAGCAGGGTGCCGCCGATGTCGACGGCCTTGGTGACCAGCCGCTCCTCCCTGATCGTCTCGATGGAGGCCTGGACGGCGGCCATGAGCAGCGGCTGCCCGGAGAAGGTCGCGGTGTGGAGGAAGGGGTCCTTGTCGAAAGGACGGAACGCCTTGCGGGTGGCGACCGCGGCCGAGACCGGGACCACGCCACCGCCCAGGGCCTTGCCGGTGAGCATGACGTCGGGGACCACGCCTTCGATGTCGGCTCCCCACCACTCCCCCAGCCGGCCCAGGCCCGACTGGATCTCGTCGAGGATCAGGAATCCGTCGTACTCGCGGACCAGTTGCTCGACCTGTTTCAGATAGCCCTTGGGCGGCATGATCACACCGCCCTCGCCCTGGACGGGTTCGAGGATGACGCACACCTCTCCGGGATGGGCCGACAGCTCGGCCTCCAGGGCGTCCGCGTCCCCGAACGGCAGGTGCAGGAAGTCGGGTACGAGCGGCCGGAAGGGCTGCTGGTAGACATCCTTGGCGGTGGCCGACAGGGCTCCCAGGGTCTTGCCGTGGTAGCCGCCGGTCATGGAGACGGTGCGCCTGAAGCCGTTGGCGCGGGCGAGCTTCAGGCCGGTCTCGACCGCCTCGGCGCCCGAGAGGGCGAAGTGCACCCGGTCAAGGCCCTCGGGCATCACCGACACCAGCGACTCGGCGGCGCGGGCGGCCGTCGGCTCGAGCAGGATGCGGGTCGCGGCGGGGTGGGTGCGCAGCTGCCGTTCGACGGCCTCCACCACCCGAGGGTGGCGGGCTCCCATGATGAACACCCCGTAGCCGCCCGCGTTGAGGAAACGTTCCCCGTCGCTGGTGGTCAGCCAGACGCCGGAGGACTCCACCTCCATGTGGCTGCCGAACAGCTCGGCGAGCGTCGCCCGTCCCTTGCTCAGATGGGCCCGGTAGAGCCGGAGGGTCTCCTCTTCCGCGCTCGGTGCTCCGGTGCCGGGTACCCCGGCGTCAGGCCGTGTTTCCTGAATCGTTGTCAAGAGATGTCACTCCCAGGGAACGTGCGGAGCCGCGGGATCCGCGGAGGTCGGCAATGGCGGGAAGACTGCGCACGGCCGTGGCGCCGGCGCGCTTCGGCGCCGGTCAGGCCAGGTCCAGATGGCCGCCGCCGAAGTAGCGCAACAGCGGCTCGGCGGCGGCCGGCCTGGCCGGCGGGTGGAAGGCGAGCGGGCGTATCGACGCAGCGAGCCGGGCGTTCGGCGAGCCGGTGATGAAGTCCATGCCACCGAGGAGTTCCAGCGCCCGGTTGGCATTGGTGACCAGGGCTTCCTGCACGGTGTAGCGGGCCACCAGCGCTCCGGCCACCGCCTCCTCGCCCTCGACGTCGCTCTGCACGGCCCGGGCGGCGCCCTCCAGCAGGGCCACGGCCGCCTCGTGGTGGATCGCGAGGGCCGCGCGCTCGGTGGGGTTGCCGCGCTCCCTGCGGACGACGTCCTCGACGAGGGCGGACGCCGCCCCCGTGTACCCGGCGGAGATGAGCAGGACGAACCAGATGAAACCGGCTGTCTGGAGATCGTCCAGGCGGTGCGGGTCGTCTGCGGAGGTGCGTACCACCAGCTCCTCCGGCACGAACACGTCCTGGAGGCGTACCTCTTCGCTCTCGGCGGCGGCCAGCAGCTCGCTGCCCCAGAAGGGGTGGACGCTCAGGCCGTCCGAATCGGCCGGCACGATCGCGAGAGCGAGCTCGGGGCTGCCGTCGGCGCCCGGTACGGAGATGCTGGCCGTCAGCAGGTCCATCGAGCCCGACAGGCTGCACGGCTTCTTGGAGCCCGACAGGCGGTAGCCGCCCTCGACGGGCACCGCGGTCACGGTCGGAGCGAGAATGTTCTGCTGGGTGCGCCCCTCGGCCCAGCCGGAGGCCATCAGCCTCTGTTCCGGCACGATCCGGTGCAGCAGGTCCACCTGGGCCGGGGTCAGCCGGTCCTGCTGGTCGGCCAGTGCGTAGAGCATGGCGGCGGTGAAGTGGTGCATCGTGGTGGCGGCGGCGAGCGACGGGGAGACCGCGCCCAGAGCCTCCTGCACCCGTACGGCCTCCAGCGGAGTCACGCCCTGACCGCCGAACTCGGCCGGGATCAGCAGACCGACGCCACCGTGGGCGCGGAACAGGTCGATGGCCGGGCCGCCGGGCTTCTCACGGTCGTCGTACGGGATCTCTTCCAGGGCCTTGAGCAGCCCGGGGTGGTACTGCTCGCAGACGGCACGGGCTCGGTCGAGGGAACGCACAGGTACCTCCGGTGGGTTCGGGAGAAGCAGGGGATGGGGGGATGGGGGATGGGGGTGTCGGCACTCAGGCGCCGAAGACCGCCTCGTAAGGGCTCACGTCCCGGGCGATGCTGACACCTTGCAGGTGGGAGGTCTTGAGCATCGGGTAGTTGGCCTCGCCGAATGCTCCGCCGGTCATGCCGGTGCCGCCGTGGGTGGGCAGGTAGGGGACGCATCCCATGTGGGAGTCGTTGATCTTCAGCAGTCCGCCGTTGGTGACCTGCCGCACGAAGGTGTCGATGACGTCGTCGGAGCGGGACCACAGCGAGTTGCGCAGCCCGTAGGAGTTGGAGTTGGTGAAGTCCACGAAACGGGCCAGGAGTTCGTCGTCGGGCGCGGGCTCGGCGACGACGACGGGGATCAGCGGGAAGAACGTCTCCTCGCGGACGATGTCGTACTCCCGGGCGCGGGCCAGGCCGTCGACCCGTACCACGGTGGGCTGAAGGAAGACGCCGGTGTCCGAGGGTGTGCCGTCGACCTCCATACGGCGCCCGCCGGTGACGAGTTCGCCGCCCTGGTCCAGGGCCTGGCCCAGGAGGCGGAAGAACCGCTCGCTGCGCCGGACCGGGGAGAGAAGGACGTCCTCCTCCTCCGGGTAACCGGGCCGGATGCGCTTGACCTGCTCCTTGAGCTCGGCGAGTAGTTCGTCGGCGACGGCAGGGTGCACCAGTACGCCGTTGGGCACCATGCAGATCTGACCCGAGCCGTAGAAGGCCTCCGTGACGGCCTCGACGGCTCGGGGGATGTCGGCGTCGGACCAGACGACGACGTTGTCGTTGCCGGCCAGTTCAAGAATGGCCTTCTTGCCGTTCGCGACGCACTGCTGCTCGAAACGCAGGCCCTCGGCGCTGCCGCCGATGTAGAAGATGTCGTCGATCAGCGGACTGGCGACCCAGCGGTCCAGCGTCTGCTTGGGATTCGAGCACAGGGCGTTGAGTGTGCCGGGCGGGGCGCCCAGTTCGTCGAGGATCGGCGCGACCACGTCCCGCATCAGCCACATGGTGCTGAGGGCGATACTGCGCGGGGCGCGCATGATGACGGAGTTCCCGGACATGAGGCACAGCACGCCGAGGGCGGCGCTGGGCAGCGGCGCGTTCTGCGGGGGATTGAAGGCGACGACCCCGTCGGGCTGCCGGCGTACGATCAGCCGGCGGTTGCCGTGCCGGAACTCGGTGTGCATCTGCTGCTGGTACCAGCCGAGGCTCTCCTCGCTGAAGATCTGCAGCAGAGAGCTGTGCTCCCAGCGGGCGAGTTTGGCCGGGTGCGCCTCGGCGATCAGCATGTCGATGAACTCGTCGCGGCGGCGCTCGAGTTCTTCGCGGAAGCGGTGCCCCAGGCGCATACGGAGTTCCAGCGGCATGGCCGCCCAGCCCGGCGCGGCGTTCGCCGCGGCCTCGCTCGCCAGGTCCAGTGCCTCGTCGCCGGCGATGGCGCAGCGGCCCACCACATACGGGTGTGCGGCCTCGGCCGCGTCGGCGTTCTGCTCCAGGGTGCGCTTGAGCGTCACGCTGGTGAAGACGTCCTCCAGAAGCGATCTGCCGCTGACGGTGTAGACCCACCCCTCGCCCTCGATGTCCTTGCCGGCGACGTAGAGCTCGTAACTGCGCTGGGGCACTTTGCGTTCTTCTGCCTCATTACCAGAAGGCGAGAGCATGTTGGCCTTTCCCGGTCGGTCCCAGTGATTTCCGGAACGCGAGAACAAGGCGCCTTACGGGATTTCACAGAAGTCCGCGGCGCGATGGTTCGCCTGTTCTGCTGTGCTCCGGACTGTCCGTATCCATCCGAAGCAAGATGATCGTGCCAGCCCACTCTGACCCACCTCTGACACCGGACTGATGCTGCCGCAGGCGCCGGATACGGCCGGGGAGGACACCGGCCCGCACTGAGACGACATCCATTGACCGACTGTCGGTCACTTCGTTTTGGTCGGGCCTGACCACCTTCTCCTGCCTTCGTCCCACCCCGGCCGTTGATCCTTTTCCTGCTTACGCGCATTCGTGAGGACGACATGCCCGATGACGCTCAGATGTTTTCCCCGAACGAAATGAACACTTTCCCCACCCGTAAAGCACTGATCGTCGCCAATCCCGCCGCCGGCACCATGAGGACGAAAATCCTGGCGGAACTCACCGTCCTGTGCCGGACGCGTCTCGAACGCGTCGACATCCGTCTCACCACGCGCCGCGGCGACACCCGTGACATCGTGCGCGCGGCACTGGACGCGCCGGAGGCAACCGCACCGGACCTTGTCATCGCCGTCGGCGGAGACGGCACAGTGGGCGAGGTGATCGCGGGCATGACCGCCGGACTGCGGCCCGCCGGCGCCGCGCTGGCCATCGTTCCGGCGGGCACCGGCAACTCCGGCTACCGGATGCTCTGGGGCTGCCGGCCCTGGCAGGAATCCGTCCGCGCGGCACTCGTCGGCCCCGCCGGTGCCGAACGCCGCATCGTCGACCTCGCCCTGCTCATCGAGACCGGCACCCTGGTCTGCCTCGGCGCCTGCAGCGGCGTCATCGCCCAGGCGCTGGAGACCGCCCGGGGCATCCCGCTGACCGGCCCCGCGCGCTACGCACGCGCCCTGGCCGACACCGCGGAGACGTTCACCGCCTACCCGGGTCGCGTCACCGTCGACGGCGCGGTGTGCCACGAGGGCGAGACCGTGTTCGCCAACGTCGGCGGCGGACGCATCCGGGGCGGCCAGTACCTGGTACTTCCCCTGTCGGTCCCCGACGACGGCCTGCTGGACGTCTGCGCCGTGGGCGGCGAGGTGCACCCCACCCAGGTCGCCGAACTGACCCTCACCGGCAGCCACCTGCGCCGCCCCGGCGTCGTCTACGCACGCGGCCGGACGATCCGCGTCGAACGTCTCGACGGCCTGCCCCTGTGCTACGAGCACGACGGGGAACTCCAGTCGGCCGGCGGGCCCGCCATGACCCTGGAGGTCCTGCCCGCCATGATCCCAGTGTGGGGCGCACTGCCCGCCGAGGGGGCCGCCGCATGACCGTCGAAAACACGGCCCGTCCCGCGGCGCCGGCCGCGGGCCCTGCGACAGCCGCCCCGCACGGCCCGGGCGCCCCGGAACCCCCCCTGGCCACCCTCGCGCGGTGGGCCGCCGCGCTGCGCCCCGAGGACATACCCGAGCGGACGCTGGCCCTGGCCGCCAGCCAGCTCCTGTCCCAGCTCGCGTCCATCCGGGCCGGCGCCGAACAGCCCCTGGGGCGCCTCCTGGTCAAGGGATTCGGTCCGCCGTTCCAGGACGACCCCCGCGCTTCCGCACGTGTCCTGGCCGGACTGGGCTCCTGGCTCAACCTCGACGACACCGCCTACGCCGGACACCTGTCCAACTCCACGGTCGCCGTGCCCCTCGCCTACGCCCATCACCGCCGCCTGGACGGCACCGCCCTGCTCACCTCGATCATCGCGGCCAACGAGTGCGCCGCCCGGATCACCGCGGCGGCGACCCTGGGCCCGCTGCGCGGGCACAGCGCCCTGCACACCCACCTCGTAGGAGCCACCGCCGGACGCCTGCACTGCGAGGGCGCCGGAGCAAAGCAGTGGACCGACGCCCTCGGCCTGGCGCTCGCCATGCCGCCCTGGCCGCTCCTGCGGGCCTTCCTGGCCAGCGACGCCCGCCTGTTCAACGCCTTCGCCCCGGTGAGCACCGCCATGGACGCCTGCGACGCGGCGGCCGCCGGCTTCCAGGGCCCGGCCGACCTGCTGGAACACCCGGACGGCTTCCTGGCCCGGTTCGCCACCGTGCCACTGCCGAGCGCCGTCACGGACGGTCTCGGCGAACGCTGGCACACGGACACCCTCTCCTTCAAGATGCACCCGGGTGGGCCCGGCGTGGACGCGGCCATCGACTGCGCCCTCGATCTGCACCGGGCACTGACCCCCCGACGCCCCGACGACATCGCGGACATCGTCGTCGAGACCTCCCTGTACACGCTGGCCGCCCAGCGCACGGCCGAGCGGTACGTGCACGGCCCCGGCGCCCCGCTCGGCGCCCTCGTCCTTCACACCCCGTACACCGTCGCCACGGCCTTTCTGACCGGCGGACTCTCCGTCGGCGACTTCACCCCGCCCCGGCGTGACGAGCAGGCCCGCTGGCAGGCCGCTCGCCTGGTCCGGCTCGTCCACGACCCGGCCATGACCCGGGCCCTGTTCACCTCCGAGGCGCCCTTCGGGGAGGCGGTCCGCCGGGCCGGCCCCGACGCCGAAGCATGGCTGCGTAGCTTGGGCGGTCCCGAGGCGGTCGCTCTGGCGGCGGACGCGGAACGCCCGGGGGCACGAGGGCGACTTCGCCCACGCCCGCAAACTCACCGGGGCCCGTGTCACCGTCCGGCTCACCGACGGCCGCACCGCGACCCGCGAACGCATGATCCCGCTCGCCGCGGCCGGCCCCCACACCCGCCGGCACCACGCCGGTCTGGTGCGACGGAAGTTCACCGGCCTCGGCGGCCCACCCCATGTGGCCGAGCGCGTCACGCAGGTCGTCGGCATGTCCTCCGACGAATTGTGTGCCTGGATCGAGGCGGCACTGCGCTGACGGCGGCGACCCGCCCGGACGTCTCCCCCGTACTCACCCACGCTGTCCGACGACCCATTGGAAAGAGATTCGGCCCATGCCTTGATACGCCCTTTCGCACGTAGACCTCAGCGTCAGCGACCTCGACCGCGCCGAGAAGTGGTACAGCGAGCTCCTCGAAGCCGTCCGCGTCCTGGACGGCATCAACGACGTCCACGGGTTCGCCTTCCGCTATCTGAAGACGCCCGCGGGTATGCTCCTCGGCCTGATCCGGCACACCGAGCAGGCCGACGACAGCCCCGTCTCGCCCCGCCGTATCGGACTCGACCACCTGTCCTTCGCCATCGACACCGTCGAGGAAATGCGGGCGCAGGCACAGAAGCTGGATGATCTGGGTATCACGCACACCGGCATCGTGGAGCACCCCACAGGGGACGCCATCGCTTTCCACGACCCGGACGGCATCCAACTGGAGTTCTACCGGCTCACCGTCCAGACCTGACGCCCGCACCGGCCTCCGTCAGCCGCAGGCAGCTGTGGGCTGCCACAGGGGCGCAGCCGCCGGCGAGGCCTCCTGCCGGTCACTCCGGGCGGCGGGCGAAGAAGACGAACTCCCGGCCGGGGCGGTCCGGGGCGTCGCGGACCTCGTCCACCACGTAGCCGTGCGCAGTCAGGTCGGCCTCCACTTCCGCGCGCTCGCGGAAACGGAGGGTCGAATCGGAGGTGAGCGTCTCACCAGTCGCTGTGAAGACAACGGTGCTGCGGAAGGTCACCAGCGACCGGCTGACGTCGGTGACATCCACCCAGGTTTCGACGGGGCCGACCCCTTCGACGGTGACGACGCGGTGGGTCGCGGCCCGGTTCCACTCCTCCCACGCCCGCCGGGCCGGGTCCCGGGTCTCGAAGACGAGGTGACCGCCCGGCCGCAGCGCGGAGTGAATCCCGCGCAGGGTGCCCTCCCACGCCCTCGAGTCCACGATCTCCTGGACCACATTGGCGGTCATGGTGGCGAGGTCGACCCGCATCTCCGGGAGCGCCGTCGCGTCGCAGTGGATCCAGCGCACCCGCTCGCCGCCCCGCTTGCACCGCGCGACATCGAGGGAGGCCGCGGCGGGGTCGACGCCGGTCACCGCCAGCCCGCGGTCGGCCAGCATCAGCGCGAACGTACCCGTCCCGCACCCCACGTCGAGCACCTGGCGTGCATTCAATTTCTCGGCCACGCCGACGTATACGTCCAGATCTCCGCGGTCCGGATCGAGCGGATCGTAAAGTGCCGCCAGCCGCGGGTTCTCATACGCCTCGTCCGCCATGCCCGCCACGCTACCGCTCGCTCACCGTCCCCACACCCGGCTGCCCAACTCGGAGGCAGCGGGCCGCTCCGGGCCGCGGGCCCGGCCGCCGGCCAGCCGTCCTTGTCACCGCTCGCCCGCAAGGTCGAGATCGCCCCGAGCGGCCTCCGGCACCGTCTGCGTACCCCCGGGGCGGCGCCACGGCCGCGCGACAGGCGCGGACACCACTCGCCACCAGGAGTCCGCCGGCAGCCTTCCAGCAGGTTCGAAGGGCTCACCGGGCCAAGGAAACGCCACCGCTTGTCCGGCTTCCTCGGCGGCATCCTTCGTCCACTCACCCGGCTCCGCCCAGGCATGGGGCGCCAGATTGAAGGTCCCCCAGTGGATCGGCAGCATCACGCCGGCAGCCGGGTCGTTGCCCTGAAGATCGAGGTGTGCCTGTACACCCTCGGCGGGCGTCATGTGGATGTCCGGCCAGAAGTCGCTGTACGCGCCAATCTGGATCATCGTGGCGTCGAACGGGCCGTGCTCGGCGCCGATCTCCTTGAAGCCGGGAAAGTAGCCCGTGTCACCACTGTGATAGATCCGGTGCTTTGGCCCGGTGACCACCCAGGAGGCCCAGAGGGTGTGCTGCCGGTTGCGCAGGCCCCGGCCGCAGAAGTGGCGGGCCGGGGTGGCGGTGAGCCTGGTACCGGCCACTTCCGTGGACTCGTTCCAGTCGAGTTCGCGCAGGTGCCCGGGGGGCACACCCCAGTGCTCGAGGTGCGCACCGACGCCGAGCGGCACGGCGAAGACGGTGTCGATCGACGCGAGCGCGCGGATCGTGGGCAGGTCGAGATGGTCGTAGTGGTCATGCGAGATGACGACGACATCGACGGGCCCCAGTGCGGCGAGCGACACGGGCACCGGATGCAGGCGCTTCGGTCCGGCGAACGCGAAGGGCGAGCACCGCTCGCCCCACACCGGGTCGAAGAGCACCCGCCGCCCGTCGATCTCGGCGAGCACGCTGGAGTGTCCCATCCAGGTGAGGCGCAGGCCCGAGGCGGGCGGCCTGGAGAGGTCGGCGAGCGTGGTGGGGTGCACCGGAATGACGCCGGCCGGAGCGCGGCGGACCCGGTCCTCCTTGCGGAAGTAGACCTTCGCGAAGTCCAGGGCCGAGCCCGAGGGCCGGGTCCTGGCACCCACGGGGTTCTGGAACACCCCGTCGGCGAAGTTCGGCGAGCGCCGGATCCGCTCCATGCGCGCCCCGGTGGGGTCGGCCCCGAAGGCGGTGGGCTTCAGTGTGCGAAGCCGGGAACGCAGTGGCAACAGAGAACCAGCGCCAGTCACAGCACCTCCAGGGGCTCGGTGTCGTCTCATCGTGTGCGGTGGGTATGACATTGCGGGAACGCCATCGTCACCGCTGGGGTTCCCTCAGGTTCCTGTGCGGCCGATCACGCCGGACAGGACTCAGCCGCACGGCTGGCCGTACACCTTCTCGATGTGCAGCCGCAGTACGAGGCGCCGGTCCTCGACCATTGCGCGCCGGTAGTCGTCCCAGTCCGGGTGCTCTCCCTGTACGTCCCGATAGAGCGTGATGAGCTCCTCGACGGTCGCGTCGTACGGGCCGGCCGCGACCGGGCTGAACTCGGCGGTTCCCTCGGCGACGGTCCAGGCCCAGCGGTCGTCGCTGGTCACGTGGTAGCTCGCGCGCGGATCGCGGCGCAGGTTCCTGGTCTTGGCTCGGTCGTCCGTGACGGAGACGCGGATGACACGCTCGTCGGGGTAGTAGGCGTGGTTCACATTGGAGAGCTGTGGCCTGCCGTCCCGCTTGAGGGTGACCAGCACCCCACCGTCGTATTCGGCGATCAGCTTGAGCAGGGCGTCCTGCTGTTCATCCGTCATGCCGGTCTCCACACCCACGGTGGCCGGTCGGATTCCGCGATGTCACATTCGGGCGCGGCCCGTCCGTCGCGCGAGCTTCCACACCCCGCCGTGAACTGATCCATGGTTCAGTATGCGGCCACGTTGACAAGGCCGGCCACAACTCCTGATACTGACTGACGGTTCAGTTAATTAAAGCTGTCGCCCCATCTGGAGACACCATGTCCGACCTCCCCACCGAGCCGGTTCCGCTCACCCCCGGCGCCGGGTCTGTGATGAAGATGGCCCCGACGGGCGGCGAGGCGGTCGTCAGCGCCCTGGCCGCGCATGGCGTCACCGACGTCTTCGGTATTCCCGGCACGCACAATCTGGAGATCTACCGGCACCTGCCGCCTTACGGCATACGACATGTGACGCCACGTCACGAGCAGGGCGCGGGTTACGCCGCCGACGCGTACGCCCGGGTGAGCGGGCGGCCCGGTGTCGCGATCACCACGACCGGGCCCGCGCTGCTGAACATCGCGGCGGCCGTGGGCCAGGCGTACTCGGACAGCGTGCCGCTGCTCGTCGTCTCCCCCGGCATGCCCCTGCGCCACCCCCGGCTGTCCAGTGGGCTGCTGCACGAGATGCGCAGCCAGACGGAGGCGATGCGGGGCGTGGCCGCCTTCAGTCACCGGGTGTCGTCGGTGGACGAGATCGGCGCGGCGGTGGCCCGGGCGTTCGCGCTGTTCCGTACCGGCCGGCCGCGGCCGGTGCACATCGAGGTGCCGCTCGATCTGCTGGAGGCGGCGGAGCCGGTGGGCGAGGTGCGGCTCGCGCCGCCTGCCGTGCCGTCGGCGCCGGATCCGTCCTCGGTGCGGGAGGCGGCGGACGCCCTGCGCACCTCACGCCGCCCGGCGCTGGTGCTCGGCGGGGGCGCGCGCGGCGCGGCGGCGGAATGCCTGGCGCTCGCGGAGGAGTTGGGCGCGCCGGTGGTGACCACGGCGAACGGCAAGGGCATCGTGGACGAAGGCCACCCGCTGTCGCTCGGCGTCTCGCTGCACAGCCCGGCCGTGCAGAAGTGGCTGGCGGACTGCGATGTCGTCCTCGCCGTCGGCACGGAACTGGCCGAGTCCGACCTGTGGTCGGCCCCGCCGGAGCTCAGCGGCACGCTGATCCGGGCCGACGTGGACCCGGCACAGATGTACGCGGGCGTGACGGCGCAAGTGTCGCTGGTCGGGGATGCTGCGGCGGCCCTGCGGGCCGTCCTGGCCGTGCTGCACGAGAACGGGCCGGCAGCCGCGGCCGGCATGGGCCCGGACTGCGAGTCACCGCAGGCATCACGCATGGCGTCCTCGACGGCCGAGGCCCGGCGCCTCGCCATGGCGCTCCGGGGCGCCCGCGACGACGAGACGCGGACGCGGGACGCTCGCTGGGTGCCGTATCTCCGTGCCATGCGCGGCGTCCTCGCCGAGGATGCCGTCATCACCTCCGACAGTGCCCAGTGCTGCTACTACGGCGCCCTGCCGCATCTGCCGGTCGGCCCGGAGGGCCGGTATCTGCACCCCACCGGCTTCGGAACGCTCGGCTACGCCCTGCCCGCGGCCGTCGGCGCGAAGACCGCGTACCCGGAGCGGCAGGTCGTCGCGCTCAGCGGCGACGGCGGGCTGCAGTTCTCCGTGCAGGAGCTCGCCACCGCGGCACAGCTCCGACACCCGCTCCCCGTGGTCGTGTTCGACAACGGCGGCTACGGCGAGATCCGCGACGAGATGACGGCCCGTGGGGACACGCCGACGGCTGTCGACCTGGCGCGCGTCGACCTGCCCACGCTCGCCCGGGCGTACGGAGGACACGGCGCCGAAGTCCGCTCACCCGAGGAGCTCGCGGCCGCACTGGCGCGAGCGCTGACCACCCCAGGCCCGACCATCGTCACCGTTCCCGAGGAGACCCCCCGATGACCACCCCCCTGATCTCCCTCACCTGGACGGACCATGTCACCGGCCGCCAGGGTCACCTGGTGATCGACCGGCTCGTACGCGGCGTGTCCAGCGGCGGACTACGGATGCGCGAGGGCTGCACCCTCGACGAGGTCGCCGGGCTGGCCCGCGGTATGACCATGAAGGAGGCCCTCCACTACAACCCCGAGGGCCGGTACGTTCCGCTCGGCGGCGCCAAGGGCGGTATCGACTGCGACCCCCGGGACCCCGAGGCGTACGCCGTGCTGGTGCGCTATCTGCGGGCCATGCGCCCGTACATCGAGCACTTCTGGACCACCGGCGAGGACCTGGGACTCACCCAGGACATCGTCGACAGGGCGGTGGCCGAGGCAGGCCTGGTCTCCTCCGTGCAGGCCGTGTATCCGCTGCTGGACGACGAGGCCGCGGCCCGGCAGCGGCTCGCGGACGCGTTCGCCGTCGAGGTGGACGGCATCGGTCTCGACGAGCTGGCGGGCGGCTGCGGGGTCGCCGAGTCGGTGCTGACGGCGCTGGACCGGGCCGGTGTGCCGTACGAGGGGACCCGGGTGTCGGTGCAGGGGCTGGGCACCATGGGCGGGGCGACCGCGCGTTTCCTGGCGCAGGCCGGACTGAGTATCGTCGCAGTGGCCGACGTCAAGGGCACCATCGCCAACCCGGAGGGCCTGGACGTCGAGGCGCTGCTGGCCTCGCGGGACGCGTACGGAACGGTGGACCGTGAAGCGCTGCGGGCGGGGGACGCCGAACTGCCGGGCGACGCCTGGCTGTCCGCGGAGGCCGAGGTGCTGGTGCCGGCTGCCGTCTCGTACACGATCGACGCCTCCAACCAGGCGCGGATCACGGCCCGTTGGATCGTCGAGGCGGCCAACATGCCCGTACTGCCCGAGGCGGAGGCGCTGCTCTTCACACGCGGGATCTCCGTACTGCCGGACGTGGTCGTCAACTCCGCCACGAACGCCTGGTGGTGGTGGACGCTCTTCGGCGACATCGGCGCCGGCGCGGACGAGGCGTTCACGCACATCCGGCGCTCGATGCGCACGCTGGTGGAGCAGATGCTGACGCGCGCCGAAGCCGACGGGATCACGCCTCGCGCGGCGGCGCACGCGATCGTCGCCGACCGGCTGCCGGTGATCGCCGAGCGCTTCGGATGGTACGGATGAGCCTGGACGCCCTCTTCGACCCGCACTCCGTCGCCGTCGTCGGCGCCTCCGACAACCCCGAGAAGTGGGGCTGCCGGCATGTACGGCCCACTCGGCCGCCGCGGAGGTCGGCGTGCCCTCCGTGGCACGCACGCTCGCGGTGGTACTCGCCCCACTGGGCATCCGGCTGAACTGCATCGCGCCGGGCCCGACGGATACGGAGGGCGCGGGCCCGGCACTGTGGGCGACGGAAGCGGCGCGGGCGGAGGTGCTGGCGACCGTCCCGGCCGACCACTTAGCCGGCGGAGATCGCGAATGCGTCGCTCTTCCTGCTGGGCGGCAAGTCGTCGCATCCGACGGGCGAGTGCCTGACGGTGGACGGCAGCCAGCGGCTGGACAAGCAGGTGTACGGACATACGGGCGCGTAGGATCCGTCCGGCCCCGGCCTCCTGATCCGCCCGCTGTCCCTCGGCCTGGCGCCCGGACGGCGGACGGACCGCATCATTGTGACGATCGGGTATCGCCGTGGCGGACTGGGATGTTTGAATTTCGCGCATGTCGACGACTCTTGGTGTGCCCCGACCCGACCAGGCCGCCTACATGCTTCGAGCCGCGGCCGGCGCCGCCGGCCGTGCGTACAAGCAGCAGCTGCTCGAGCTGCTGGACATCCGAGCGGGCCAGACCGCGCTGGACGTCGGATGCGGCCCGGGCGCCGACCTGCCGGCGCTGGCGGAACGCGTCGGCCCGGAGGGCACGGTGATCGGCGTGGACCATGACACCGCCATGCTGGACGAGGTCCGTCGGCGCACGGGCGGTTGGCCGGTTGTGGAGATCCGTGAGGGGGACGCCCATGCCCTCCCGGTCGAGCCCGGCTCGGTGGACCGGGCCAAGATCGACCGGGTTCTCATGCATGTCGCCCGGCCTGCTGATGTTCTTGCCCAACTCCACCTGGTCACCAGGCCAGGTGCCTTGGTCGGGCTCGTGGAACCCGACTGGGACACCCTTGTCGTCGACGCCGAGGACGTCGGCACAAGCCGTGCCTTCACGCGCTACACCACCTCCGACGTGGTCCGTCACGCCACCATCGGCCGCGGCCTCGCCCGTCTCGCGGAGCAGGCCGGCTTCACCGTCGAAACGGTGCTCGCCACGGCACCGGTCTTCCGGGACTTCCAGGACGCCGACCACACACTGGGATTGGGCCGCAACATGCAGCGGGCCATCAGCGATGGATACATCGACGAAGCCCGCGGCCGCCGCTGGTTCGCCTCGCTCGCCGAGGGGCCGTTCTTCGCCGCCTTCACCCTCGTCAGCGTGATCTGTTCCCGCTGAGCCCCGTTATTCGTTTGCCGAGCTCAGCTGCCCCGCCTAGCGTCACACGCCATGACGACCTCGATCCTGCGCACCGACCGTCTCCTGCTCGATCCGTACCGCCCCGAAGACGAGGAGTCCTTCGTTTCGCTCTTCCAGGACAAGCGGGTCTCGCGGTGGATGGGGAACGGCCCGCAGAGCGAGGCCGCGGAACGGGCCTTGTTCGGGCGGATCTTCAGCAAGGTGTACGCCCAGATGCTCTTCGATGTCTGGGCGGTGCGCCAGGACGGCCGCTTCGTCGGCCACGCCGAGATCAAACGCACGGACGAAGTCGACGGCCATGAACTCGTCTACGCAATCGCCCACGACAGCTGGGGCGCGGGCCTGGGCACCGAGATCGCCCAGGTGCTCGTGAACTACGGCTTCGAGGAACTCGGTCTTTCGGACGTGCACGCGACGGTGGCCGAGGAGAACCAGGCATCGCTGGCTCTCCTCGGCCGTCTTGGCTTCTGTCATGTGCGGGACATCCACGAGGACGACGGCACCGTCACCCGCGTACTGACCCTGAGCCGCCCCGCGGCATAGTGCCCTTCCCGGCAACGTTTGCCCCGTCGCGACACTCCCCCAGCCACCTCCCCCAGCGGTAGCTGGGGGTGCCCCCAGGGGTACCGCCAGGGTGCCCCCGGACACGCACGCTCGCTGCGTCGGCCGAAAACCCGAGGAGCGCTGCTACGCGGGCCTTCGGCCGCCTTGCGATCGCACGCACCGGACGCCGCTCCTCGACGGGCAACGTCGCGGCACCAGCACCGCAATCGCGCCGCGTCACCGCAGGGCAGACCGTTCCGCGGAAGCGGGTGCAGCATCAGCCGGGTGTCGCGAAGACCTGCACCACACGGTCGCCGGCTACCCCGACGCCTGTGTCGGCGAGGCTGCAGTTGTCGATGTTGCCTTTGTGTCCGGGGCTGTCGAGCCAGCCGGTGACATGGGCCTGTGCGGTGCCCTGACCGGGTCCGGACACGTTTTCCGCGTAGGCACGCCACCTGTAGCCGGTGCGGTCGATCCGGGCGGGGACATCGGAACCGTCGGAACCGGTGTGGCCCGTGAGGTTGTTCTTCTCCATGTCGTCGGCATGGGCCTGGGCAGCCTGGGTGAGCTGGGGGTTCACGGTCAGAGCCGAGCAACCGGCCTTCTCCCGTTCCGCGTTGATCAGGGACAGGATCTCGCCTGCCGAGACCTGTTGCACGGCGTTCGGCGTGGTGACCACCGGCGTCGTCATGGTGGCGGCGCTTGCGGCGGCGGCTCCGGTGAACAGCAGGAGCGGGGCTGCGCACGCGGCGACGCATGTGCGACGCACGTGCCGAACCTTCGCGTACATGACATCCCCTTTCGTGGTGCGGTAGGGGCGCATCGACGGGGCGCCCGACCGGGGGTTTCCCCCGGTCCCACCCTTCTCGTGCGGCTCTGCCCTTCACCGATGATGGGTGCGTCGGGGCATTCGCGCATGTCGAGCACTCACTCCGTCGATGGCCTGGGGCTTGACACCCTGCGCCACGGATGCCTCGGTCGCCTGAACCCATGCCGCGCCCATCCCCCGGCACGGCGCGTCTTCGCACCCAGGGCGTGGAAGACCAGCCCGATCCCAGGGATGAGCAGCAGCGGCACGACCCTGGCTCAGCGTCGCCGAAGCCGGGCCAGATCAGCACGACCACGGTGAAGGCGACCAGGCCGGCCGCGAGGGCCGTCACCGTCCGGACGCCGGCACGGCCGCCCGGTACGGCGGCACGGGGGACTCGTACAGGCGCGGCACATCTCACCGACTGAACAGCCAGTCAGTACCGTGACTGTGGCCCCGGCCACAAAGCAGTGTCAAGGGCTGTGTAGGGTTGACGCCGTGGCAAGAGTCCGGTTGAGCGTGGAGGAACGGCGCGACGAGCTGCTGCGCGCCACGGTCGAGCAGGTCGAACTGCGTGGCGTGACGGCCGTGCGCATCGCCGATGTCGCTTCGGCCCTCGGAGTCAGCAACGCCCTGGTCCTGTACCACTTCTCGACGAAGGAGAAGCTCGTCGCGGCGGCCTTCGCCCATGCCGCCGCGGGTGACCTCGCCCATCTGCACCAACTGCTGAGCCGCCGCACGACGGCGGTGCGCCGGCTGCGCTCAGCGGTGCGCTGGTACGCGCCCACCGGGCAGGCCAAGGGCTGGCGGCTGTGGATCGAGGGCTGGGCGGCCGCACTGCGCGAACCGGCGCTGCGCGAAGTGACCGGCGAACTCGACCAGCAGTGGAAGAGTGCGATCACCGAGGTCATCGCGGAAGGTGTGAAGACCGGCGAGTTCCGCTGCGAGGACCCCGCTGCCGCAGCCTGGCGGCTGACCGCCCTGCTGGACGGGCTCGCCGTCCAGATGACGTCCTACGCGGGGGCGCTCAGCCGCACCACGATGCTGGAGTGGACGGACGACGCCCTGGCCCGTGAACTGGGCATCGACCGCGCGGCCCTGACCGCCACGGCCCGCTGACCGGGCCCCCGGGCCCAGATCGTTCCTGCGTCCTGCCCCGGCCGGAGGGGGCCGTGGGCATCGCCCCGGGCCCCGTCAGGTCTGGGTCACCGGCTCGTACGCGTCGGGGTTCAGGCCGAACGTCCAGGCGACGCCCTCCTTCGCGGTCCTGGTCGTGGGCGGGACTCGCAGCCAGTACGTCCGGTTACTGCCGTCCGGCTCCGGTGTGGAGTTGACGACTTCGACCATCACCACCGGCTCGTCCCCGTCCAGTTCGATCCGCCACAGCACCCCGGTCTCGTCGCGGTGCACCGGCTGGGCACCCGATTCCTCGAGGTAGCGGTCGTAGCCGTAGTACTCCAGCATCACCCGGCGCAGCTCGGCGTTTTCCTCCGCCCGTATGCGCTCCAGGGTGAGGTGGGCCAGGTCACTGAGGAACTTGGCCGGGACGGGCATTCCCCGCCAGGCGTGCAGCGCGAAGCCGTCCGGGAAGGCGAGTGCCGGACCGTCGCCGCGGTCGAGACGGCCTGCCTCGTCGCGGTGCAGCTCCACCGGTCGCTCACATATCACCGTGACCTTTTCGTGGGGCCACCACCAGCCGGTGTGCTCGGCCACCCTCGCGAGCCCTTCGAGCCGAGGACTCCGGCCGTCGAAGGCGGCGAGCCAGGCCGCGTCGTGCTGGCCGAGGACGGCATCGAGCAGCACCGACCTGACCTCCGACTCCTCCACCAGCTCGCGGGCGAAGGATTCGACGATCCCGGTCCGTATCCGCTCGGACAGCGCCCGGGTGGTGTCCCACAACCGGGCGCCGGTCCGGGCCCACAGTTCGGCGTAACCGACCGGACCCAGCTCGTCATGGACCCGTCGGCGCTCCTGTGCCCAGGGCTGGGTGCGCACTTCGTGGCGCACCGACCGGCCGGTCCCGTCGCCCAGCGACCGTACCGCCTCGACACCCGCCCTCGGCGAGTCCACCCAGATGATCCGCTCGGGCTCGGAGAGCTCCGCCGTGCGGTAGGCGAGCCGCACCCCGTCCTCGGCCTCCGCACGGTCCGCCGCTCCGGTCGCCGCCGCGACGGCACGCCACTTGTCCACGTACTGCATCAAAGTCCCTGTCCCCTGTGTCTCTTGCCGCTCTGTCCGGCCCGCTCAGTCCGCCACGATCCGGACCGCGCCCGGCGTGTACTCCCGCTGCCGCACCACTCGGAACCAGCCCTTCGGCAGGGGTATCGCGGCATGCTCCTCGTGCACCACGCGCCCACCTTCCGGCAGATGCAGCAGCATCGGCCCGAACGGCCCGGCCTCACGCACCAGCCGGCCGCGGCCGGTCACGGCGTGCGCGTGCCCGGTGACCTCGCCGAGCGCCAGGACCATGCGGCCGCGCGCATCCCGCGGCTCACTCCGGGCGTCAGCGGCGTGCGACGGCACGGCCTCCTCCGCGACTGGCATGATCAGCACGTCTCCCTGCCGGTACATGGCTCTCCCCTCCGCTCTCGGCGCCGAGTGCGCCGGGCATGGAAAGACGCTAGAGGCCGGGTCTGACAATCGCTCTCCGGTGACCCCTGTTCCCGGTGTTGTCAGAGCCGCTTGGTAGAACTGCAGGAACATCAGTCGGCCAATGTCGTCCAGCGTCAGGAGCAGCCGCCATGTCGTCCGAAGTGGATCACCTGGAGAAGTGGCACGGCCTGCCCGTCTTCGACTTCCCGGACTCCGAGGAGGGGGCGGATTCCACGCTGCCCGGGCCTGATGAAGTGGCCTGGCGGGTCTCCGGCGACGAGCACGGAACCGGCGAGGAATGGGAGGAGGCCTTCGCCCGGTTCACCGAGGCGGTGGACACCACGCGGGTGCGGGCCCTGATCGTCGGAGAGTGGAGCGAGCCGTACGACTCGGACTGCTCCGGGGTCATCGAGGTACTCATCTCCGCCCGTGAGCGGTTTTCCGGACTGCGCGCGGTGTTCCTCGGCGACATGCACGCGGAGCAGTGCGAGATCTCGTGGATCAATCAGACGGACGTGACACCGCTGCTGACGGCGTTCCCCGAACTGCTGGAGTTCGGTGCGCGGGGCGGCAACGGGCTGCGATTTCCCCCGTTGCGCCATGACCGGCTGCGTACGCTCATATTCCAGTCCGGCGGTCTGCCGGCCGAGGCCGTGCGCGGCGTGTGTGGAAGCGACCTTCCCGCGCTGGAGCACCTGGAACTGTGGCTCGGGGTGCACCGGTACCACGGTGATGCGGAGGCCGGAGACCTGGACCGGCTGCTCTCCGGGACGGCCTTCCCCGCCCTTCGTCATCTGGGCCTGCGCAACAGCGAGATCCAGGACGACATCGCGGCGGCGGTCGCCTCGTCCCCCCTGGTCGCCCGGCTCCGTTCGCTGGATCTCTCCCTCGGCGCCCTCACCGACGCCGGGGCCTCGGCCCTGCTCGACGGGCAGCCGCTGACCCATCTCGACCGGCTCGACCTGCACCACAACTACGTCACACAGGCCATGGTCCAGCGCATCGAGAATGCGCTGAAGCCCGCCGGGGTGGAGCTCGACCTCTCGGCGGGCGACGCCGTGCAGGACGAGTTGGACGACAGCAGGGTGCGGCGCTACACCGCCGTCTCGGAGTGACCCGGCCATGACGAGCGAGCATCTCACCCGATTCCACGGCCTGCCCGTGTTCACCTTCCCGGAGGCGGGCGACCCCGAGACCGCAGAACTGCCCGCACCCGGCTCGGTCGCCTGGCGGCTGGACGCGCTGTGGCACGACGACCGCCCGTTCGCCTCGCTGTGGCGGGAGTTCCTCGGCGCCGTCGACAGCGCCCAGGTCCGTGCGCTCGTCATCGGCCCCTGGTGGCATGACGAGTACACGGATCTGGACGAGGTGCTCGAGCCGCTCGTGGCCGACGCGGACCGGTTCCCCGAACTGCGTGCGCTGTTCCTCGCCGATGTGGTCGGCGAGGAGTGCGAGATCTCCTGGATCCAGCTCGGAGACATCACCCCGGTGCTCAATGCCTTCCCGCTGCTGGAGAAGCTCACCACGCGCGGCGGTGAAAACCTCGTGCTGCAGCCGGTGCGCCATGAGGCCCTTCGAGTGCTGCGGTGCGAGTCGGGCGGGCTGCCGCCGGAGTTCGTACGGGCGGTGGGCGCATGCGATTTCCCCGCACTGGACCATCTCGAGCTGTGGCTGGGCACGTCCTGGTACGGCGGCGACAGCCAACTACCGGACGTCATGCCCATCCTGGAGGGCGGGGCGCGTTTCCCGCGGCTGCGCCATCTGGGCCTGCAGAACAGCGACATCCAGGACGAGATCGCGACCGCTGTCGCGGGAGCGCCCATAGTGGCGCAGCTGGAGTCCCTCACACTGAGCATGGGGGTGCTCAGCGACGAAGGCGCCGCGGCGCTGCTGACCGGTCAGCCGCTGACGCATCTGCGCCAACTGGATCTGTGTCACCACTTCCTGAGCGACCCGATGATGCAGCGGCTGCGCAGCGCGCTGGAGCCGCACAGCGTGGAGGTGGACCTCTCCTTCCGTCATATGGCAGGCCACGTGGGCGGACGGTATGTCGCCGTCGGCGAGTAGCGGCCCACCGCGCTTCGCCGTCGTCGGCAATCCGGAAAACCGCCGGGTCGCCCTCTTCCAGGATGCCGTGCGCGCCGTCGGCCTGCCGACCGCGCGCATCGTGCCCTGGCGCGATGTCCTGCGGGGCGGTGCCGGCCCTCTGCCGGGCGAGACTGTACGTATCGACTCGCCCGGCGAGAACGCCGAGGTCGACCGGTTGCTGCGCGGCCTCACCGACCCCACCCGGGTCGAGGGCACAGCCCGCTGGTACGAGCGGTTCACCGCGGCCGTACGAGCGCTGGGGCACACGGCGGCTTCCGCCGGCGCCGCCCTGCTCGACGATCCGGAGGAACTCGCCGTCCTCTTCGACAAGCGGCTCTGCCACGGCGTCCTGCGCGAGTCCGGGGTGCCGGTCCCGGAGTCGCCGACCTCCGGTCCGTCGGCCCCTGCCGTGCGCGGCTGGGACGACGTACGGACACTGATGCACGAGCACCGCATGCCCCGCGCCTTCGTCAAGCTCGCGCACGGCTCGTCCGCCTCCGGGGTCCTCGCCGTCGAGACCGCCGGACGGGGGCGGGTGCGGGCCACCACATCCGTGGAACGCGCCGAGGACGGCCGGCTGTTCAACTCGCTGCGCGTGCGGCGTCTCACGACCGAACGCGAGGTCGCCGCGATCGTCGACACGCTCGCGCCCGACGGTCTGCACATCGAGCGCTGGCTGCCCAAGGCCTCGCAGCAGGGACGGGTCGCCGACCTCCGTGTCGTGGTGACCGGCGGCCGGGCCACTCATGCCGTCGTACGGACCAGCCGCTCCCCCATGACCAATCTCCACCTCGGCGGCTCCCGCGGAGACCTCGCCGCGGCCCGCGCCGCCGTCGAGGCCGCGGGCGGCAGCTGGCAGGAGATGCTGGCAGTGTGCGAGCGGGCCTCGGCCTGCTTCCCCGCCACCCTCTGTGTGGGTGTCGATCTGCTGCCCGCCATCGGCTGGCGGCGCTTCGCCGTCGGCGAGGTGAACGCCTTCGGTGATCTCCTGCCCCGGTTGACCGGCCTGCCCGGCAGTGGCGCCGAGGGCCTGGACACCTATGCGGCGCAGGTCGCCGCCGTACTCCATGGAAGATCAAGGAACCACCGTGCAAGCGCCTGACATGAACGAGGTCGTGGGCAGCCACGATCTGCTGCTCGTCACCCTCGACACCCTTCGGTACGACGTGGCGGCGCAGCTCGCCGCCGAGGGCCGGATCCCGAATCTCGCCCGCCATCTTCCCGGCGGTGTGTGGGAGAAACGGCACGCACCGGGCAGCTTCACCTATGCCTCGCATCAGGCGATCTTCGCCGGATTCCTGCCGACTCCGGCTTCGCCCGGCCCCCATCCCCGGATGTTCGCCGCCCGTTTCGCCGGCAGTGAGACGACCGCCGGCCGCACCTGGGTCTTCGACACCCCGGACCTGGTGTCCGGCCTGGCTGACGCCGGGTACCGCACGGTGTGCATCGGTGGCGTCGGATTCTTCAACAAGCAGGGCGCGCTGGGCTCCGTACTCCCCGGCCTGTTCCAGGAGAGCCACTGGGAGCCGGAGTTCGGGGTGGCGTCCCCCACCTCCTTCGAGGCGCAGGTGGCCTGTGCGGAGAAGGCCGTCGCCGGGCTTCCGGACGACCAGCGGCTGTTCCTCTTCGTCAATGCGTCCGCGCTGCACCAGCCCAACTGGTTCCATCTGCCCGGCGCCACCCGCGAGGCCGGCGACAGCATCGAGACCCACGCGGCCGCCCTGGAGTACATCGACCGGCACATAGGACGGCTCTTCGCTGCCGCGAGCAGCCGCCGCCGCTGCTTCACCGTGGTCTGCTCGGACCACGGCACCGCCTACGGCGACGACGGCTACACCGGCCACCGCCTGGGCCACAAGGCAGTGTGGACCGTGCCGTACGCCCATTTCTTCCTGGAGCCGGGGGCCGCCCGATGAGCGAGTACCGTACTCCGTACGAGAGTTACGTCTACGCCTATCCGCACAAGACCGCCTACCGCCCGCTGCGCCCTCGTCCCGCGCTGAGCGAGTTGTGGGCAGGGGAGCCGAAGGACGCGCTCTCGCTCTATCTGCACATCCCGTTCTGCGAGGTGCGCTGCGGCTTCTGCAATCTCTTCACCCGGATCGGCGCCCCGGACGGGCTCACCACCCGCTATCTCGATGCCATGGACCGTCAGGCGACCGCCGTCCGCGAAGCGCTCGGCGACGAGGGCCCGGTGCGTTTCGCCACCACTGCCTTCGGCGGCGGCACACCCACATTCCTCACGGCCGCCGAACTGGAGCGGCTGTGCGACATCGCCGAGCAGCGCATGGGCGCCGATCTGCGGGCGGTGCCGCTCTCCGTCGAGGCCTCCCCCGCCACCGCCACCGCGGACCGGCTGGCCGTGCTGGCCGAGCGCGGCACCACACGGCTCAGCCTCGGCGTGCAGAGCTTCGTCGACGGCGAGGCCCGGGCGGCGGTGCGCCCGCAGCGGCGCGCCGATGTCGAGGCCGCTCTGGCCCGGATACGCGAAACCCGGATACCCGTCCTCAACATCGACCTGATCTACGGCATCGACGGCCAGACCGAGCACAGCTGGCAGCATTCACTGGATGCCGCGCTCGCCTGGAAGCCGGAGGAGCTGTACCTCTATCCGCTGTACGTCCGTCCGCTGACCGGGCTCGGCCGTCAGTCGGCCACGCCCGCCGCCGAATGGGACGAGCAGCGACTGCGCCTGTACCGCCAGGGCCGTGACCATCTCCTGGCCCACGGCTACGAGCAGGTGTCGATGCGCATGTTCCGCCGTACGGACGCGCCTGCCGTGGGCGCCGACGACTACGCCTGCCAGACCGACGGCATGATCGGCCTCGGATGCGGCGCGCGCTCGTACACGTCTTCGCTCCACTACTCCTTCGACTACGCCGTCGACATGCGTGAGATCCGCACCATCATCGACACGTACATCACCACCGAGGACTTCGCCCGAGCCGAGGTGGGCCGCCAGATCGACGGGGACGAGGGACGCCGCCGCCATCTGCTCCAGTCGCTGCTCCAGGCGGAGGGGATGGATCCGGGCGACTACCGGGACCGCTTCGGCTCCACGCCCGCCGAGGATTTCCCCGCCGAACTGGCTTCCTTCGCCGAGCGCGGCTGGCTGGACGAGGGTACGCACCGGCTGCGGCTGTCCGCCGAGGGGCTCGCCCACTCGGACGCCGTCGGCCCTGCCCTGTTCTCCCCCCGGGTACGGGCCGCCATGGCCGCGTACGAACTCAAGTGACGAGCCCGCCATGGACCTGACGATCCTCTACCGGGGCCCGCTCGCCTCCTGCGACTACGACTGTCCTTACTGCCCCTTCGCCAAGCGCCGCGACAGCCGTGAACAACTGAGGGCGGACCGCGCGGCGCTGGAGCGTTTCACCGCCTGGGCTGCGGCCGATCAGGAGGACCGGCTGTCCGTCCTGTTCACCCCGTGGGGCGAAGGGCTGGTGCGGTCCTGGTACCGCCGCACCCTCGTCGAGCTGTCGCACCGGCCGCACATCCGGCGGGTCGCCATCCAGACCAACCTCAGCTGCCGCACAGACTGGACCGCGGACGCCGACCTGGACACGCTCGCCCTGTGGTGCACCTACCACCCGGGCCAGACGCCGTACGACCGTTTCCTCACCAAATGCCGTGAACTCGCCGCGCGCGGGGTGCGGTTCAGCGTCGGCGTGGTCGGCCTCCCCGAACACCTTCAGGAGGCGCGCAGGCTGCGCTCCGCGCTGCCCGCCGAGGTCTATCTGTGGGTGAATGCCGCGGAGGGCCACACCTACACCGACGAGGAGGCCGAGCTCTGGACGGCCCTGGACCCCCTCTTCCCGTACAGCAGGCACCCGCACCGCTCCTCGGGCCTTCCCTGCCGCACGGGCGAGTCGGTCATCTCGGTGGACGGGGAGGGTACGGTGCGCCGCTGCCACTTCGTCCGCGACGAGCTCGGCAATCTCTACGACGGCTCGTACCGCCGGGCACTGCGCCCCCGCGCCTGCCCGCTCGCGGTGTGCGACTGCCACATCGGCTATGTCCATCTGGAGTCGCTGCCGCTGTACGACGTGTTCGCGGGCGGTGTGCTGGAACGGGTCCCGGCGCTACAAGGGCCTCACAGCGGAAGCAGGTCCGGCCGCTTCGGCTCCACATGATCCCCGGAGCTCTCTCCGCGCAGCCTGCGCCCGATCCACGGTACGAGGTGCTCGCGCGCCCAGTGGATGTCGTCCCGGCGCACTTCGAGGGTGCCGCGGGGCGGCTCCGGCGGCCAGGGCTGGTCCGGGTCGGCCGGGACGTCCAGGCCGAGCACCTGGGCGGCGCGCAGGGCGACGCGGGTGTGCCCCTCGGGCGAGAGGTGCAGCCGGTCGTCGTCCCAGGCGCGCCTGTCCTGGACGGACTTGAGCGACCACAGGTCGAGCACCGGGCACTCGTAGCGGTCGGCGATGGCCCGGACATGGGCCGTGTACGTGGCGACCTTGCCACGCAGGTGGCGGAACACCGGGATCCCGCGGGTGTCGAAGCCGGTGGTCACCATGACCGTACCGACGGCCGAGGTGAGGTCGGCGACGGCGCGTTCGAGGCGTTCCGCGACGTCGTCGGGGTCGCTGCCGGGGCGGATGATGTCGTTGCCACCGGCACAGAAGGTGACCAGTTCGGGGGCGAGTTCCTTCGCCCTGGGGATCTGTTCCTCGACGATCTGGTCGAGGAGTCTGCCGCGAACGGCGAGATTGGCGTACCGGAAGGCGTGCTGGTCGGGCAGCCGGTCGGCGAGGAGGACGGCGAGCCGGTCGGCCCAGCCGACGAACTGCCCGTCCGGGCCGGGATCTCCGACCCCCTCCGTGAAGCTGTCACCGACAGCCACGTACGACCCGAGTGCGCCCATGTTTCTTGATGTCGAATCGTCTGCCACGTCGAGCCATCATTCACCTTGGCAAGTGACCTACGCCATCGTAAGGAGGGGTTGACGGCGCGTGACATGGACCACCAGCCGACCGGGAATGGTTCCCGGCCGACTGTGGCGACATGTCCTGTGCGTCAGAGAGAGACACCGTGCTCGCGCAGGTAGGCCAGCGGGTCGATGTCGGATCCGTAGCTCGGGGTGGTCCGGATCTCGAAGTGGAGGTGCGGGCCGGAGGAGTTGCCGGTGCTGCCGGAGAGACCGATCTGCTGCCCCGCGCTCACACTCTGCCCCGCCGAGACGGAGAGGGAGGAGAGGTGGGCGTACTGGGAGTACTTGCCGTCGGCGTGCCGGATGACGACCTCGTTGCCGTACGCGCCGGCCCAGCCGGCGGAGACGACGGTGCCCGCGGCCACGGCCTTCACGCTGGTGCCGGTGGGGACGGCGAAGTCGACACCGGTGTGGTAGCCGCTGGACCACATGCCGCCCGCCTGGTGGTACGGGGTGGTGATGCTCGCGTTGACCGGCGCGGTGAATCCGGTGGGGGCGGCGGGCTCCGCCTGGGAGGCGGCCGAGGCCGGGGCGGCGGATGCGCCGGGGGCCGGGGCGGGCTTCGCCTGGGACGTCGCGCCGATGGTGAGCTTCATGCCCGGGTGGATAACGGCGGGGTCGCCGCCGATGACCCGACGGTTGTCCGTGTACAGCTTCAGCCAGCCGCCGCGCACCTGGTGTTCATCGGCTATCTCCGACAGGCAGTCACCGGCGGCCACGGTGTACGTCCGGGGAACGGCGTCCTGTTGGACGGCCGGTGCGGAGGCGACCGTGGAGGCGATCTTCTGGGACGCCCCGGCCGGTGCGGCCTGTTCGGCGGCGTGAGCGCCGGTGGCGCCGATGAGCGGGATGGCGAGTGCGGCGCCACCGGTTCCCATGGTGAGGAATCGACGGGTGATCGAACGGGACTTGGGACGGCGGTGCTTGGCCTTCGCAGGCATGTCGAATTCCTCTCCGGCGCCTACGAGGTGAGCTGTCGGGTTCGGGCTGGAGCTGCCCGGTCACGCAGGAAGGCGACTTCACCCCCAGCCGTCCGGACTCTTCGGATGCGGCGGCTTACCTGGGTCCCCCGCTCCTGCCGCGCGTGGGTAAGGGATCAGCGGTCCCGGACGGCGGCAGGATTCGGCGGCCCGTCCGGATCGAGCGTGACGCTAAACGAGCACGACTCGATCGAACAAGCTGCGGCATTTCCACCGCATTCACCTACGGAATATCAGGAGGGAATTCTCGTGACCCTCCGTCCAATTCGATCATTACGCCCCGCCTGGCCACGGGAATTCTCAACCGGAAGATCGCCACGCACGGTCACCGGTATGATCCTGCTCACGATCCGGAACTCCCGGCAATTCAACAACCTGCCATATGTGGAGAGTTATGGAAACTTTCCACCAAAGCCCTCAATTCGGACTTATCTCGCGCTTCCGCGGACGGAAGCGCGGAGGGACAAGATGGTTGCCCCAGGAAGCGGTGTCGTATCGTCGGGCGCGGGCCGACGGCGAGCAGCGCCGACGGCAGTGACACGTCAGGAGCCCCCGTGACACAGCAGACTCCGCAGGTGCCGTCGACCGAGCCCGAACTCACCGGAGTGCGCAACTTCCGCGATGTGGGCGGGCTGCCGACCGCGGACGGCCGACGAGTGCGGTACGGGCGGCTGTTCCGGAGCGGGCACCTGGCGCACGCCACCGAGACCGACGCGACCTTCCTCGCCTCGCTGGGGCTGCACACGATCTTCGACTTCCGCAATGCGGCGGACCAGAAGCTGGAGGGCCCCGACGTCGAACTGCCGGGTGTACGGAACGTGAACATACCGCTCTCCGACCCGGCGGACGGGGCGGAGTTCTGGAAGATGGTCCGTGACGGCGACCTCGACCAGCTGCGGGCCGCCCTCGCCGACGACAAGGCGGCAGGCCGGATGACCGAGTCGTACCGAATGATCATCACGCAGCGCACCGCCGAGCACAGCCGGGTGCTGCACGCACTCGCCGAGGACAGCGTCCCGGCACTCATGCACTGTGCTGCGGGCAAGGATCGCGCGGGCCTCTCGATCGCGGTGACCCTGCTCGCGATCGGCGTCGAGCGCGATGCCATCGAGGCCGACTACCTGGAGTCGAACGCCACGCACCGCCGTTACAAGGTCCAGCGGGGCGACAACTCGGCGGCCGCGATGTCGCCCGAGGTCATGGAGCTGCTCAGCCCGCTCTTCGACGCCCGCGCCGAGTACCTGGCCGCGGCCTTCGCCGCGATCGACGAGACCTGGGGCAGCGCGGACCGCTATCTCGCCGAGGGTCTGGGGCTGACGCCCGAGACCCTGGAGCGGCTGCGCGAGCGCCTTCTGGACGCGGGCTGACTCAGTTCTGCGACGCGCCGATCTCGAACAGCAGGTAGATGAAGGCCGCGAGAAGGTGGCCGGCCACGATGTAGACGAACAGACGGATCCAGAGGGCCTTCGGGAACTTGTCCTCGAGGCGGCGGGTGGGCTTCTCTTCCGACATGTCAGATCTCCTGGTTGGGGTGCGGGGTCATACCGCCGCCGAGGCACAGCTCGGCGGCGGCGGTCTGCAGCAGCGTATGGACGAAGAGCAGCTCGGCACCGTCCTGGGTGACGGCGGTGATCCGGTGCGGGGTGAGCGAGTCGAAGTGGGCGGAGTCTCCGGGCCCGAGTTCGTACACGCGCTCTCCCAGTGCCAGCCGCAGCCGGCCGGACAGCACGTACAGCCACTCCTCGCCGGGATGGACCCGCACCTGGTCTCCCCGGGCGGTATGCGGCACCCGCACATGGAGCGCCTGCATGGCCCGTCCTGAGCCGCCGGCCTGCCGGTACGTCCAGCCGTCGGCCTCCTGGGCCCGCTCGGCGGTCTCGGCGGCGCGCAGCACCGGGTCGCGCTCGGCGGGCGTCTCGCCGAGCAGCTCCGACACGGTCGTACCGTAGATACGGGCGAGCGCGAGCAGCATCGGGAGCGAGGGCTGCCGCTGCCCGGTCTCCAGCCGGGAGAGGTATGCCGGGGAGAGGCCGGCGCGCTGCGCGGCGGCCTCCAGGGTGAGACCGCCCCGGCGGCGGAGTTCTCGGAGCCGGGGGGCGACTGGCAGGCCCTCCGCAGGCTCCTCGAGAGGGGTGTTCATGACTCCATTGAGCCAGACTTCTTGCCTTTGAGGCAAATAACTTGCCCGAGAGGCAAGATTTACTGGCCGCCCCTGGCCTGCTTCACCAGTGTCCGCCCGAAGTCCCAGATCAGACCGCCCCCCGAGTGGGCGTCGTCCATCACCGCGGTGAAGGCTTCGACGAAGCGGTCCACCTCCTTCTCCCCCACGATCAGCGGCGGAATCAGCTTGATCACTTCCATGTGGTCGCCGGAGACCTGGGCGAGGATCCGGTGCCGCCGCAGCAGTGGCACGACCACCATCTGTGCGAAGAGCCCCTTGCGGGCCACCTGGAGCATCGTCCAGCGGCTGAGCAGCCCCATCGAGCGTGGCCTGCCGAATTCGATGCCGATCATCAGACCACGGCCGCGCACCTCGCTCAGCAGCTCATAGCGGTCGACCAGACCGGCCAGCCTCGACTTCAGCAGTTCACCGGTCCTGCGCGCATTGGCCACGATCTGTTCGTTCTCCATCACGGAGAGCACGGCCAGGCCGGCCGCCATGGCCTGGGCATTGGAGCCGAAGCTGGCGGAGTGCACCAGCACCCGGTCCATCGAGGAGTAGACCTTCTTGAAGATCCACTCCTTGCCGAGGGTCGCACCGACCGGCACATAGCCGCCCGAGAGCGCCTTCGCCACACACACCAGATCCGGCTCCACACCCTCCTCGTGCTGGTAGGCGTAGAAATCTCCGGTCCTGCCGAGCCCGGTCTGCACCTCGTCGGCGATCAGCAGCGCCTTGTGCCGGCGCAGCAGTTCCTGGGCGGCACGCAGATATCCGGGCGGCGCCGGGTGCACCCCCTTGCCCTGGACCGGCTCGACGATCAGCGCCGCCACGTCCCCGCGGCGGAGCTCCCGCTCCAGGGCATCCAGATCGCCCAGCGGCACCGCGGTGTCGGGCAGCAGCGGCGCGAAGCCGTCCCGGAATCCCGCTTCGCCGTTGACCGACAGGGAGCCGGTGGTCAGCCCGTGGAAGGCGTGATCGCAGTACAGGACCCTGGGCCGGCCGGTGGCGTACCGGGCGAACTTCAGCGCGGTCTCCACCGCTTCCGTACCGCTGTTGCCGAAGAACACCCGGTCCAGGCCGGGACTGTGCGCGAGCAGCTTCTCGGCCAGCAGACCGGGCAGCGGCTGGCAGTCGAAGCGGGTGAGGTCGGCGAGCGAGGCGTCGAGGACGTCGTGCAGCGCCTTGCGGACGACCGGATGGTGCCGCCCGAGGCCCATCACCCCGAAGCCGGCGAGCATGTCGAGGTAGTCGTTGCCCTCGGCGTCCCAGAAGTAGGCGCCCTCGGCGCGCTCGTACATCTTGTCGAAGCCGATGGTGCGCAGCATGCGCGGCAGTTGGTGGTTGAGATACCGCGCATGCAACTCGTAGCGCTCGGCCCCGCGCTCGGCGAGGAGCGACGCCAGGTCGAACCCCTGCTGCTCCTTCGGCCCGGCCACTGTCATGGTCTGCTCTCCTTGCCTGCCAGGGCGGCGCTGATCCGCCCCGCGATCTCCACGGGGGTGAGCCCGATGTCGGCGAGCACCTCGCCGCGTTTGGCGTGCGCGAGGAACTGCTCGGGAATGCCGAACGTGCGCAGCGGTACGTCGACGTCCGCGTCGCGCAGCGCCTGCCCGACAGCCGAACCGACCCCGCCGGTGCGGCTGTTGTCCTCGACGACCGCGACGAGGCGGTGTGCTTCGGCGAGGGGGGCGAGCTGTTCGTCGACCGGTTTGACCCAGCGCGGGTCGACCACCGTGCAGCCGATACCGCGGTCCTCCAGCAGACCGGCGGCGTGCAGGCAGACCGGAGCGAGCGCGCCCACCGAGACCAGCAGCACGTCGGAGCCGGAGCGGAGCAGGACGTCCAGGCCGCCGATCCGGTCGACGGCGGGAATGTCGGGCCCCACCGACTCCTTGGGGAAGCGCAGCACGGTCGGTGCGTCCGCCACCACCACCGCTTCGCGCAGCTGGGCACGCAGTTGAGCGGCGTCACGCGGGGCGGCGATCCTGAGACCGGGAACGACCTGGAGGATCGACATGTCCCACATGCCGTTGTGCGAGGGCCCGTCGACCCCGGTGATTCCGGCCCGGTCGAGCACGAAGGTGACTCCGCACCGGTGCAGGGCCACGTCCATCAGCACTTGGTCGAAGGCGCGGTTGAGGAAGGTGGCGTAGACGGCGACGACCGGGTGCAGACCGCCGGTGGCAAGCCCGGCCGCCGAGACGGCGGCGTGCTGCTCGGCGATGCCCACGTCCCAGACCCGGTCGGGGAAGCTCTCGGCGAACCGGGTGAGCCCTGTGGGATGCAGCATCGCGGCGGTGATCGCCACGACGTCCGGCCGCTCGGCGCCGATCGCGGCCAATTCGTCACCGAAGACGGACGTCCAGGAGGGCCCGTCGGACGGCGTCAACGGCTCGCAGGTGAGCGGGTCCATGACCCCGACCGTGTGGAAGCGGTCCGCCTTGTCGTCGAGCGCGGGCTGGTAGCCCCGGCCCTTCTCGGTCAGACAGTGCACCAGTACGGGACCATGGAAGCGTTTCGCGCGGCGCAGTGCCGACTCGACGGCCATGACGTCGTGCCCGTCGACGGGGCCCACGTACTTCAGCCCCAGGTCCTCGAACATGCCCTGCGGGGCGAAGGCGTCCTTGAATCCCTTCTTCGCGCCGTGCAGCGACTCGTACAGCGGCTGTCCGATGACCGGGGTGTGCTGGAGGACCTGCTTGCCCCAGGCGAGGAAGCGTTCGTAGCCGTCGGTCGTCCGCAGGGTGGCGAGATGGTTGGCGAGACCACCGATCGTCGGCGCGTACGAGCGTTCGTTGTCGTTGACGACGATGATCAGCGGGCGGTCCTTGGCGGCGGCTATGTTGTTGAGTGCCTCCCAGGCCATGCCGCCGGTGAGCGCCCCGTCTCCGATGACCGCGACGACATGTCCGGTGCTGCCGAGCACCTGATGGGACTTGGCCAACCCGTCCGCCCAGCCGAGGACGGTGGAGGCGTGCGAGTTCTCGATGACATCGTGCCCGGACTCCGCGCGCGACGGATAGCCGGAGAGCCCGCCCTTGCCGCGCAGCTTGGAGAAGTCCTGCCGCCCGGTGAGGAGTTTGTGCACATAGCTCTGGTGTCCGGTGTCCCACAGAATGCGGTCGACGGGTGAGTCGAAGGCCCTGTGGAGGGCGATGGAGAGCTCGACCACGCCCAGATTGGGCCCCAGATGGCCTCCGGTTCTGGCAACCGCGTGGATCAGGAAATGCCTGATCTCTTCGGCCAGTTCACCGATCTCCGCCTCGGTCAGCCCCTTCAGGTCGTGCGGACCGCGGATGTTCTCCAGGATCGTCATGATACGGCCCCCTCTCTGATCCTCTTCAGCTCACGAAGACTCGGGGCACCCCCGTGGGAATGCCGTCCTTCTCCATCTGTTCGGCGATCTTCATGGCCTCTTCGATCAGGGTCTCCACGATCTTCGACTCAGGCACGGTCTTGATGACCTCGCCCTTGACGAAGATCTGACCCTTGCCGTTGCCGGAGGCCACACCCAGGTCCGCCTCACGGGCCTCGCCCGGGCCGTTGACGACACAGCCCATCACGGCGACCCGAAGCGGCACCTCCATGCCCTCCAGACCCGCCGTGACCTCCTCCGCCAGCTTGTACACATCCACCTGCGCCCGGCCGCAGGACGGGCAGGAGACGATCTCCAGCCGACGCTGACGCAGATTGAGCGACTCCAGGATCGCGATGCCGACCTTGACCTCCTCCGCCGGCGGCGCGGACAGCGACACCCGGATGGTGTCACCGACGCCCTGCGACAGCAGCGCGCCGAAGGCGACAGCGGACTTGATCGTGCCCTGGAACGCCGGGCCCGCCTCGGTGACACCGAGGTGCAGCGGGTAGTCGCACTGCGCCGCCAGCTGTCGGTAGGCCTCGACCATCACCACCGGGTCGTTGTGCTTGACCGAGATCTTGATGTCGCGGAAGTCGTGCTCCTCGAACAGCGACGCCTCCCACAGCGCGGACTCCACCAGCGCCTCGGGAGTGGCCTTGCCGTACTTCTGCAGCAGCCGGCGGTCCAGCGAGCCGGCGTTGACACCGATGCGGATCGGGGTGCCCGCGTCCTTCGCGGCCCGCGCGATCTCCTTGACCTTGTCGTCGAACTGCTTGATGTTGCCCGGGTTCACCCGCACCGCCGCACAGCCCGCGTCGATCGCCGCGAACACGTACTTCGGCTGGAAGTGAATGTCCGCGATCACCGGGATCTGCGACTTCTTCGCGATGGTCGCCAGCGCGTCCGCGTCGTCCTGCGTCGGGCACGCCACCCGCACGATCTGGCAGCCCGCCGCCGTCAGCTCGGCGATCTGCTGCAGCGTCGCCCCGATGTCCGACGTACGCGTCGTCGTCATCGACTGCACCGACACCGGCGCATCCCCACCGACAGCCACCGTTCCGACCATGATCTGCCGGCTCTTGCGGCGGGGCGGGGCGACCGGCCGGGCCCGCAGCCCCGGGAGCCCCACGGCGACCGGCTCCTGAGCGGCCATGTCAGCTCACCCGCGGTTTCCGGTGACGGTGTCGCGGGCCGCCCTGAGGGACTCCTTGAGCGACCCCATCGTGGCGAGGACGGCGGTCGGTTCGTAGCCGCAGTGCGCCATGCAGTTGGCGCAGCGCGGGTCCTTGCCACGGCCGTACGCGCTCCAGTCGGTCTTCTCGACGAGCTCCCGGTAGGTCGGCACATACCCGTCGGCCATCAGATAGCAGGGGCGCTGCCAGCCGAACAGCGAGTAGTTGGGGATGGCCCAGGCGGTGCACTGGAAGTCGACCTTGCCCTCCAGGAAGTCCAGGAAGAGCGGTGAGTGGTTGAGCCGCCAGCGCCGCCGGTTGCCGCCGGCGAAGGCCTTCCTGAACAGCTCGCGGGTCTGCTCGACGCCCAGGAAGTGCTCCTGGTCGGGCGCCTTCTCGTAGGCGTACGCGGGCGAGATCATCATCTCGTCCACCTTGAGTTCGTCGTTGAGGTAGTTGAGTACCTCCACGACGGTCTGCGGGGTATCGGTGTTGAAGAAGGTCGAGTTGGTGGTGACCCGGAAGCCGCGCTTCTTGGCCTCCTTGATGGCCTCGACCGCCTCGTCGAACACACCTTCCTTGGCCACGGATTCGTCGTGCCGCTCACGCAGTCCGTCGATGTGCACCGCGAAGGCGAAATACGGCGACGGCTTGAATTGACCGATCTTCTTGCGCAGCAGCAGCGCGTTGGTGCAGAGGAAGACATATTTCTTCCTGGCCACCAGCTGCCGTACGATCTCGTCGATCTGAGGGTGCATCAAGGGCTCGCCGCCCGCGATCGAAACCATCGGGGCACCCGATTCCAGAACGGCGCCCACGGCCTGGGCCACGGGCATTCGCTGCTTGAGAATTCCGGCCGGATGCTGGATCTTGCCGCAGCCCTCGCACTTCAGATTGCAGGCGTAGAGCGGCTCGAGTTCGACGATCAACGGAAACTTGTCACGCTTGCGGAGTCGCTGTTCGAACAGATACGTCGCGACTTTGATGGACTGACGAAGCGGCATGGCCATCTGGCTCACCTCCGGGGGAGCAGCAAGGAACGGTGCCATTCGTGAAATGCGGGCAGAACGGCACACAGAACGCGGAAAGCTGATATTCCACCGCGCAGCGTGCCGATCCGGACGAGTTCATGCTCTGGAGCGTCCACGACCACCCGGACGGCCGCAACCGGGCGGGCCCCGCCCCGTGTCGCGGTCCACAGCGTGGCGGCGGACTCCATATCCACCGCGATCGCCCCGGTGACGCGCAGTTCGGCCCGCTCCTGGCCGCGTACGACATGATCGGACCCGGCCAGTGGGCCGGTGTGGACGGTGCGCACCGGGACCACGTCGGCAAGCGCCTGGGCGAGCAGCCCCGTGCCGGTGCACGGCGTGGCGCCCCGAGGGTCCCTGGTCTCATCGGCGACCACCAGGTCCCCGGGATGCATGCCGGGTGTGAGCCCGGCGCAGAAGCCCGCCGCGACGACCATCGCGTCCTGCCAGGCCGGCTCGGCAAGGGTACGTACCAGCGCACGCTCGGCGGCCCGGGGGCCCATTCCGGTACGGAGGAGGGTCACCGGGCCGGCGACGTCGCCCCGCCCCGCCCCGCGCAGGGCGAAGCGCTCGATCCCCAGTGCGCAGGCGATCAGCAGCGGTGCGGGCCCCGTGGTGCCGTCCATCAACTTCCCTCACCCTGTGCGGTGCTGTCGGCGAGGCCGGCAGGCTCGAGGGTTGCCTCCTGGTGTGTCACCGCTCCATGGACGTACCGGCCGAGAGCGGTGAGCGGGAACACCTGCCGGTACAGGTGGTAGTTGATGGAAAAGTCCCAGGGGAAGCCGGTACCGGTGAAGTACGGCTCGTCCCAGGAGCCGTCCTCCCTCTGGTTTTCGGCGAGCCAGGCGATGCCGCGCTCGGCGGACTTGCTCTCCCGCTCCCCCGCCGCCAGCAGCGCCAGCAGCGCCCAGGCGGTCTGGGAAGCGGTCGAGTCGCCTTGCCCGATCCGCCCCTTGTCGAGGTAGGAGCGGAGATCCTCGCCCCAGCCGCCGTCGTCGTTCTGAACCGATTCCAGCCAGGCGACGGCCCGGCGGATCGCCGGATGCGAGGTCGGCAGTCCCGCGGCGGTGAGGGCAGGCACCACCGACCCCGTGCCGTAGATGTAGTTCACGCCCCAGCGGCCGAACCAGGCGCCGGACGGCTCCTGTTCCGCGAGCAGCCAGGCGATGCCCCGGCGGGTGCTCGAATGATGCGACTTGCCCTCGCCGGCCAGCATCTCCACGACATGCGCGGTGACATCGGACGACGGCGGATCGATGACCTCACCGAAGTCGCAGAACGGCAGCCGGTTGGGCAGGGTGCTGGTGTTGTCGGCGTCGAACGCCCCCCAGGCGCCGTTCTTCGACTGCATGCCGACACTCCAGCGCACCGCCCGGTCGACGGAGCGGGAGACCCGCTTCGGCTCGGGATGCTTCACCCGTCGCAACGCGAGAACGACCTCGGCGGTGTCGTCGATGTCCGGGTAGTTGTCGTTGTGGAACTCGAACGCCCAGCCTCCCGGGGCGAGTCCGGGCCTGCGCACCGCCCAGTCGCCGGGGCGTACCACCTCCTCGCCGAGCATCCAGTCGGCGGCCTTGACGAGCGCGGGGTGGTCCGGGCTCAGCCCGGCGTCGACGAGGGCGATGAGAGCGAGGCAGGTGTCCCAGACCGGTGACTGGCAGGCCTCGATCATGCGGGCGCCGTCCTCGCGCCACACGGCGAAGCGGTCGAGCGATTCGAGGCCGGCCCGCAGCACCGGGTGCTCCAGGTCGTATCCGAGCAGATGGAGGGCGATGAGCGAGTAGACGGCGGGTGGCTGAATCCCTCCCCAGCAGCCGTCGTTCTCCTGGCGTTCCACGATCCAGCGTGCCGCGGCGTTCATGGCGGCCCGGCGCAGAGTGCGCGGGGCGACCTTGCGGTAGAGGTGCAGGCCCTTGTCGAGCCGTTGGAAGACCCCGTCCCACGTGGCGGCGGAGGCGAGGGGCCTGGCCGGGTTCGGGTCGCGGGGGTCGGTGTGCAGCTCGTCGAGGGCGAAGGGGGCCGGCCGCACCGGGCGCTTCGCGGAGACGATCGTCAGCGGAACGATGGTCTGCCGGGCCCAGCAGCCGAAGTCGTAGATGTTGAGCGGGAACCATTTGGGCAGGAAGATCAGCTCGGGTGGCAGTTCCGGCAGGTCGTCCCACTTCCACCAGCCGAAGAGGGACAGCCAGATCCGGGTGAAGACCCGGGCCGCTGCCATGCCGCCGTTCGCCCTGACCCAGGCGGAGGCACGGGCCATATGGGGCTCGTCGGGGGCGTCTCCGGCCAGCCTGAGCGCCACATACGCCTCGATGGTGGCGGAGAGTTCGCCGGGCCCGCCGTAGAAGGTGGCCCAGGTTCCGTCGGGCAACTGCTCACCCCGGACGTGAAGGGCGGCCGCCTCGGTGGTCCGCTGGTCCCGGATACCGAGGAACTGACGGAGCATCAGGTCCTCGGCGTCCATGGTGACGTTGGTCTCGAGGTCACCCTTCCACCAGCCCTGGCTGTCCTGCCGGGCGAGCAGGTGCTCGATGCCGCGCTCGGTGGCCCGGCGCGCGGCGTCGAGCACGGTGTTGATCGGTTCGCCGGCCGCGGGGCTCGCGTCGGTCGTCGCTGTCATGGCTTCCCCTCTGTGCAGTCAGTCGGTCGTCTGCTGGTCCGCCGTCGGCCGGCACCCGGTGTGGGCGCCGGCCGGCGACTGCTTGGGGGTCCGGGGGCTGAGCGGGCTAACCCCCGGATGACACGGATATGCGGAGTACGGCGGTCATCTCTTGCGCACGACCACGAAGTCGGCGAGTGCGGTCAGCTGCTCCCTTACCCGTTCCGGCATGTCGACTCCGTGCAGGGCCTCGACGGCGATGGTGTGCTGCCGACGGGCCTCCTGGGAGGTCCACTCGCGGCCGCCCGCCTCCTCGATCAGGGCCGCCCTGGTGGCGAACTCCTCCTCGGAGAAGCTGTCGAAGTCGCTGCTCTTGGCATCGGCGGCGAGCAGCTCACCGAGCCGTTCCGAGGCCCTGCCGCCCGCGGCGAGTGCGGCCACGACCGGCAGGGACTTCTTGCGCTGGCGCAGGTCGCTCCAGGTCTGCTTGCCGGTGGACTGGGGGTCGCCCCAGATGCCCAGCAGGTCGTCGACCGCCTGGAAGGCGAGGCCGAGGTGGTAGCCGTACGCCTCCAGGGTGTCGGCGGTACGGTCATCGGCGCCGCCGAGCACCGCACCGATGGAACAGGCACAGGCGAGCAGGGCACCCGTCTTGTTGCCCTCCATCTCCAGGCACTGCTCGACGGTGACCCGCTCCCGGTGCTCGTAGCTGATGTCCTGCGCCTGGCCGTCGATCAGCTTGCGGCTGGCGGTGGTCAGCCGGCGGGTGGCCCGCCCTGCCTCGACCGTGCCGAGCTCCAGCAGGACCTCATTGGCCAGTGCGAAGAGGGCGTCGCCGACCAGGATGGCCTGGGCCGGCCCGTACACCTTCCACACGGTGTCCCGGTGGCGCCGCTGCTCGTCGCCGTCCATCAGGTCGTCGTGCAGCAGCGAGAAGTTGTGCACCAGCTCGACGGCGACCGCACCGGGGATGCCGGCCTCGGGGGCGGCGCCGGCCGCCTCCGCGGAGAGCAGCGCGAGTGCGGGACGTACGGCCTTCCCGCCGTCACCGTCGGCGGGACGGCCCTGCTCGTCGATCCAACCGAAGTGGTACGCGGCGACGGTGTCCATGGGCGCGGCAAGCCGGTCCACGACGGTGCGCAGCACCGGGGTGGACAGGGTTTTGCCGCGATCGAGCAGCGCGGCGACGTCCGCGGTGTCGACAGCCGGATTCGCCGAGGGCACAATCGGCACGGTCTCTCCTCTTGTTGCGGGAACGGTGCTCACACCGCCTCCTTCAGTGGATGGCGGTGGGGGCGGCCAAGTGAGGAGAGTGCCGCGCCCGCAGCGGTGATGCCACTGCGCACGGCGCCCTCCATGGTCGCGGGCCAGCCAGTGGCCGTCCACGCGCCGGCCAGATACAGGCCGGGGGCGTTCGTACGGGCCGCGGGGCGCAGCCGTCCGACGCCGGGAGTGGGGGCGAACGTGGCTGTCCGCTCCCGGGTGACGAAGAAGTCCCGTACCTGTGCGCGGCGTGCCGCGGGCAGCAGTCGCTCGAGTTCGGGGAGATACCGCTCGCGCAGTTCGGCGACCGGGGTGTCGATGTCGTCGTGGGCCGCGGACTGCGACACCGCGAGGTACTGGCCGCCGCCGGTGAGCCCGGAGGCGTCGGTGCGGTCGAAGACCCACTGCACCGGGCTGCCGAGCGCGGTGAAGAAGGGCCGGTGCAGCACCTTCCGGTCGTAGACGACATGGACGTTCAGGATGGGCGCGGTACCGATGTCCAGCAGCATGCCGGGGTCGTCGAGCGCCCCGTGCGGCAGCAGACCGTGTGTCTCCTGCTGCGGCACGGCGAGGACGACCGCGTCGGCCTCGAGCCGCTCGCCGGGAACGTCGACGTGCCAACTACCGCCCTCAGTACGGGAGATGGCGCTGACGCGGGTGCGCAGCTCGGTTCGTACGCCCGCGGAGTCCAGGGCCTTGCGGGCCAGTGTGTGGTGCAGTTCACCGAGGGGCACCTGAGACCAGCCGATGTCGGCGGCGCCCGGGTCGGAGAGGAGTCCGGTCTTGAAGACCATCGCGGCGAGGCCCATGGAGGCGTGCGCCGCGGTGGCGTTGAGCGTGGCGACACCGACCAGATCCCAGAGCGCCTCGACGGTACGGGCCGACTGGCCGTGGCGGCCGAGCCAGGTCGCGAAGTCGATGCCGTCCAGGGCCGGGTCGGCCGGGTCCAGCCCCTTCAGCGCGAGGGCGGCACGCCCGACGGACGCCCGCTCGGCGAGCGAGAGGTGCGGATAGGTGGCGAGGCTGGCGGCCAGGTGGAGCGGCACCGGCAGCGCGGCACGGCGCAGTCGGCCGAGCCGCGGTCCGTTGCGGTGCGCCACGTCGAGAACCGGTACGTCGAGCCGGTCCTGAATGGGCGCCAGTGGGGCTCCGCCGACGCGGTCGAGGAACCACCGGTACGCGGTGCAGCAGCGCAGATACACATGCTGGCCATTGTCGACGGTGAGTTCGCCGCGCCGGAACGAGAAGACCAGTCCGCCGAGCCGCGGACGGCCCTCGAGCAGGGTCACCCGCATTCCGGCGTCGGCCAGTTCCAGCGCCGACGTGATGCCGGCAAGCCCTCCGCCGACGACCACGGCATGCCCGGACCGTCTGGGGTCGTGTGTCATGCCCCCTCCCCTCCGGTCGGGCCGATGCCGCACGTTCGGCGCGTCGTCGCAGGCAGTGACGCAGGGCCGCGGCGATCGGTTGCGTCTCGTTCGGCTCGCATCACGCCCGCCTCCTCACGGTCTGCCGGGAGATCGTCCGCGCGTCGAGGCCGGACAGTCCGCGCACCGCGACATAGGCCTTTTCACGGCCCGGCAGGGAGACCCGGCCGCGCAGCACGGACTCAGGGTCGCGCTCGATCCGGTCGAGGAGCCGGCGGTAGATACCGGCCATGGCGGCGACGCAGGCGCCGCTGCGCCGGTCGAGCATGGGAAGCAGCCGGTAGCCCTCGGCGAACAGGGTGCGGGCGCGGCGCACTTCGAACTGGACCAGTCCCGCGAAGTCGGAGCCCTCGGGCGGTGTGGCGCTGTGAAAGCCTGTGGAGCAGCCGAACTTGGCGAGGTCGTCGGAGGGCAGGTAGACCCGGCCGTTGCCGGCGTCCTCGCGAACGTCTCTGAGGATGTTGGTGAGTTGCAGCGCGAGGCCGAGCGTGTCGGCGTACTCGGGGGCGCGTTCGGCGCCCTGCGCGCCGGGCTGGGTGCCGAACACGCCGAGCGAGAGCCGTCCGATGGCACCTGCGACACACCGGCAGTAGACCTTGAGGTCGTCCCAGGTCTCGTAGGCCTCGCCGCGCACGTCCATCAGAACGCCGTCGATGAGCTCGTCGAGCCCGCCGAGCGGGATGGTGAACCGGCGTGCCGCGTGGGTGAGCGCCACGGCGACCGGGTCGGTGTCGTCCTCCGCCACGGAACCGTTCCTGATACGGGCGAGCAGCTCGCGGGTCGATTCGAGACGCTCCCGCTTGGCCTCCGGCGCCAGCGCGCCGTCGCCGATGTCGTCGACACGCCGGGAGAAGGCGTAGAGCGCGGACATGGCCTGCCGCTTGTCGGCGGGCAGCAGTCTGATGCCGTAGGCGAAATTGCGAGCCTGCCCTCCGGTCACCACCTCGCAGTAGCTGTACGCGGCCTGTACCGGTGCGGACACGTACACGGGTCCCTCCACGGTCCGGCTCACCCCTCTCTGTGCGCTGTTCGCAAGACGGCACCCACCTCGCGCAGCAGGACGGGCTTGGTGGGCTTGGGCGGTCCCGGGAGTACGTCGTGACCGGCGGCCGCGACCGCATGGAGAGCGGCACGTCCTCCGGCGACGAACCCGGCGAGCAGCAGCTTGAGTCTGCCGTGGACGCTACCCACCAGGGGGGTTCCTTCATTCAGCAGGCGCAGGGCGCGTTCCGCTTCGAACGCGACCAGCGCGCGCACCGATGCGCCCCCGCTCGGGGCGGCCAGATCGGCCTCCGTGACATGGAACCGCTTCATGTCCTCCATGGGCAGGTAGATACGGTCACGGCCGAGGTCCTCGGCGACGTCCTGGAGATGCTCGACGATCTGCAGCGCGGTGCACACCGCGTCGGAGCGGCGGATGCGCTCTGGGCTTGCCGTGCCGGTGATCCCGAGGACCAGCCGACCGACCGGATTGGCCGACAGTTCGCAGTAGGCGACGAGGTCGTCGTACGTCTCGTAGCGCCGGACCAGCTGGTCCTGGCGGTTTGCCTCGACGAGCCCGAGGAAGGGCTGGGGGGTCAGTCCATGGCGGCACACGGTCGGCCGGAGGGCACGCAGCAGGGGGTGGCGAGGGCCGTCACCGTCGGCGTCGAAGACCCGGTGGAGGTCTGCCTCGAAGGCGTCGAGCATCGCCAGCCGGTCGTCCGCCCGGTCCGGGCCGACGCCGAGATGCCGGGCGTCGGCCCCGCCCGGGGCGAGATCGCCGTCGCCGATGTCGTCGACGAGACGGGCAAAGCCGTAAACGGCCATCAGGTCGCCGCGCCAGGCGCGCGGCAGGAAGAAGGGGGCCACGGGGAAGTTCTCGTCCGCGGCCTTGTCGAGCGTGGTGCGCGCGTGGGGGTCGGTGCGCACGTCCCGGGCTCCGGTCACCGCGGACTTCCCGGCACGGTGACGGCGGATGCGTCTCGGAGCTGGAGATCTCCCGTAGCCATTGCCGTCACATCTCCCGTTCTACACTGCCGACCCAATACATCCTATTTCGGACACGCCGCCGGTCCTCCCGAGTGGGACCCGCCCGAGAGCGGGGTACGCGAGGCGGTATCGCCCCACTTGCCGTGAATCGGCACCGCTACAGCTTACGTTGTACAACGCACTGCTGCGCCCCGGGGCGCCCGAAGCATTGCAAGAGCACCTTCTTGAGCCCCAACCTTCCCAGCGCAGCGCGGTGTTGACGCCCTCCCGGCAGTCTTGACCGTTCCGTAACACGCACGGACCCCCACCGGACCTCTCCGGCGGGGGCCGTGGACCACTCGAATCCGCCGGCTACTTTCCGGCCTCCTTCTCGTAGGCCTTGAGGACCTCGTCGGTCGGCCCGTCCATCAGCAGCTCGCCCTTCTCCAGCCACAGGACGCGGTTGCAGGTGTCCCGGATGGACTTGGCGCTGTGGCTGACCAGGAAGACCGTACCTGCCTCCTTACGGAGCTCCCGGATACGCGCCTCGGAGCGGATCTGGAACCTGCGGTCGCCGGTGGCCAGGGCCTCGTCGATCATCAGTACGTCGTGGTTCTTGGCCGCGGCGATGGAGAACCGGAGTCTGGCCGCCATGCCGGAGGAGTACGTCCGCATCGGCAGGGTGATGAAGTCGCCCTTCTCGTTGATGCCGGAGAAGTCGACGATGTCCTGGTACCGCTCGCGGATCTCCTCGCGCGACATGCCCATGGCCAGGCCGCCGAGTATGACGTTCCGCTCACCGGTCAGGTCGCTCATCAGCGCGGCGTTGACGCCGAGCAGCGAGGGCTGGCCGTCCGTGTAGACCCTGCCGCTCTCCGTGGGCAGGAGACCGGCGATGGCCCGCAGCAGCGTGGACTTCCCGGAGCCGTTGGTGCCGATGAGGCCGATGGCCTCGCCCCGGTACGCCGTGAAGGAGACCCCACGGACCGCATGCACCCTGCGGACGCCGGGCGACTCCCCGCGCTTGAGGATGCGGCTGAGTGCGGCGGTGGCGCTGCCTTTGCTCGCCGTGCCGCCGTGCACGCGGTACACGATGTGCACGTCCTCGGCGATGACCGTCGGGATCCGCACACCGTGCTCGTCGCGTGTTTCGTTCGCGTGGTTCTTTTCGTCAGCCACGGCCGTACCGTTCCTCAGCCTTCCAGAAGTACACGAACCCGCCGATGCCGACGAGCACCGCCCAGCCGGCCGCCACCGCCCAGACGTGCGAGGGCAGGTTCTCCGAGCCGTAACCGTCGATCAGCGCGAACCGGATCAGGTCCATGTAGACGGCCGCCGGATTCCACTGGAGGATTTCGGCGATCCAGGCCGGCTTGTCCTCGAGCATCACCGGGATGCTGAACATCACACCCGAGGCGTACATCCACGTGCGCATGATGAACGGCATCAGCTGCGCGAGGTCGGGGGTCTTGCTGCCCAGCCGGGCCATGACCATCGCGAGACCGGCGTTGAAGAAGAACTGCAGCGTGAGCGCGGGGATCACGAGCAGCCAGGCGAGCGACGGGTAGCTGCCGAAGGAGACCGCGACGATCACCAGCACGACCATCGAGTACATCAGCTGCTGGAGCTGCTGGAGCGCGAAGGAGACCGGCAGCGCGGCACGCGGGAAGTGCAGCGCCCTGACCAGCCCGAGGTTGCCCGATATCGCCCGGACACCGGCCATCACCGAGCTCTGGGTGAAGGTGAAGACGAACACACCTGTCACGAGGAAGGGAAGGAACACCTCCTTCGACATGCCTCTGCCCGAGTTCAGGATGAGACCGAAGATCATGTAGTAGACCATGGCGTTGAGCAGGGGCGTGGCCACCTGCCAGAGCTGGCCGAGCTTCGCCTGGCTGTACTGGGCAGCGAGTCTCGCCCGGGAGAAGGCGATGATGAAGTGGCGCCTTCCCCACAGCTGCCGGATGTACTCGCTGAGCCCCGGCCGAGCACCGCTCACCGACAGACCGTACTTGGCGGCCAGTTCCGCTGCGGACAGGCCGTCGTCCGGCGAGGAGGGCGCGATCATGGCGACCTCGCCGTGATGGGTTGTGTCAGTCACAAGTTGAAACTTTCGTGTTCAAGATGCGCAGTCGGCCGGGAGTCGGCCCGGACGCCTGGGTCCTGGGGACACGCCCGTTGCTCTCACGAGCAGAGCTTGTCAGATGACAGGAGGGCGGCCAAGTCGCGTCAGCCGCCAGACAGTACGCCACTTCATGGGACGGCGGGGCCCGCAGGGAGCGGTCCAGCCCTCCTTGAAGCCGCCGAACCATGCCTTCAGAGCCGGTACCGACGGCCGTCTCGCCAGGGTCAGCAGCAGCCATACACCGACGTACACCGGAACCAGCGGGACGGGCAGATTCCGCCGCGCCAGCCAGACCCGGTTGCGGGCCACCATGCGGTGGTAGACCGCGTGCCGGGACGGCGGGGTCGTCGGGTGGTGCAGCACCATGTCCGAGCGGTAGTCGATCAGCCAGCCGGCGTCCAGCGCCCGCCAGGCCAGATCGGTCTCCTCATGGGCGTAGAAGAACTCGTCCGGGAGACCGCCGACCTCGGCGAAGACCTCGGTGCGCACCGCATTGGCGCCGCCCAGGAAGGTGGTCACGCGTGAGGAACGCATCGGGTCGGAGGCACGCAGCCGGGGGACGTGCCGGCGCTGGGTGAGCCCGGTGTCCGGGTCGGCGATCCGGAAGCTGATGATGCCCAGCTTCGGGTCGGCCGCGAAGGCCTGGCGGCACAGCTCGGCGGTGTCGGTGTTCGGCAGGCTGCCGTCGTCGTCCAGGAAGAGAAGGACGTCGACATCCTTGCCATGCGCGCCGAAGGCCTCGATGCCGGCGTTACGGCCACCGGGGATGCCCAGGTTCTCGGGCAGCTCCACGGTCCGTACGCCCTCGGGAACGTCGCCCACCGGGGCGCCGTTGCCGACCACGACCACCTCGATCGGGTCGCCGTCCTGCCGGGCGACCGAGTCCAGCAGGGCCCGCAGGTCGTCGGGGCGGTTGCCCATGGTGATGATGACGGCGCCGACTTTTCGGGGGTACGGCGGTCGCCCCCCGGGAGAGTGCAGCATGGCGCTCACCTCAGCCTGCTGGAGACGAGGATGGACACCAGGTGCAGCAGCGTCTGGAGCAGCGCGATGCCGGCCAGCACGGCGACGCCGAGGCGGGAGAAGAACAGATCGCCCCGGACCGCGTCCAGGACGGCCAGCACCAGGATGAGCAGGGACGCCTCGATACCGAGGACCAGCCGGTGGAACTTCAGCGCGGCGGCGGCCCGGCGGGCGAGCGCCATGCCGGACGAGCGCGGCTCGGCCGCCGCGTCCTTGACCGGCGGCAGCCCGCCCTGGTGGCGGGCGACGCCGACCAGGTCGGTCTCGGCCTTGATCAGCATCGCGCCGACCGCGGCGAGGGTGCCGAGGAAGGCCCACAGCCAGTCGATCCGCCCGCTGCCCCACAGGTCCGCAGCGCGCAGGCCGAAGCCGACGAGGACCGCCGCGTCGCACAGGTAGGCGCCGACCCGGTCCAGATACACCCCGGACAGCGAGAACTGCTGCTTCCAGCGGGCGACCTCCCCATCGACGCAGTCGAGCAGCAGGTAGAGCTGGACCATCACCACACCGAGGACGGCACCCCAGACGCCCGGCACCAGCAGGGCCGGGGCGGCGAGGACACCGGCGAGGGTCATCAGGTAGGTCAGCTGGTTCGGCGTGACCTTGGTGTTCACCAGGTGGCGGGTGACGCGCAGCGAGATCTCGCGCATGTACAGGCGTCCGCCCCAGTGCTCTCCGCTGCGCCGGTCCTTGACACCTGCCGGGTGAACGACCGGGCGGAGTTCAGCTACGGATGGTCTTGGCATAGTCGGCGTACGCGTCCCTGATCTGATCGGTGGAGAGGTCGAGGTGCTCAAGGATGGTGAAGCGCCCCGGCCGGGTCTGCGGTGCGTAGTCCACGGCCGCGACGAACTCGTCCGCGGAGAATCCGATCTCCTCGGGCAGCACCGGCAGGCCGTGCCGGCGCAGCACCTCCGCGAAGAGCGCGGACTGCTCCCGGGCACCGCGCAGGTGCATGGCGAAGGCGGCCCCGAGGCCGACCTGCTCACCGTGCGACGCGGCACGCCTGGGGTGGAGCAGGTCGAAGGCGTGGCTGATCTCGTGGCAGGCCCCCGACGAGGGCCGGGTGTCCCCACTGATCGACATGGCGATCCCGGTCAGCACCAGGGCCTCGGCGAGCACGACCAGGAACTCGTCGTCGCCGGTACCGCCCGGGTGGCGCAGCACGGACTCGCCGGCGGTCCGGGCCATGGCGGCGGCGAGCCCGTCGACGGGCTCGCCGTTGACGATGTGCGACAGCTCCCAGTCGGCGATGGCCGAGATGTTGGAGATGGCGTCGCCGATACCGGAGCGTACGAAGCGGACCGGGGCCTCACGGATCACATCGAGGTCGATGACGACCCCGATGGGCGTGGGCAGTCCGTACGAACCGCGGCCGTTGTCGTTGTCGAGCGTGGCGACAGGGGAGCACAGTCCGTCGTGCGAGAGGTTCGTCGCGACGGCCACCATTGGCAGGCCGACGCGCGCCGCGGCGTACTTCGCCACATCGATGATCTTGCCGCCACCGAGGCCGACCACGGCGTCGTACCGCTTGCCCTTGATGTCGTCGGCGAGCTTGACCGCCGAGTCGATCGTGCCGTCCGCGACCGCGTACCAGTCGGCGCCCGGCAGGGCCGGTGACAGCCGCTCGCGCAGTGCCTGGCCGGAGCCGCCGCTGACCGCCACGGCCAGCCGGCCCGAACTGGAGATCCGCTGATCGGCAAGAAGGCCGGCCAGTCCGTCCAAGGCACCGCGTCGGATATCGACGACGACCGGGGACGGGATGAGCCGGGTCAGTACTGGCACGCGATCTCACGGCCCTTCGCGAGGTCGTCGTGGTTGTCGATCTCCACCCACTTGACGTCGCCGATCGGGGCCACGTCGATCTGGAAGCCGCGGTGGACGAGCTCCTGATAGCCGTCCTCGTAGTAGAGGTCCGGGTCGCGCTCGAAGGTGGCCTTCAGCGCGTCGGCGAGGTCGGCTGCGGCCTCGGGCTCGATGAGGGTCACACCGATGTACTCGCCGGTGGCGGACGCCGGGTCCATCAGCTTGGTGATACGGCGCACACCCTGGCCGTCGGCGGTTATGACCTTCATCTCCTCGTCGGCGAGGTTCTTCACCGTGTCGAGGGCAAGGATGATCTTCTGACCGTCACCGCGTGCGGCGAGCAGGGTCTGCTCGACGGAGACGGGGTGCACGGTGTCGCCATTGGCGAGGATGACGCCCTGCTTCAGGACCTCACGGGCACACCAGAGGGAGTAGGCGTTGTTCCACTCCTCGGCCTTGTCGTTGTCGATCAGCGTCAGCTTCAGGCCGTACTTCGCCTCGAGCGCGTCCTTGCGCTCGTACACGGCCTCCTTGCGGTAGCCGACGACGATGGCGGCCTCGGTGAGGCCGACCTCGGCGAAGTTGCCGAGAGTGAGGTCGAGGACGGTCGTCTCGCCGTCGACGGGCACGAGGGCCTTCGGAAGCGTGTCGGTGTAGGGGCGCAGACGCCGTCCGGCACCGGCTGCCAGTACGAGGCCGATCATGCGGGTTCTCCTTCGTCATGTACCGCGGGTGCTCCGGAGGACACCCAGAAACGGATGCTCTCCCCGAGCACCACCAGCGCGACGGCCACGGCGAGGACCGCGAGCGCCACGGTGAAGTCTGTGTTCCGCGTCCCGAGGACGGCGGCAAGTGCCACCACCACGAGGGTCCGGCCCTCGTGTCCGCCGGCCGTCCGCACCAGCCACCGGGGCGGAGCGCCGGTACCGCCGCGGATGCGGTAGACCGTGTCGTAGTGATGGTAGGCGACGGCTGCGACCAGCCCGAATGCCGCAGGCAGGGCACCGTCCACCCCGGACTTGGCGGCCAGGATCAGCACGGTGCCGTACTCGGCGGCCCGGAAGACCGGGGGGACCAGCCAGTCGAGGGCGCCCTTGAGGGGCAGGGCGACGGCGACGCCGGAGCCCACGGCGTAGAACGCCGCGGCGGCGACGGTCCACAGGCTACCGAAGGGCAGGAACCACGCCGCCGCGGTCAGCAGCACAGCGCCCTCGGCAGCGATCAGCGCACGGGAGCCGTACGGCGGGAGCCCCTTGAGGCGGCCCATCGCGCGAGCGACCAGCTCCGCGATCGGCCCCGAATCGGCGAGGTCTGCGAGCGCCCGGGCCGCGCGGTCGGTTCTCTGTGCCCTGCGGGTCAGCGAGCGCAGCACCCGGCCCGCCGTGGTGTAGCAGGCGGCGAAGGCACAGCCGATGAGCAGGGCGTAGAAGGTGATCCTGGGCGTCGTCGCGGCGGTCAGCACCGCGATCATCGCCCAGCGCTCGCCGATCGGCAGGACGATCATCCGGCGCACCCAGACCGTCCAGCCGACGCTGTCGAGCCGGTCGGAGAGGGCGGCGGTGGGGCTCGTGTTGGCGGTCGCGTCGTGGTTCGCCTCGTTGAAGGAGAAGTCCACGACATGGCGGCACGTCTGCAGCACCATCGCGCCGAGGGCGAGCGCCCATACGTCGTCGCCGCCCCGGGTGGCGCCGATGGCGAGGCCCGCGTAGTACGCGTACTCCTTGGCCCGGTCGAAGGTGGCGTCCAGCCACGCTCCGAGAGTCGAGTACTGCAGCGAGTAGCGGGCGAGCTGCCCGTCCGTGCAGTCCAGGACGAAGGAGAAGATCAGCAGGGCGCCCGCGGCGATGAAACCGCCCCGGGTGCCGGTCGCCGCGCAGCCGGCCGCGATCAGCGCGGTGAGCAGCGACGCGGTGGTGACCTGGTTCGGGGTGAAGCCCCGGCGTGCGCACCAGCGTGCGATGTAACGCGAGTACGGGCTGATGCAGAAGGTCGTGAAGAAGCCGTCGCGGGCCTTCACGGCGGAACGCAGCCGCACGGCCTCGTCGTCGACCGCGGCGACGGCGGCCTGCGCGTCCACGCGCGCGGCGTCGTCGGCGGGAACGGTCCCGACGAGGGACCCGAGTTCGGGCCGGTGCACGGCGGTGCCGTCCGCCTCGAGGGCTCCCGCGATCCGGTCGGGCAGGCTCTCGGCCCCTTCCGGAACCGCGGTCAGGGCCCATGCCAGGGAGGCGCGGGCCTCCGGCTTCGCCGTCAGCGCGCCGGGAACCGAGGCCGCCGCGAAGCGGGGGTCCGTCAGGGCGAGACGGAGGGTGTGCACATGGCCCACGAAGCGCGGGTCGACGACGGCGACACGCTCGCCCGCCGGAACGGCGGCCAGCAGGGCGGCGGTGTCCTGCGCCTCGGAGGGCGTCCGTACGTCAAAGCCCAGCGACCGCAGATCGCCTTCGAGTGGCGACCCGGGTACCGGCGGACCGGTGAGGATGGCGATCGACAGACGAACTCACTCCTTGGAACTGGGGGCGGGTGGCACGTCGGCCTGAGAGTATCGGTGGCGCCGGAGGGCGGCGCGCCCGGGTCATCATGGTCGATCAAGGCCAACCCCACAAAACGCGGCCCGGAAGGCCCTAGGGTGGCCGTTATGACATGGCTGATCACAGGTGGAGCGGGTTACATCGGCGCTCATGTGGCACGAGCGATGGACGAGGCAGGTGAGCGTGTCGTCGTCCTCGACGACACGTCGGCGGGCGTTCCCGAGCGGCTCCCCTCCGGGATCCCGCTGGTACGCGGTTCGATCGCGGACCGGGAGCTGCTCGACCGTACGTTCGCCGAGTACGGCGTCCGGGGTGTGGTGCATCTCGCAGCGAAGAAGCAGGTCGCGGAGTCCGTCGAGCAGCCCCTGCGCTACTACCGGGAAAATGTGTACGGCCTGACCGTGCTGCTGGAGGCGGTGGCCGCGGCCGGCATCAAGCGGTTCCTCTTCTCCTCCTCGGCGGCCGTCTACGGCGTACCGGACGTGGACCTCATCACAGAGGACACCCCGTGCGTGCCCATCAACCCCTACGGGGAGACCAAGCTCGCCGGGGAGTGGCTGGTGCGGGCGGCAGGGCGGGCCCACGGCATCGCGACGGCCTGTCTGCGGTACTTCAACGTGGCGGGTGCGGCCGAGCCGGCGCTCGCGGACATCGGTGTGTTCAATGTCATCCCGATGTTCTTCGACCGGATCACCAGGGGTGAGGCCCCGCGTATCTTCGGCGACGACTATCCGACGCCGGACGGGACCTGCATCCGTGACTACATCCATGTCGCGGATCTCGCGGAGGCGCACCTCGCGGCGGCCCGGCGGCTGGCCGCCCAGGAGGGCCCCGGTGATCTGACGGTGAACATCGGCCGGGGCGAGGGTGTGTCCGTGCGCGAGCTGGCCGTTCTGGTGGCCGAGGTCACCCGCAGTGATCTGGCGCCGGTGGTGGAACCGCGCCGCCCCGGTGACTCGGCGAAGGCCGTGGCCGCAGCCGGGCTGATCGCCGAGGAGCTGGGCTTCAAGGCCCGGCGCGGGGTGCGCGAGATGGTCGAGTCGGCGTGGGAGGGCTGGCGTCTGCGGCACCCGGGGGCCTTCACCGAGTGATCGTTCCGGTGCTCTGACCTGCGGACGTTTCCGCAGGTCAGAGCATATGACAACGGTGTTCAGTCCCGTCTTGCAGATACCCCCCACCCGTAGTTCACTTGGCTCCCGGACGGATCGGGCAGACCCGCGGAGCAACGAACGAGGGAGGCGGCCTTCATGGGGGCTGGGCACGACCACGGGCACACACACGGAGGACCGCCGCCGACGGGTACCGCCGCCGCCGCGTACAAGGGCCGGCTGAGTATCGCGCTGGGCATCACCCTGACCGTGATGGTTGTGGAGATCACCGGTGGTCTGCTCGCCGACTCCCTCGCACTGATCGCCGACGCGGCGCACATGGCGACGGACGCGCTCGGACTGGCGATGGCGCTGCTGGCGATCCACTTCGCCAACCGTCCGCCCAGCCTGAGCCGGACCTTCGGCTACGCCCGCGCCGAGATTCTCGCGGCGCTCGCCAACTGTCTGCTGCTGCTGTGCGTCGGCGGCTATGTCCTGGTCGAGGCGATCCACCGGCTGATCACACCGGCCGAGACCCGGGGCGGGCTGACCATCGTCTTCGCCCTGATCGGCCTGTTTGCCAACATGATCTCGCTGGCACTGCTCATGCGCGGCCAGAAGGAGAGCCTCAATGTGCGCGGCGCCTTCCTGGAGGTGCTGGCGGACGCCCTCGGTTCGGTGGCGGTGCTGATCTCGGCCGCGGTCATCATGACCACCGGCTGGCAGCAGGCCGACCCGATCGCCTCTCTGGTGATCGGCCTGATGATCGTCCCGCGTACGGTGAAGCTGCTGCACGAGACGCTGAACGTCCTGCTGGAGGCGGCCCCCAAGGACGTCGACATGGGCGAGGTCCGGGCCCACATCCTGGCTCTTCCGGGTGTGGAGGACATCCACGATCTGCACGCGTGGACGATCACGTCCGGTATGCCGGTGCTCTCAGCACATGTCGTGGTGAGCGGTGACGCGCTGGACTCGATCGGGCACGAGAAGCTGCTCCACGATCTCCAGGGCTGCCTCGGCGATCACTTCGACGTGGAGCACTGCACCTTTCAGCTCGAGCCCTCGGGACATGCCGAGCACGAGACGAGACTCTGCCTCTGAGAGCCTGCCCGGGCACTTCCGGGGCGGCGCCACGGGGCACGATCAACTATCCGGAGGCCTCCGGCGTCTGATGTGAACGGACATACGGGCGCTGTCGATGTGCGGACAAGCCCCTGATGTGCGGCAGACTGAGGGGGCCCGGCGCCCCTGACGGCCGAGGACCGAAGTGAAGGATGGTTATGCCGACCACACCAGCCCCCGCGGCGAACAGTTCGTCGAACGGCACCGCTGAAGCGATCATGCTCGAACTGGTCGACGAGAGCGGCAACACCATCGGCACGGCGGAGAAGCTCTCCGCCCACCAGGCGCCCGGTCTGCTGCACAGGGCGTTCTCCGTATTCCTGTTCGACACCTCCGGGCGACTACTGCTCCAGCGCCGCGCACTGGGCAAGTACCACTCCCCCGGTGTCTGGTCGAACACCTGCTGCGGGCATCCCTATCCGGGCGAGGCGCCCTTCACTGCGGCCGCCCGGCGCACGCATGAGGAGCTGGGTATCTCGCCCGCACTGCTCGCCGCGGCCGGCACGGTGCGGTACAACCACCCGGACCCGGCCTCGGGCCTGGTCGAGCAGGAGTACAACCATCTCTTCGTGGGGCTGGTGCAGGCCTCCGTACGTCCGGACCCGGAGGAGGTCGACGACACGGCCTTCGTCACCCCGGAGGAGCTGGCCGCGCGGCACGCGGAGGTGCCGTTCTCCGCATGGTTCATGACGGTGCTGGACGCGGCGCGTCCGGCGATCAGGGAGCTGACGGGCCCCGAAGCGGGCTGGTGACGCGGGCCCTACAGCGGCCTCGCGCCGTGTGGGCCGAGCGGCAGCGCGGCCCACACGATCTTGCCTCCGTTCGCGGTCTGTTCCACGTCGCACACCCCGCCGGCCTCGCGGGTGATCTCGCGTACGAGCAACAGACCGCGTCCGCCGGCCCGGTCGTAGTCGGTCTCCAGCGCCTTGGGCCGGTAGGGGTGATTGTCCTCGACCGACACCCTGATCCACTCGGCGCCGACCGCCACCTCCACGGCGACCTCGGGTGAGAGCAGGGCGGCGTGGCGCACCGCGTTGGTGACCAGCTCGGAGACGATCACCAGCAGACCGTGGATCAGATCGTCGTGCGCCGGTACGCCCTGCCGGTGGAGCAGGTCGCGTACGGCGTGACGGGCCTGCGGGACGGAGGCTTCGGCCGCGGGAGCCGTGAAACGCCAGACACCTTCGTACGACAGTGGCCGGGCCGGTGCGTGGTCGGGTGGGACACTCCCGCAGATCTCCATATTCCGGTACCCACCCTCGTGCTCGGTTGTCACCACACGTCGAGTGTTGGGAACGATTTGGTCCGGACCGCATAGCTGCACGCAAGTCTGCGGTTATCGATGCCCTTTGCCCGGGGCCTTCCGATCGTGTCAGCTCACTGACGGACCCTGATTCTTTTTTGGCGCCATGTCGGTATCCGCGACAAGCCGAACGATTCTGCGGCCACCGGTGCCGATCGCGATCAGTCCGAGACCGTCGAAGAGCAGCCAGAGTGAGAAGAGGGCACCCAGGACGTACCGGCTGCTCTCGGGCCAGTGGGCGAGCACCAGCACGCCCAGCAAGATGCCGAACGCTCCCTGCACCAGGGTCCAGCCGAGCTGCGGCCCCCTCACGATCAGACCGCCCACCAGCCGGAAGACACCTCCGGAGAGGAAGAGCAGGGCGGCGAACATGGTGAGTGCCTCCGCGGTTCCGTGCGGATGCAGGATCACGATCACACCGGCCGCCAGATTCAGCGCGGCCACCACGAGCGCGAGCCAGAAGAAGTTCTCACCGCGCGACTGCACCGCGTGCAGCAGGCCGACCACACCGCCGATCAGCAGCAGCCAGCCGAAGAGCAGCATCGAGGTGAGCGTGGCCAGGCCGGTGTAGATGAGCCCGAGCAGCCCACAGGCCACCAGAATCCCGCCGAGCAGCACCAGCACGGTCAGTTGTCTGTTGAGCTTGCTGCGCTCGTGGTCGGGACGGGTCCGATGAGCGGTGCGGGCCATCAGCGCCTCCTCTGCCGCGCTTCCAACCCCCTTTCCGATCATAGGTTTGGCCTGCCCGGATAGCATCCGGCGCATGGAGCCGCAGCTGAAGCACACCGTCGCGGACGGCATCGCCACCGTCGTCATCAGCCATCCCGCGAAACGCAACGCCATGACCACGGCCATGTGGCGCGCGCTGCCGCCCCTCCTCGGCACTCTGGCCGCCGACCCCGCCGTACGGGCACTGATACTGACGGGTGACGGGGAAACCTTCTGCGCGGGCGCCGACATCACCTCGCTGCGCTCTCCCGGCCCCGGCCAGAAGCCGCGCGATCTGGCAGTACGGGCCGAGGAGGCGCTCGCGGCCTTCCCCAAGCCGACGCTCGCGGCCGTGCGCGGCTACTGCGTCGGCGGCGGCTGCCAGCTGGCCGCGGCCTGCGATCTGCGCTTCGCGGAGGAAGGCTCGTACTTCGGGATCACGCCCGCGAAGCTCGGGATCGTCTACGCGTCGTCGTCCACCCGGCGCCTCGTGGAGCTGGTGGGGCCGGCCACCGCCAAGTACCTGCTGTTCTCGGCCGAGTTGATCGACGGGCGGCGGGCACTGCGCACGGGCCTCGTCGACGAGCTGCTGCCCGTGGGCGAACTGGACAAGCGGGTCGCGGAGTTCTCCCGTGTCCTGGCCTCGCGCTCACAGCTCACCCAGGCCGCGGTGAAGGAGTTCGCGGCGGGCCTGACCGACCGAGACGGCTACTGGGCGGAGCAGGCACGGGCCCAGGCGCAGCCGGGCGGCGACACCGAGGAGGGGGTCGCCGCCTTTCTGGAGCGCAGGGCGCCGCACTTCACCTGGACCACTACTCAGGGAAGCCGTTCGTCCTGAAGTGCGCCACGATGTCGGCCGGGGCCTTCTCCGGCGAGCCTGCGTCGTACGGCGGCTGCGGGTCGTATTCGATCATCAGCTGTACCGTCTGGGCGTGCTGATCGCCCGCGATCTTCCCGGACAGCGTCAGGCCCATGTCGATGCCCGACGAAACCCCGGCCGCGGTGACGTACTTGCCGTCGACGACGACCCGCTCGCCGGTCGGCTCCGCGCCGAAGTGACGAATACGGTCGAGGGCCAGCCAGTGCGAGGTGGCCCTGCGGCCCGAAAGCAGCCCGGCCGCCCCGAGCAGCAGGGATCCGGTGCACACGGAGGTCGTCCAGGTGGTGGTGATGTCGGCGGCCCGCAGCCAGTCGAGCAGCGGGCCGCCCTTCAGCAGCGACTCCAGGGCCACCGGCGGGGCGCCCGGGACGATCACGATGTCGGGCCGGGGCACCTCGTCGAACGCCTTGTCCGCCAGGAGCGTGAGACTGCCGCTGTCATTGCGCACGGGTCCGGGCTGCTCGGCGACGAAGACCGTCTCGGCGCCGGGGAGCCTGCTGAGCGTGTCGTAGGGACCCACCGCGTCGAGTGCGGTGAAGCCGGGGTAGAGCGCGATCGCGATCTGCATGAGCTGCCTTTCAACCGATGTCCAGTGGACGGAAGCGGCGCCGGTACTCGGTCGGGGCCGAGCCCAGCGTTCTGACGAAGGCGCGGCGCATCGCCTCGGGCGTGCCGTAACCGCAGGCACGGGAGATCTCCTGGACGCCGTCGCCTGTGTGCTCCAGTAGACGCCGTGCGTGCTCGAGACGCACACGCTCGACATACCTGCCCGGTGTCATGCCGGTCTCGGAGCGGAAGGTGCGGGCGAAGTGCCGGGGCGAGAGCCGGGCCCGCACGGCGAGCGACTCGACCGACAGATCGCCTCCGGGGTGCTCGGCGATCCAGCGCTGGACCTCCCGCAGCGGTTCGCGCTTCGCGGTCTGCGCGGCCAGCTGGGCGCTGAACTGCGCCTGGTTGCCGGGCCGTCGGAGAAAGACGACGAGATGGCGTGCGATCTGGTCCGCCACCTCACGGCCCAGGTCCTCCTCGACCAGGGCGAGCGCGAGGTCGATGCCCGCGGTGACCCCCGCCGACGTAACGACCTCGCCGTCGCGCACGAAGACCGGGTCCGGGTCGACGTCGACCGCCGGGTGCTTCCTGGCGAGACGGTCACAGTACGCCCAGTGCGTGGTCGCCCTGCGTCCGTCGAGCAGGCCGGCCTCGGCAAGCAGGAAAGCACCCGTGCAGACGGAGACGATCCGCTCCGCGCGCGAAGCGTGCGCGCGCAGCCGGTCGACCAGCCGCGGGTCGGGCCGGCCGACGCCCTCCCCGCCCGGAACGAGCAGGGTGTGCGGGGCCGGAGCGTCCTCGAGGGAGCCGTCCGGAACGATCCGGAGCCCGCTGGAGGTAAGCACCGGAGCGCCGCCGAGCGAGGCGGTACGGATCTCGTAACCGCCAGGGTGGGGCAGGCTCTCCGACGCGCCGACGAACACCTCCACCGGGCCGGTGACGTCGAGGCTCTGGACGTCGTCGAAGAGGACGACGAGCACGGATCGCTTCGTCATGCCCTTCATCCTTCGCGGTCCCGTGGATGGCCGCAATGACGAAGAACCCACCTTTCCTGCCCTCCGTTCCGTCGTCCGGCTCCGCCCTTCACTCCGTACTGGACAGCGAGGGCGAGCTGACCGAGGCGGGAGTCGCGCCGGGAGCTCGAGGAGGAGACCGACCGGCTGGACCTCGCCCCGTACGAACACCTCGGCGTGGCAGGCGTCGAACGCCTCACCGAACTGGGGCACGGGTTCATGATGACGGCGCTGGCCGCGGGCGCCTTTCCCGCCACCTGAACGACAAGGGCTGAGGGCACGAGGGGGACGCGCGACACGGCACCCCGTCACCCGGCAGAATGCAGCCTGACCACAGGCAGTACGAGAAGGCGAGTCGGGAAAACCGTGACGACGTCCATCGAAGGCAGGATCGCCGAGGAAATCGGCGTACGGGAGCGGCAGGTGAAGGCCGCCGTCGAGCTGCTCGACGGCGGTGCGACCGTGCCGTTCATCGCCCGCTACCGCAAGGAGGCGACCGAAACCCTCGACGACGCGCAGCTGCGCACCATCGAGGAGCGGCTGCGGTATCTGCGGGAGCTGGAGGACCGGCGGACGGCGATCCTGGAATCCGTACGCGAACAGGGCAAGCTGGACGAGGCCCTGGAGGCGCAGATCCGGGCGGCCGACACCAAGGCCCGGCTCGAGGACGTCTATCTGCCGTTCAAGCCCAAGCGGCGGACCAAGGCGCAGATCGCCCGTGAGGCCGGCCTCGAGCCGCTGGCCGAGGGGCTCCTCGGCGACCCCACCGTGGAGCCCCTCGCGGCCGCCGCCGCGTTCGTGGACGCCGACAAGGGCGTCGCGGACCCCGCGGCCGCGCTGGAGGGCGCCCGGGCGATCCTCACCGAGCGCTTCTCCGAGGACGCCGACCTCATCGGCGAGCTCCGCGAGCGGATGTGGACCCGGGGCCGGCTGGCCGCGAAGGTCCGCGAGGGCAAGGAGGAGGCGGGCGCCAAGTTCGCCGACTACTTCGACTTCACCGAGGGCTTCACCGAGCTGCCCTCGCACCGGGTGCTGGCGATGCTGCGCGGCGAGAAGGAGGAGGTCCTCGACCTCGTCCTGGAGCCGGAGGAGCCGGCAGAGGGGCCCTCGACGTACGAGGGTCTGATCGCCCGGCGCTTCGGAGTCGCCGACCGGGGCCGGTCCGGCGACAAGTGGCTGGGCGATACCGTCCGCTGGGCCTGGCGCACCCGGATCCTGGTGCACCTCGGCATCGACCTGCGGACGCGGCTGCGGACCGCCGCCGAGGACGAGGCGGTGCGCGTCTTCGCCGCGAACCTCCGCGACCTGCTGCTCGCCGCGCCCGCGGGCACCCGCGCCACGCTGGGCCTCGACCCCGGCTTCCGTACCGGCGTGAAGGTCGCCGTCGTCGACGCGACCGGCAAGGTCGTCGCCACCGACGTCATCTACCCGCACGTCCCGCAGAACAAGTGGGACGAGTCCCTCGCCAAGCTGGCCCGGCTGGCGAAGGAGCACGAGGTCGAGCTGGTCGCCATCGGCAACGGCACGGCGTCCCGCGAGACGGACAAGCTCGCCGTTGAACTCATCGGCAAGCACCCCGAGCTGAAGCTCACCAAGGTCATGGTGTCCGAGGCGGGCGCGTCCGTGTACTCGGCGTCCGCCTTCGCCTCGCAGGAGCTGCCCGGACTCGACGTGTCGCTGCGCGGAGCGGTCTCCATCGCCCGGCGCCTGCAGGACCCGCTCGCCGAGCTCGTGAAGATCGACCCCAAGTCGATCGGCGTCGGCCAGTACCAGCACGACCTCTCCGAGGTGAAGCTGTCGCGCTCGCTGGACGCGGTCGTCGAGGACTGTGTGAACGGTGTCGGTGTCGACGTCAACACCGCGTCCGCTCCGCTGCTTTCACGGGTCTCCGGCATCAGCGGCGGGCTCGCCGAGAACATCGTCGCGCACCGGGACGCCAACGGCCCCTTCCGGTCCAGGAAGGAGCTCAAGAACGTCACGCGGCTCGGGCCGAAGGCCTACGAGCAGTGCGCGGGCTTCCTGCGCATCCGCGGCGGCGACGATCCGCTGGACGGCTCCAGCGTGCACCCCGAGGCGTACCCGGTGGTGCGCAGGATGGTGAAGACGGCGGGCAGCGATGTCGCCGCGCTCATCGGCAACACCTCGGTGCTGCGCTCGCTGCGGGCAGACGACTTCGTGGACGAGACCTTCGGTCTGCCCACGGTCACGGACATCCTCAAGGAGCTGGAGAAGCCGGGCCGCGACCCGCGTCCCGCCTTCAGGACGGCGGCCTTCAAGGAGGGCGTGGAGAAGATCGGCGACCTGGAGCCGGGCATGGTACTGGAGGGCGTCGTCACGAATGTGGCCGCCTTCGGCGCCTTCGTGGACGTGGGCGTCCACCAGGACGGTCTGGTGCACGTGTCGGCGATGTCCCGGAACTTCGTCAAGGACCCGCGGGAAGTCGTCAAGCCCGGCGACATCGTGAAGGTCAAGGTCCTCGATGTCGACATTCCGCGCAAGCGCATCTCGCTGACGCTGCGACTGGACGACGAGGCGTCCACGCAGGGCGGCGCACCGAAGCGTGAACGCGGCGAGCGGGGCCGTCCGCCGCAGCAGCGACGCGGCCGCGACCAGCGCGCCGGCGGCGACCGCCAGGCGCCCCCGGCCAACGGCGCGATGGCCGACGCCCTGCGCAGGGCGGGCCTGCTGGACCCGAAGAAGCGCTGAGCCGTTCGCTCCCGCCGGGCGGGCTCACATCGAGCCCGCCCGGCGAGTGCCCAGCCCTGTCCAGCGCCCGGACCCCCGTGGCCCATGGCTCCGGGTCCTCGTCGGTCACCAGCAGGAGGATCGCCGCCCTGGCCACGGCCCGGTCCGATTCGACGAGCTCGACGATCTCCGTCTGCAGGGAGTCCTGGTCGTCGCCGAGGTCACGGGCCGAGGTCCGCAACAGCGTCGGCAGGACATCGGCGCCCGCTATGCCGGTCAGGACCGCGGCGAGCATGCCGCGGGCGTGGAAGTCGCCCTTGTCCAGGGCGGCTCCCAACTCGGCCTCCAGCCGTGGGACCAGCGTCCGGTCCCCGAGGCGGACAGTGCCTCGGTGACGGCCTGCACCTCGTCGAAGTCCGATCCGAGGTCGGTCAGCAGCTGGATCAGGGTGTCGACGTCTTCCATGCTCCGCAGGCTGGAGAGAGGCACTGACAGTGGCTCAGTGCTCGGTGACCTTCCCGGCCGCGACCTCGATGCGGCGGGTCGTGCGGACCGCGTCGAGCATGCGGCGGTCATGGGTGACCAGCAGCAGCGTGCCCTCATAGGAGTCGAGGGCCGATTCCAGCTGCTCGATCGCCGGCAGGTCGAGATGGTTCGTCGGCTCGTCGAGGACCAGCAGGTTGACGCCCCGGCCCTGGAGCAGGGCGAGCGCGGCACGCGTGCGTTCGCCCGGGGAGAGGGTCACCGCGGGACGCAGGACGTGGTCGGCGCTGAGTCCGAACTTGGCCAGGAGAGTACGGACGTCGACCGGTTCCGTGTCGGGAACGGCTGCGCAGAAGGCGTCCAGCAGGGACTCGGGGCCGAGGAAGAGCCCGCGGGCCTGGTCGACCTCGCCGACGACGACGCCCGAGCCCAGAGTGGCCTCGCCTGCGTGCAGCGGGATGCGGCCGAGCAGTGCGCCCAGAAGCGTGGACTTGCCCGCGCCGTTGGCGCCGGTGATGGCCACCCGGTCGGCCCAGTCGATCTGCAGGTTCGCCGGGCCGAAGGTGAAGCCGTCGCGGCGGATCTCGGCGTCGCGCAGGGTGGCGACGACCGCGCCGGAGCGAGGGGCCGCCGCGATCTCCATGCGCAGCTCCCACTCCTTGCGGGGCTCCTCGACGACCTCGAGCCGTTCGATCATGCGCTGGGTCTGTCGCGCCTTGGCGGCCTGCTTCTCGCTCGCCTCGCTGCGGAACTTGCGGCCGCTCTTGTCGTTGTCGTGCGCCTTGCGCCGCGCGTTCTTGACGCCCTTGTCCATCCAGGCCCGTTGCGTATGGGCGCGCGACTCGAGGGCGGCCCTCTTGTCGGCGTACTCCTCGAACCCTTCGCGGGCGTGCCGACGGGCGGTCTCCCTCTCCTCCAGGTAGGCCGCATAGCCGCCACCGTAGAGGTTGATCCGGCGCTGGGCGAGATCGAGTTCCAGGACCTTGGTGACGGTACGGGTGAGGAACTCGCGGTCGTGGCTCACGACGACCGTGCCGGCGCGCAGACCGGAGACGAATGCCTCGAGGCGCTCCAGGCCGTCCAGGTCCAGGTCGTTCGTCGGCTCGTCCAACAGAAAGACGTCATAGCGCGACAGCAGCAGCGAAGCAAGGCCCACCCTGGCCGCCTGGCCGCCGGAGAGCGAGGTCATCGGCTGGTCGAGGCCGACGGCGAGGCCGAGCGAATCGGCGGTTTCCTCGGCGCGCTCGTCCAGGTCGGCGCCGCCCAGCCCCAGCCAGCGCTCCAGGGCGACGGCGTACGCGTCGTCGGCGCCGGGCGCGCCGTCGACGAGGGCCTGGGTGGCCTCGTCGAGGGCATGCTGGGCGGCGGCCACTCCGGTGCGCCGGGCCAGGAAGGCCCGTACCGTCTCTCCGGGACGCCGGTCGGGCTCCTGGGGCAGGTGGCCCACCACCGCCGTGGGCGGGGAGAGCGTGATCCCGCCGTGCTCGGCGGTGTCGAGCCCGGCGAGCAGCCGAAGCAGCGTGGACTTGCCTGCGCCGTTGGCGCCGACGAGGCCGATCACATCGCCGGGTGCGACGACGAGGTCGAGACCGGAGAAGAGCGAGCGGTCGCCGTGGCCTGCGGCGAGTTCCTTGGCGACGAGGGTTGCGGTCATAAGGTGGCCGATTTTACGGGGTGCGTCCCGACCCGGTTGCGGCCCGCCCACAACCGAACCGGTGGCGTGTAAAGAGGGCCGTGCAGGGGTGCCGTCCGGGCCGTAAAACGTGATGTGTGACGCGCGAACGTGCCGGTCGACTCCACGGACCACGAGAGCGCACGGCGTACCGGGGTCCGGGGCCCGCGGCGCAGCCGCTGATGTCACGCCCCGGAAAGCACAGCATGCCCGGCCCGGACGGTATCCCCGGAACGGCCACCGGCAACCGGCAGCGCCCCCAAGCCCGTCCTGGGGGCACCTTTGGGGGCACCCCCAGCGGTAGTAGCTGGGGGAGCTTGAGGACGGACACACCGGCCAACTGGACGGAGACCGGCAACCAGCGCGTGGCGCGCGTCAGCGCCTCGCACCCGGCAACCGGCAGCAACCACCCCAAGCCCGTCCTGGGGGCGCCTCTGGGGCACCCCCAGCGGTAGTAGCTGGGGGAGCTTGAGGACGGACACACCGGCCCACGCAACGTGGGACGTCACCCGGCCCAGGCGTGCCGCGTCAGCGCAAGCTCCGCCGGCGCGAAGCTCACCGCAGCATCGGGGCCACCAGCACACTCCCCGTCGTGCGGGCCACGAGGAAGGACTGGCCCTTGACCGCCCGGGGGTCCAGGGCGATGCGGTGCTTGCCCGGTTCGAGTACGCCGTCGAACACCTCCTGGGTATGTGTGCGGTACAGCCGGTCGAGCCGGTACGCCATCAGCTGCACCCTGCAGGTGGAGGTCACCTCCACGCCCGCCTCGTCGTCCGCCGCGATCAGCCTGGTCAAGCGGCGCTGCTCCAGGGGGCTGCGGTCCAGGGCGTGCTCGACCTGCGCGACCAGCAGCGGGACAATGGGCGCCAGCCCTTCGACATAGGCGACATCGGCGCCGGCCCGGGCGAACGCCTCCTTCACGGCGGCTCGTTCCTCCTCCCCCACCGCGCGTCCGAAGGCCACCGCTCCGTAGGTACGCAGTTCCTCGGGCGGCGCGCTGCCCGCGTCGTGGGTGATCTCGGCGCCGATGCCGATGGTCCGCAGGGCCGCCGCGAGCTTCGCGAGGACGGCGACGCGCGCGCCGACGAGCAGGACCCGGCGGCGGGCCGGGGCTTCGTCCTCGGACGAGGCGTCGTCCAGGAGACCTCCGAGCGCGGCACGGTACTGGTCGCCGCGGAAGCGGAACGGACCTATGCCGTGGTAGCCGTTGAGTTCCAGGTCGGCGTGTTCATCGGTCTGCCAGGCGAAGTCCCGCCACACCACATCGTCCCCGGAGCGCTCTATGACGGCGGTGACCGCGCCGCACTCGAGGGTCTCGCACTCCGGGCAGCCGTAGATGATGTAGCGCCCGCCGTCCAGGGGGGCCTCCGTCTCCAGGAGCAGTCGTCTTACGTGCGAGGTGAAGATGGCGGGCGGCACGTCGGAGGCGAGTGGCGACACCGCGTCGAGATCGGAGAGCTGGAACAGCAGCGGTCGGCCGTCGACGATGAAGTCCAGGAAATCCCGGTGCACTTGGTAGGTGCCATTGGCGAGTACCGCACCGGCTCGCATGGCGGGAGCCAGGGCGAAGGTCGCGTATTCGGCAGACATGGGGTGAGTATCCCCACCCATGACCTGATGTGAGCACGGCATCGCTCATTCCGCTACGGTCCCGTCATGAGCACTCAAGTCGACGTGGTGGGTGGCGGAGTCATCGGGTTGAGCACGGCCGTGGTTCTCGCGGAGCACGGTCACCAGGTGCGGATATGGAGCCGGGAGGAACCGGAAGCGACCACCTCGGCGGTGGCCGGCGGGTTGTGGTGGCCGTACCGCATCGAACCGGAGGAACTGGTGGGCGACTGGTCACTCGCGTCGCTCCGGGTTTACGAGGAGCTGGCGAAGGACCCCGAGGAGACGGGCGTACGCCTCGTGCCCGGCGTCATGGCGGAAACAGCCCTCTCGGCACTCGGTCCCTGGGGGGCGGCGGTGCCGGAGTTGCGCGAGGCGACCACGCAGGAGCTTCGGTCGTACGGACACGGGCTGCGGGCCCGGCTCCCGCTCATCGACATGCCGGTTCATCTGCGGTATCTGCGGCGACGGCTGGAGTCGGCGGGCGGTGTGCTGGAGCTGCGAACGGTCACGGATCTCGACGCGGTCGGGACTGTCGTCGTCAACTGCTCAGGGCTCGGCGCCCGCACGCTGGTGCCGGACACCGGGATGCGGCCGGTGCGCGGCCAGTTGGTGATCGTCGAGAATCCGGGGGTCGACGAGTGGTTCGTGGCGGCGGGTCGGACCTCGTCCGAGACCTCTTACCTGCTCCCGCACCCGTACGGGCTGGTGCTCGGCGGCACCGCGGAGGAGGACGCGTGGGACCTGGTGCCGGATCCCGCGACGGCCGCCGCGATCGTGGAGCGCTGTGCCCGGATCCGCCCCGAGGTGGCGGGTGCCCGTGTGCTGGATCACCGGGTGGGCCTGCGCCCGGCACGGGACGGAGGGGTCCGGCTGGAGGCGGAGCGGCGGCCGTCGGGAGCCCTGTGGGTGCACAACTACGGACACGGAGGCGCCGGGGTCACGGTCGCCTGGGGGTGCGCGGAGACGGCGGCGCGGCTGGTGCGCTGAGGCACGGGCCGCGCCGCCGCTCCGGGCGGAGCTTTCAGCAGTGTTCGACGGGCTGGGCCGCGGTGAGCTCGTACGACGCCCTGGGGTCCAGCAGCAGCGGGACCAGCGCCCGCAGCGACTGGCGCAGCGGGACGAACGCCGTTCCGTCGACGGCCGGGTTCACGATGACGCCGTGCAGGGCGAGTTCGTCCTTGACGTCCTCGTACTGCGCGGCGGTGAGCCGGTAGCCGCAGGGCGGGTTCTGGAGCGTCTGGTCGAGGGTCGCGGGTGCGTTGTCCGCACCTCCGAGATAGACCGGGCCCCGGTCGGCGAGGCCGGCGGCGCGTGCCCCGTGGGTGGCCGCGGTGATCGGGCCGAGCCGCTCGTCCGCGAAGGCGAACGTCCCCTTCAGCGCGGCAAGGTGGGAGGACACCCGGCGCCGGTTGTTCAGAGCCGGGTCGGCCTTCTCCGCGTCGGTCTTCGGGTTCACCCGGCTCTCGATGAGCAGTCCGATGGCGTGCTTGACGCCGGAGGCGTTGCGCAGGATGCGCTCCTGGCCGTCGCCCGCGACCTGCCGGACGGGCTCACCGGTGGCCGGGTCGGTCCAGATGCCGTAGTCGCCGGTGTTGAACCCGGCGCTGTGGGCTTGGGCGCGTACATAGTCGCCGGAGAGGCCCTGGGCCTCCTTGTGCACGCGCGCGTCGGTGTTGAGATTGCGCGGCCAGAGGTCGGTCAGGTCCTTGTCGTAGTAGGGCGGGGTGGCTCCGTACTCGTGCAGGTCGTAGATGATGTCGGGCTGGTGGTCGCGGATGACCGCGGCCATGGCCCGGGCTTCCGCCGTCTTCAGGGCGATGTGGTCGCGGTTGATGTCGATGCCGTCCGAGTTGCCGCGGGTGTCGGCGGCGCGGCCGTCGGGGTTGGCGGTCGGGACGACGAGCAGGGTGGTGCGGTTCAGGAAGCGCTGGGTGGCCTCGTCCTTGCTGTGGGCGAGGTCGCGGATCCGGGTGAGACAGGCTTCGCGTCCTGCCGGTTCGTCACCGTGCTGGCTGCAGATGAGCAGCACCGTGTTCTGGGTGCGATGGGTGGCGCCGATGCGGACGAGTTGCAGGGGGCGGCCCTGCTTGGTGGTGCCGATACGGCTGACGGACACCTGGTCGCTCGCCCGGTCGGCGGCTGCCAGCAGCTCCTGCTCCTCCGGCTGGCTGGTCCAGCGCGCGCCGCCGCTGAGTTCGAAGCCGGTGAGGGGCGAGGTGGGGGCCGCCTGTGCGGGCACCCCGACCAGAGGCACGACGAGGGCTGCCGCGGTTATGCCGAATGCGAGGGTGCGTACGGACCGGATACGGGTCTTCATCAGTTGCTGTCTCCCGGAAGCGGGTGGGCCTTGCGCGGCTCGGCCACGCCGGACGGATGTGCGATGTGGGGGGCGATCCTGTGCGCGCTTCACGAGGTGGCACCGGCGAACGCCGCGGCGCCGCCTGCCAGCGGCAGCCGCGCGGAGCTGCCTGCCAGGTCGAGGGTGAGCGTGGGCCGGGTGTCCGGCGGCTCGATGAGGTTTCTGTCGGTGCCGGCGACGATCGGAGCGAGACGGTGGCCGGCGGGGACGAGCGGGGCGTCCTGGGCGGCGCCGGCCGGGGTGAACAGCACCGCGGCCAGGGCTGCCACCACGGTGGTCACGAGCGATCTGTACGTCATGGGGGTCCCCCCTGCCCTGGCGAAGCCCAGAGCTCGGGGGAGGGTTCTCCGTGAACACATCGGCATGGGGCTGGAAGTTACTCCGGTCAACTCTCGCGCAAAAGAGTGCAGTCGGAGGAAGAAGTCAACCAAAAGGAGCGCAGTGTCGCATGTCGATCCCATGACGATCGTGTGACAGACGTGGCCATGGAAACAACTGAGAAGGCAGCGGCCGAATAAGGTCCGAACAGGTCATCCGTCCTGACGACTTGGAGCATCCGTGCACCGCAGATTCCTCGCCCCGAGCGTGTTCGCGACGTCCTTGCTGCTGGCGATCCCGGCATCGGCCGCAAGCTTCTCTCCCGGCGCGCCCGGCATCGGCGACAGCTACTACCCGGCCAGCGGCAACGGCGGATACGACGTATCCCACTACGACCTCCGGCTCAAGTACCAGCCGACGACCGACCTGCTGGAGGGCACGGCGACCATCCTCGCCACCACCGAGCAGGACCTCTCGCGCTTCAACCTCGACTTCGGACTGAAGGTCAGCGAGGTCCGGGTCAACGGCCGGAAGGCGGAGTTCAGCACCTCCGGCGTCCACGAGCTGGAGGTCACCCCGGCCGCCCCGCTGCCGGAAGGCGGGTCCTTCAGTGTGGTGGTCCGTTACGCGGGCAAGCCGTCCGAGCTGGAGATCGACGGCTGGACCGCCTGGCTCCGCACCCCGGACGGCGCTGTCGCCGCCGGGGAGCCCGAGTCGGCGGTGTGGTGGTTCCCGAGCAACGACCACCCGCTGGACAAGGCCACCTTCGACGTGTCCGTCCTGGTGCCGGACGGCACTCAGGCGATCAGCAACGGCGTACTGCAGTCGGAGATTTCACAGCTGGGCTGGACCCGCTTCAACTGGCGCTCCAACAAGCCGCAGGCGCCGTATCTGACCACCCTCGCGGTCGGCGAATTCGACATCACCACCGACACGACCGCGAACGGAGTGCCGGTCCTCAACGCGTACAGCAAGGACCTCGGGGACGACGACGGCGCGGCACGGGCGAGCGTCGAGCGCACCACCGAGGTCGCCGAGTGGCTGGAGGAGATCTTCGGCCCGTACCCCTTCAACGCGCTCGGCGGCTACGTCCCGAACGGGACCCCCGGTTTCGCGCTGGAGACCCAGACCCGGCCGTTCTACGGCACCCGCCAGTTCCGCAACGGCGCGAACGTCTCCGTGGTCGTCCATGAACTGGCCCACCAGTGGTACGGCGACAGCGTCTCGGTCAAGGACTGGAAGGACATCTGGGTCAACGAGGGCTTCGCCCGGTACGCCCAGTGGCTGTGGTCGGAGAAGGAGGGCGAGGGCACCGCTCAGGAGCTCGCCGACTGGGTGTACGCCGAGCACACGGGTGACACGGACATCGACCCGTTCTGGACCGTGAAGCCGGGCGACCCGGGCCCCGAGAACCAGTTCGACATCGCCGTCTACGACCGCGGCGCGCTGGCCCTCCAGGTCCTGCGCAACGAGATCGGCGACAAGGACTTCTTCGCGATCCTGAAGGGCTGGCCGACCGTGAACGCCGGCGGCAACGTCAGTGTGGCCGACTTCATCGCGTACGCCGAGAAGGTCTCGGGCAAAGACCTCGGGGCGCTCTTCGACACCTGGCTGTTCACCCCGTCGAAGCCTGCCGCACCCGCCGAGGCGGGCATCTCCGCGACCGCGGCGAAGGCGCGGGTACAGCCCAGGTCGTGGAAGAAGATCGCCGCGACGAACACGGTCCACGACCACGGTGATCACCCCGGGCGTGGTCACTGACCGCCTGTGTGGTTCAGACGGCACGTGAGGTTCGGTGTCGTGCCCGGGCCTCACGCGCCGGCGGCAGGTAGCGCAGCCGCTCGGGGAGTACGGGCACCACGTGCCGCACAACTCCGCAGAAGCGGCGCAGCCGGCGCTCCTGCCTCTCGGTCCATTCCAGGCCTATCGCCTCGCGCGCCTCGGGCGGCATCAGCCCGACGGTGACGAAGCGGCGGAAGCGCAAGAACAGCGGGAGCAGTACGGGCCACAGTGCCCGCAGCACCGGCCTGAGCGGCAGCGGGCCGGTGTCCGGCGCCGGCAGCTTCACGTCGAGGGCGACCAGCTCCCGGACGACGGCGTTCTGCTCCAGTTCGTCGGCGAGCACCTTGCGGTAGTAGGGCCAGAAATCCTCCAGGGTCTGCGGCATGTCCCGGTCGTTGATGCCCAGGACGCGGCCGACCATGAGCCATTCACGGTACAGCTGCCTCTCCTGCGCCTCGGTGAGCGGTCGCACCAGATAGCGGCAGCCGTTCCGGTAGACGGGGAAGCCGGTGGCGTGCACCCAGGAGTAGTAGGCCGGGGTCAGCGCGTGATAGCTGCGGCCACGGGTGTCGGTGCCCTGGATGGTCCTGTGCAGCCGGCGCAGCCTGCGGCCCTCGTCCACGGCCGCCTCGCCGCCGTACACCCACAGCAGCACCGAGCGCACCGAGCGTTCCCCTCTCCCCCAGGGGTCGGTACGGAAGACCGAGTGCTGGTCCACGCCCGCGCCGATCGCCGGGTGGGCGACCTGCATGGTGAGCGCGGGGGGCAGCATCAGCAGCGCTCGGATGTCCCCGGCGACGCTCCACAGCACTCCGCCGGGCGGCGGCGGCTCGGGGTCCTGCTGCATGCTGCGGCTCCCTGTGTCGGCGACCGGGCCCGGTGCCCGGTTCCCGGGTGTCCAGTATGGCAACCGCCAACACCACTGCCCGGTGGCGGTCGGCCGCTGATCCCGCGGCCGACCGGGCGGGCCGGGACCTCTCGGGTCCCGGCCCGCCGTACTACTTGTCGTAGTCGTACACCGTCACGGATATCCCACGACTCAGCAGCCGCTCGGCAATCAGCGGCTCGACACGCGACCACTGTCCGCCCGCCAGTCCGCAGCCGATACGGGGCATATGGACGGACGCCCCCGACTCGACGGCCTTGTCGGCGAGCGATCCGAGCGCGGTGCCGATCGCCTCGTACCGCACGGGCACGCCCTTGCTGCCGGTCCGTATCCCGTGCTGGCCGATCATGTTGGCGACCCAGACGTGCGGCTCCACCCGGACGTACTGCACCGCGCCGAGCCCGAAGTCGTTTCCGGCGCGCTCGCGGTGCCAGCGCCGGTAGGCCGTCTCGGACTCGGGCCAGCGCCGCGATATCGCCAGCACGAAGCCCTTGCCCCAGCCGCCCAGGTCGTTGCAGACGTGCGCGATCAGCTTGACGCTCTTGCCCTGCGGCGCGGTGGCGTCCCCCCGCACATACCTGATCTCCGACATGCCATCACCGTACGGGCCGCCACTGACAATCAGGGCTGTGCGCAAAGCTGCTCGATCAGCTCGGCGGAGACTTTCACAGGAGTGGTGAGACAGCAATACTGTTGCATCGGACCGACGCACGGCAGCGGAAGGCAGGACCGGCAATGGCGACGGAAGCCCAGGAGCCGACTCTGACGGTCGACGAACTGGCCGCGCGCGCCGGAGTGACCGTGCGCACCATCCGCTTCTACAGCACCCGCGGGCTGCTGCCGCCGCCCGTCATCGGTCCGCGCCGGGTCGGGCACTACGGGTCCGAGCACCTGTCCCGGCTGGCGCTCATCGAGGAACTCCAGCACCAGGGCATGACGCTGGCAGCCATCGAACGGTACCTGGAGCAGCTGCCGCCCGGTCTGAGCGCGCATGACCTGGCCATCCACCGTGCGCTGGTGGCCTCGTGGGCTCCCGAGTCTGCGGAGGACATCACCCGGGCGGAACTGGAGCGCCGGGCCGGGCGGCCGCTCTCGGACCAGGACGTCGCCCGGCTCGCAGCGATGGGTGTACTGGACCGCAAGGGCGCCCCGGACGTGTTCCGGCTGGACGTCGGGCTGCTGCGGCTCGGCGTGGAGCTGCTGGACGTACCGATCGAGCACGAGACGATCCTCGCCTCCCGTACGGTCCTGCTGGAGCACGCCAGGTCGGCGGCGCACGAGCTCTCCCGTCTCTTCCGTGAAGAGGTGTGGGGTCCGTACCGGGAACGCGAGTCGGACCCCGATCACGTCGCGGCGATGAAGTCGCTGTCGGCCCATATGCAGCCGATGGTGATCCAGGCGCTGGTGACGGCTTTCCAGAGGTCTCTGCGGGAGGAGCTGCGAGCCGCGTTCGAGGCGGAATGAGGACGCCCCGGAACGCGGCCCGCGCCGACGCCGTTATGCGTCGGTGAAGGTCTCGCCCCGCTCGGCCTTCCGGAGCAGCAGCGCGGGCGGGTCGAAGCGCTCGCCGTAGCGCTCGGCGAGTTCACGTGCTCGCGCCACGAAGCCCGGCAGGCCGCCTTCGTAGCCGTTGATGTACTGGAGTACACCGCCGGTCCAGCCGGGGAAGCCGATACCCAGGATGGAACCGATGTTGGCGTCGGCGACCGACGTCAGCACGCCTTCCTCCAAGCAGCGCACGGTGTCCAGCGCCTCCGAGAAGAGCATCCGCTCCTTCATGTCCTCGAAGGGGACGTCCCCGTTCGGCCCGCCGAAGTGCTCGCGCAGCCCCGGCCAGAGACCTGCGCGCTTGCCGTCGGCGTAGTCGTAGAAGCCCGCGCCGCCGCTGCGGCCGGTACGGCCGAACTCGTCGACCATCCGGTCGATGACCACGTCCGCGGGGTGAGCGGTCCAGCTCCCGCCCACCTCCTCGATCGCGCGCCGCGTCTCGTTGCGGATCTTGCGCGGCAGGGTGAGGGTCAGCTCGTCCATCAGGGAGAGCACCTTGGCGGGGTAGCCGGCCTGTGCCGCGGCCTGTTCGACCGAGGCGGGCTCGACCCCCTCGCCGACCATCGCCACGCCCTCGTTGATGAACCGGCCGATGACACGGGACGTGAAGAAGCCCCGGGAGTCGTTGACGACGATCGGGGTCTTCTTGATCCGGCGGACCAGGTCGAAGGCGCGGGCCAGCGCCTCGTCGCCGGTCCGCTCGCCCTTGATGATCTCGACCAGCGGCATCTTGTCCACCGGCGAGAAGAAGTGCAGCCCGATGAAGTCGGCCGGCCGCTCCACGCCCTCGGCGAGGACGGTGATGGGAAGGGTGGAGGTATTGGAGCAGAGCAGTGCGTCCGGCGCGACGATGCCCTGGATCTCCTGGAAGACCTTGTGCTTGAGCGCGGTGTCCTCGAAGACGGCCTCGATCACCGCGTCACAGCCGGCGAGGGCCTGGGGGTCGGCGGTCGGCGTGATCCGGGCGAGCAGTGCGTCGCGCTCCGCCTCGGTCGTACGGCCCCGGGAGAGCGCCTTGGCGAGCAGCTGCTCGGAGTACGCCTTGCCCTTGTCGGCGGCCTCCTGGGAGACGTCCTTGAGGACGACCTCGATACCGGCTCGGGCGCAGGAGTAGGCGATTCCCGCACCCATCATGCCGGCGCCGAGGACGGCGACCTTGCGGACCTGGCACGGCTCGATGCCCTGGGGGCGGCTCCTGCCGGAGTTGACGGCCTGGAGGTCGAAGAAGAACGCCTGGATCATGTTCTTGGCGGTCTGTCCGGTGACCAGCTCGGTGAAGTAGCGGGCCTCGATGACCAGCGCGGTCTCGAAGTCCACCTGGGAGCCCTCGACGGCGCAGGCGAGAATGTTGCGCGGCGCCGGGTACGGGGCGCCGTTCAGCTGCTTCTTCAGGTTGGCCGGGAAGGCGGGCAGGTTGGCGGCGAACCTGGGGTTGGCCGGAGTACCGCCGGGGATCTTGTAGCCGGGCACGTCCCAGGGCTGCCGCGACTCGGGGTTGGCATCGATGAAGGCACGGGCCTTGGCCAGCATCTCCTCGGGGGTGGCGGCGATCTCGTGGACCAGGCCGTTCTCGAGGGCGCGCCGCGGGTTGTACCGGTTGCCCTGGAGCAGCACCTTGAGCAGTGCGTCGGTGATGCCCATGAGCCGTACGGTGCGGGTGACGCCGCCGCCCGCCGGCAGCAGGCCGAGGGTGACCTCCGGCAGGCCGATCCTGGAGCCGGGGGCGTCGAGGGCGATGCGGTGGTGGCAGGCGAGGGCGATCTCGTAACCACCGCCGAGAGCCGCACCGTTGATGGCAGCGACGACCGGCTTGCCGAGGGTCTCGATACGGCGCAGCGAGCTCTTGATCCCCGTGCCGGTGTCGAAGGCGAGCTGGGCCTGCTCCGGGCGGAGCCGGATCATCTCCTTGAGGTCGCCGCCCGCGAAGAAGGTCTTCTTGGCGGAGGTGAAGATGATGCCGCGGATGGAGTCCTTCTCGGCCTCGACGCGGTCGGCGATCGACGCGATGGAGTCCTTGAAGGCCTGGTTCATGGTGTTGGCGGACTGGTTGGGGTCGTCGAGGACGAGGGTGACGACTCCGGTCTCGTCCTTCTCCCAGCGGATCGTGCTGGACTCGCTCATTCTGGCTTCTCCGTAACGGGGGTTGGACGGGCGGTCAGAGACGCTCGACGATCGTGGCGATACCCATGCCGCCGCCGACGCAGAGCGTGGCGAGGCCGTACCGCTTGTCCTGGCGCTCGAGCTCGTCGATGAGCGAGCCGAGGATCATCGCGCCGGTGGCGCCGAGCGGGTGCCCCAGGGCGATGGCCCCGCCGTTGACGTTGACCTTGTCGAGGGACAGGCCCATGTCCCGTACGAAACGCAGCACGACCGCCGCGAAGGCCTCGTTGATCTCGACCAGATCGATGTCGTCGATGGTCAGCCCTGCCTTGGCGAGCGCCTTGCGGGTGGCGGGGGCGGGCCCGGTCAGCATGATGGTCGGCTCGGATCCGGAAACCGCGGCGGAGACGATACGGGCGCGCGGCCGCAGTCCGTAGCGCTCGCCGACCTCCTTCGAACCGATGGCGACCAGCGAGGCGCCGTCCACGATGCCGGAGGAGTTGCCCGCATGGTGGACGTGGTCGATCTTCTCGACCCAGTGGTACTTCTGCAGGGCGACGGCGTCGAATCCGCCCAGGTCGCCGATGTCGGCGAAGGACGGCTTGAGCTTGGCGAGAGAGTCCGCGGTGGTGCCGGGACGCATGTGCTCGTCGTGGTCGAGAACGACCAGTCCGGAGCGGTCCTTGACGGGGACGACGGACCGGTCGAAGCGGCCGTCCTTCCAGGCGGCGGCGGCCCGATCCTGGGAGAGGGCGGCGTACTCGTCGACATCGCGCCGCGAGATTCCCTCGATGGTGGCGATGAGGTCGGCGCCGATGCCCTGGGGAACGAAGCCGACGGCGAAGTTGGTCATCGGGTCGGCGAACCATGCGCCGCCGTCGGACGCCATCGGCACCCGGGACATCGATTCGACGCCGCCCGCCAGCACCAGGTCCTCCCAGCCGGAACGGACCTTGGCGGCGGCCAGGTTGACGGCCTCCAGACCGGAGGCGCAGAAGCGGTTCTCCTGGACGCCGGCGACGGTGTCGGGCAGGCCCGCCGCGACGGCGGCGATGCGGGCGATGTCGGATCCCTGGTCGCCGACCGGGCCGACGACGCCGAGCACGATGTCGTCGATCGCGGCCGGGTCGAGTCCGGGGAAGCGGTTCCGGATCTCATGGATCAGCCCGACGACCAGGTCGATCGGCTTGGTGCCGTGCAGGGCACCATTGGCCTTGCCACGTCCGCGCGGGGTGCGGATCGCGTCGTACACATACGCTTCGGTACTCAAGACAGCAGCCTTTCAGGGAGAGTGGGGCGGAGTCAGGCGAGCAGGGAGCGGCCGATGATCTCCTTCATGATCTCGGTGGTGCCGCCGTAGATCGTCTGGATGCGGCCGTCGGTGAAGGCCTTGGCGACCCGGTATTCGGTCATGTAGCCGTAGCCGCCGTGCAGCTGGAGGCAGCGGTCGGCGACCCGCTTCTGCAGTTCGGTGGCCCACCACTTGGCCATCGAGGCGTGAACGGCGTCGAGTTCCCCGTTCGAATGATCGACTATGCATCGGTCGAGGAACGCCCGAGTGACCGTGCACTCGGTGGCCATCTCCGCGATCTCGAAGCGGATGTGCTGGAGCTTGGACAGCGGCCGCCCGAATGCCTCGCGCTCCTTGACGTACCGGGTGGTGATCTCCAGCAGATACTCGGCCCCGGCGATCGCCGCGACCGCGATGTTCAGCCGCTCCTGCGCAAGGTTCGTCATCAGATGGCCGAAGGCGCCGTTCGGTTCGCCGAGCAGGTTCTCCTTGGGCACGCGTATGTCGTCGAAGAACAGTTCCGCGGTGTCCTGGGACTTCTGGCCGATCTTGTCGAGGTTGCGCCCGCGTTCGAAGCCCGCCATGCCACGCTCGACGACGAGCAGGGACAGCCCGTGGGCGCCGCCCTCGGGGGTGGTCTTCGCGACGACGATCACCAGATCGGCGAGGATGCCGTTGGAGATGAAGGTCTTGGATCCGTTGAGCAACCAGTGGTCGCCCTTGTCCTCGGCCGTGGTGCGGATGCCCTGGAGATCGGAGCCGGCGCCCGGCTCGGTCATCGCGATGGCGGTGACGGTCTCACCGCTGCAGAAGCCGGGCAGCCAACGCCGCTTCTGCTCCTCGTTCGCCAGGTCCGTCAGATACGGCCCGACGATGTCGTTGTGCAGTCCGAGCGCGAGCCCGGGGGCACCGGCACGGGTGAACTCCTCGGCCAGTACCGCGCTGTAGCGGAAGTCGTCATTGCCACCGCCTCCGTACTCCTCCGGGACGGCGAGCCCGAGGAGGCCCTGCCGGCCGGCCGCCAGCCAGGCCTCGCGCGAGACGATGCCGTCCTTCTCCCACTGCTCGTAGTGCGGCAGGACCTCCTTGGCAAGGAAGGCGCGGACGGTCTCGCGGAACGCCTCGTGCTCCGCGGTGAAGATCTGACGCTTCAACTCGGCCCCCTTCAGCCTTCGCTGTCCTCGGCGATGCCCGGTACGCCCCAGTCGCGGGCGACTTCCGCGGTGTCCGCGCCCGGCCGGGCGGGCGGGCGGCGCACCGATCCGGGGGTCGCGGAGAACCGCGGCGCGGGCGCCGGCTGGGTGATCCCGCCGTACTCCGTGAAGGTGCCGCGGGCGGCAAGGTGCGGATGCGCGGGGGCCTCGCGCAGCGAGAGCACCGGCGCCACGCAGGCGTCGGAGCCCTCGAAGACGGCGGTCCACTCGGCGCGGGTCCTGGTGCGGAAGCGGGCGGCGATAGCGGCGCGCAGTTCACCCCAGCGGGCGAAATCGATGGGGGTTCCCCCTGCGCATGGGAGTCCCTCCTGCTCGTGGGGGTCCACCCTGCTCGTGGGGGTCCCCCCTGCTCGTGGGGGTCCCCCCTGCTCGTGGGGGTCCCCCCTGCTCGAGCGAAGCCGAGAGCTTGGGGGAGAAGCCGAGAGCTTGAGGGAGAAGCCGAGAGCTTGAGGGAGGGCCGGAATCTCGTCCTCGATGCCGAGCAGCCGTACGAACTCGGTGGAGAACTGCTGCTCCAACGCCCCGACCGCCATGTACTGCCCGTCCGCAGTCTCGTAGGCACCGTAGAAGGGGCATCCGCCGTCCAGCAGATTGACCCCGCGCCGGTCCTGCCAGCCGCCGGCGGCCATCATTCCGTGGATCATCGTGGCGAGATGGGCGGCACCGTCCACGATCGCCGCGTCGACCACCTGCCCTGTGCCGCCGGGCGTACGGGCGTGCTGGAGTGCGGCCAGGATGCCGATGACGAGATAGAGCGAGCCTCCTGCGTAGTCGCCGACCAGATTGGCGGGAACAGTGGGCGGTTCATCCGATTTTCCGATCATGCCAAAGGTGCCGGTGATGGCGATGTAGCCGATGTCGTGTCCGGCCCGCTGGGCGAGCGGGCCTTCCTGACCCCAGCCGGTCATCCGCCCGTAGACCAGCTTCGGATTGCGGGCGAGACACTCCCGCGGGCCGACGCCGAGGCGTTCCGCGACGCCCGGACGGTACCCCTCGATCAGTACGTCCGCCCGTTCGACCAGATCGAGAACGTGCGCCGGCCCGTCCTCGGACTTCAGATCGACGATTACCGAGCGTTTGTTGCGGTTGGTGAGGTCGTAGGCCGGATCGATGGCGAGCCCGGCGCCGCCCGGCCGGTCGACCCTCACGACATCGGCGCCGAGGTCGGCCAGGAGCATGGCGGCGAACGGACCGGGCCCGATGCCCGCCAGTTCGACCACCCGGACTCCGTCGAGCGGACCGCTCTCCGTCCCTGCCATCACGCCCCCTGCACTGTGACACAACCGATGTAACATCAGCGATGTTAAGAACGTGTTCCACTGGGCACAAGTCCCCGGAACAAGCAAGCGCTTGGTCTTTTCCTGTCCTAGAGTTCTCGCGTGAAGAGACACATGGCGTTCGAGCGTCTGCACAACTTCCGCGATCTGGGCGGCTATCGCACACACGACGACCGTACGACGCGCCCCGGCCTCCTCTACCGGTCCGACTCGCTGGGCAAACTGAGCGGCGCCGACCTGGACCGCTTTCTGGCCCTCGGCATCCGCACCGTCATCGACCTGCGCTACCCCTGGGAGATCGAGGCCAAGGGCCGGGTACCCGAGTACGAGGGCCTCACCTACCACAACCTGAGCATCGAGCACCGTCCCTACGACCAGGAGGCACTCGGGCCCGAGGTGCCGGTGGGCCGCTATCTCGCCGACCGCTTCGACGAAGTCGCCCACGACGGAATCAAAGAGCTGCGGCAGACCCTGGAAGTCATCGCAGCCGACACCGAGGCTCCACTGGTCTTCCACTGCGCCTCGGGCAAGGACCGGACCGGTCTGGTCGCAGCCCTGATCCTCGGCCTGGTCGGAGTCTCCGAGGACGACATCATCGCCGACTTCGCCCTCACCGGGCTCGCCACGGACCGGCTCATCGCCGACTGGAAGGCGGACCACCCCGGCCGGTCTCCGCGCTGGCCCGGCTACGGCCAGGCGCCCGCCGAGATCATGCGACTCTTCCTCGACGGCATCAATGAGCAGTACGGCTCCCTGCGCGGCTACGCCGAAGCCCGTCTCGACGTCGACGACGACCTGGTCGGGGTGCTGCGCACCCGGCTGCTCGTCTGACCTCAGTGCTTGTGACCGGAAAGATTCACCGGCTCGCGACGCTCCCCCAGCGGTAGCTGGGGGGAGGTAGCTGGGGGAGCCGCGAACCCCCGGCAAACCTTTCCGACCGCAGCGCTCCCCTTCTCGCGCGGTGCGTCCGATCTCACGCTAGCCTCGGCCACCGGCAACAGCGTGGGATCGTCGGCGGAGGACCAAGGTGGCCAGGCAGAACAGCGCAGAACGCGCATACGATGTGGTGCTCTTCGGAGCGACGGGCTTCGTCGGCACCCTCACTGCCGAGTACCTCGCCGCGCATGTGCCGGAAGGGTGCCAGTGGGCCCTGGCGGGCCGGAATCCGCAGAAGCTGGAGCGGCTGCGCGAGCGGCTCGCCGGCATCAATCCGGACTGCGCCGCACTGCCCCTGGTCCTCGCCGATGCGGAGGACCCCGATGCGCTGCGCGCCCTCGCCGAGTCCACTCGTGTGGTGGCCACCACCGTGGGCCCGTACATCTGGTACGGCAAGGCGCTCGTCGCCGCCTGCGCGGAGGCCGGTACCGACTACGCCGATCTGACCGGTGAACCCGAGTTCGTGGACCTCATGTTCGTCCGGCACGACGCTCGGGCCCGCGAGACGGGGGCCCGGATCGTGCACGCCTGCGGCTTCGACTCGGTCCCGCACGACCTCGGCGTGTACTTCACGGTGCAGCAGCTTCCCGAGGACGTACCGCTGCGCGTCGACGGTTTCGTACGCTCCAACGCCGCCTTCTCCGGCGGCACTCTCGCCTCCGCGCTGACCGTGATGAGCAGGGGGCTGCCGGCCCTGCGCGCCGCGCAGGAGCGGCGGCTGTACGAACCCCGGCCGGCGGGCCGGCGGGCCCGCGCCCCGCTCGGCGCCCCGCGCTTCAGCCGGGAGACCGGTGTCTGGGCGCTGCCGCTGCCGACCCTCGACCCGCAGATCGTGACCCGCTCGGCGGGCGCCCTGCGCCGGTACGGTCCGGACTTCCGCTACCGGCACTACGCAGCGGTGAAGTGGCTGCCCATGGCGATCGGCGGCGCGGCGGCCGCGGGCGGCGCCCTCGCCGTCGCCCAACTTCCGGCCGCCCGGCGATGGCTGATGAACCGCTACGAACCGGGCCGCGGCCCCAGCGCCGAGCGGCGCGCCCGGAGCTGGTTCTCGTTGCGCTTCGTGGGCGAGGGCGGCGGCCGCCGGGTGTTCACCGAGGTGTCGGGCGGAGACCCCGGCTATGACGAGACGGCGAAAATTCTGGCCGAGTCGGTGCTCTGCCTGGCCTTCGACGAACTGCGGCCGACCGCCGGCCAGGTCACCCCGGCCGTCGCGATGGGCGATGCGCTGCTGGACCGGCTACGGGCGGCCGGGCTCCGCTTCCGGGTGGCGGACGCGCGCTGACGTCGCGTCACGCGACGGCCCACGAGACGATCGTCCAGATCATCGACCCCAGCCAGGCCGCTCCGGCAAGGGCGCCCACCACGAGCGTGGTCACCACCGCTCGCTCGACGGGGGATATACCGGCGGTGTCCGGTGCTGTCTGGTGCGTACGTGTCGTCATGCCTCCAGCCTGACGATCATGGCCGGGCACCGGTATGCAGACCAGCCTGTGTACCTCGCTCCCGGCAACGTTTGCCCCGTCGCGACGCTCCCCCAGCTACCTCCCCCAGCTACCTCCCCCAGCTACCGCTGGGGGTGCCCCCAGGGGTGCCCCAGGGGTGCCCCCGGGGACGCACGCTCGCTGCGTCGGCCGAAAACTCAAGGAGCGCTGCCACGAGAGCCTTCGGCCGCCTTGCGATCGCACGCACCGGACGCCGCTCCTCGACGGGCAAACGTTGCCGGTCGCGGCACTAGCCGGTCGCCTCGCGCAGGGCTTTGCGACAGAGGGCGTCCGCGCGGCGGGTGGTCTCCGGGAGGCGGAATCCGGGAGACAGCCGGAGGGTGTGGGCGCAGGCGTTGGAGAGGCTCACCCGGTGGCCGACCGAGACGAAGACCGGCTTCACTCCGTCCTGGGTGCGCAGCGCCCTGCCGACCTCCTCCCCTCCGTCGAGCAGGGACGAGGAGTCGCCGCGGCGCGGGCCGGGCTGTTCGTACGTAAAGGTGAACGGGTTCTTGGCGACCCCGACCACCGGCAGCCCCGTCAGCACACCGAGGTGGGCTGCGAGCCCGAAGCGGCGGGGATGGGCGAGGCCGTATCCGTCACAGACGACCAGGCCGGGACCGGAGGTGAGCTCGCCGAGGGCGGCAAGCACGGTGGGGATCTCCCGGAAGGCCAGCAGTCCCGGTACGTAAGGGAAGGCCACCCGTCCCACGGCGGTGGCCTCCTCGACGACCTCGAGGGTGGCTGCGTCGAGGACGACGGCCGCGGCGGCGACCACATCGCGTTCGTCGTCGTAGGCCACGTCGACGCCGGTGACCAGGCCGCTGCCGGGCGGCGGCCCGGGCTCGTCCACGACGACGCGGGTACGCAGTTCGTCCTGGAGGGCTCTTGCCCGTTCTTCGTCGCGCGGCCAGTCCGCCGGTGTACCGGTGATCGTCACGCCGATAGCCTTGCACACATGTTCGTACTTGAGCTGACCTACACCGCCCCGATCGAGCGCGTCGACGAGCTGCTCGAGCCTCATATCGCCTGGCTGAACGAGCTGTACGAATCCGGCGTGGTCATCGCCTCCGGCCGCAAGGTTCCGCGCGACGGCGGTGTGATCCTGGCCGTCGGGGACGACCGCACGCGGATCGAGAAGATCGCGGCGGCCGACCCCTTCGTCACCGGAGGCGTGTGCGAATACCGGATCACCGAGTTCATCGCGCCCAAGACGGCGGACGAGCTCGCCCCCTACCGGCAGCAGCTGCCCGCCTAGCCTGCCCGGCCCTCCAGGCGCGCCACCCGGCCCTTGGCGCCGGAGGCCCAGCAGCCGAAGTCGGGTGTGCAGTCCACCGTGTCGTACGAGCCGGTGTCGACCGTGCGCCAGTTGCGGCCGCCGTCCGTGGTCAGGTCGGTGCCGGCCGGGCCCACGGCAAGCGCGGCGCCACGGCTGTGCGGCAGCCACGCCACGCCCGAGCGGTAGGCGGGCGGCGGGGTGTCGGCCTGCGCCCAGGTGCGTCCCCCGTCGCGGCTGACGGCGGCGGCCCGTGGCGAGGGCTGGTCGGCATTGAAATCGCCGCCTACCGCGATGCCGTGGTCACGGTCACGGAAGGCGAGAGCGAACACCCCACGGGCCGGGTCGCCCGCCGGGACCGTGGCGTCGGCGGCGATCCAGGTCAGCCCGCGGTCCGCGGAGTGCAGCACGCGCGCGGTGGCGGCGCCGCCGGTGGCCAGCCAGACGTCCTTCGGGCCCGAGCTGACCAGGCACTGGCCGCCGGCGGCGAAGGCGGCCTCGCCGGGCTGGGCCGCCGGCATGCCGGCGCTGGGCAGTACGTTCCACGAACGGCCGCCGTCCGAGGTGGACAGGATGCGGAACCTGCCGTCGACCGGGTCGCTCACCGCCAGGCCGTGCCGGTGGTCGAAGAAGGTGACGCAGTCGTAGAACGCCCTCTGGTCGGTGTTGCGGAAGGACTCCGTCCAGGTGGTGCCGCCGTCGTCGGTGCGGTAGATGCGGGAGGCCTCGCCGTCGCCGATGGCGAGCACCACGGCCCGCCGTGCGTCGAAGGCCTCGATGTCCCGGAACTGCAGTTCGCCGGCACCGGGCGGCGAGACGTTCAGCCAGCTGCGGCCGCCGTCCTCGGTGCGCAGCACCGTGCCCTTGGTGCCGGCCACCCACGCGGTGTCACGGCTCACCGCAGCGAGCCCCCGGAACCGCGCGTCGGTGCCGGTGTCCTTCAGATGCCAGACCGCCCGTGGTGCGGTGTCCACGGCCTGCGCCGGGGCGACTCCCAGAGTCGCGACGAGCGCCGCCGCGCCCAGTCCCCCCGACACCATCCTTATCGTCTTCCCCATGAAGCCCATGGCGGGCGAAGCTAGCCCACCGGCCCAGGCCCGTCCAGAGTGCGTCGCGGGGCACTTCCTTCCTATGGTGGGCCCATGACCGTCACCGTCATCGACGTGCCCGGAGCGAGCCGTTACGAGGCCCGCGTCGGGGGTACGGATCAGGTCGCCGGTTTCGCGCACTACCTCCGTGCCCCCGAGCTGATCGCCTTCGTGCACACGGAGGTCGACCCGGCCTTCGAGGGACAGGGCATCGGCGGCGCCCTCGCCCGGCACTCGCTGGACGCGGCACGGGAACAGGGCATGCGGGTGGTGGCGGTCTGCCCGTTCTACGCCGGCTGGATCGCCAGGCATCCCGAGTACGCCGACCTGATGTACGAGTCGGGCAGCCGCGTCACCGACTGACGGCCGCTCCCCGCGCCGGGCAGTGATACAGCTCACCCCGCCGCCCGGTGCACTCATCGGACGGATAGTTCGTCTCCCCTTGTAAGCCGTCACCGAACAGGGGAGCCGGGCCTTGTCCAACGTCATCGAGCAGCCGGTCCAGGCCCGGCTCGTCGCCTCCAAGCCGCAGATGGAGAGGGTGCCCGCGGCGCTCCGCTATGACGCGGCGGACCCCTTCGCGGTGTACATGGCCTTCCCGGCCCACGCGACGCTGGAGGGCACGGACGTGTCCTGGGTCTTCGCCCGAGAGCTGCTCGAGGCCGGGCTGGAGGCCCCGGCCGGACTGGGCGACGTACGGGTACGGCCGTACGGATACGACCGCACGGTTCTGGAGTTCCACGCCTCGGAGGGCATCGCGGTGGTCCACGTACGCACCTCCGAGCTGCGCCGGTTCCTCCGGCGGACGTGGCTGCTGGTCCCGGCCGGGCACGAGCACCATTTCCTCGACGTCGATCAGGACGTCGTCGAGCTGCTCCGCGACGCCTGCTGACCGCAGCCGCTCATCAGGGCGTTGAGCTGCCCGTATTCATACCCGCCGGCGAGCCTGCCGCAGGTGCCCTCGGCCAGGAGTTCCCGGGGGGCGTCGCGCAACAGCCCGTACGCGGCCTCGGCAATGCTCGAACCCACGGTGATCCGGACCACGCCCAGCGCGGCCCGATGCGGGCACTCGCGGCGCCCCAGACGTTGGGGAGGACCAGCGGACGGCCGGCGGTGTGCAGGGCGCGGAAGCGGGAGGCCCGGGCGTGATGATTCGTCATGCCGACGACTCAACCATCGCGGCGCCGCGGAACTCCGGCGAGTTTCCGACATCGCCGTAAATCATTTGGCAGGGACGCCGAGTGCGCTTACCGTGAATGACGGCCCTGTAGTCGTCGATCGGAGCGGGACATTGCTCGTCTGAGGTCATGAGACACCGCGCCGTGCAGCCGCAAGTCGTCTGTGCGCCCAGCGTGTTGACCTCGGCCTGCGATCCCGCGTGCCGTCCCCCGACCGGGGCCTTTGTGCTGTCCCGAGCGGTGTCTCCACCAATTGCCCCCTCATTCCTTTTCCGGCAATCGGGAGACCCCTATGTCAACCATTCACACCCATGTCGCATGTTCCGCGATTTCCTTCTCCTGGCCCGACGGCACGCCCGTGTTCGACGGTTTCGACCTGGCGGTCGGCCCCGGCCGTACCGGGCTCATCGGCCTCAACGGATCGGGAAAGTCCACCCTGCTGAAGCTGATCGCCGGGGAACTCGAGCCGTCCGCCGGACGGATCCGGGTCACCGGTGAGCTCGGGTACCTTCCGCAGAACCTGGTCCTGGACACCGCCCTGCGGACCGACGAGGCCCTCGGCATCGCCCGGATCCGCGCGGCGCTGCTCGCCATCGAGGCGGGCGACGCGAGCGAGGAGCACTTCGAGGCGGTGGGCGACGCCTGGGACATCGAGGAGCGTGCCCTGGCCACCCTGGAGCAGCTGGGGCTCGGACACCTCGGCCTCGACCGCACGGTCGGCGAGCTGTCCGGTGGCGAGTCGGTGCTGCTTCGGCTGGCGGCGCTGCTGCTGCACCGGCCCGAGGTGCTGCTGCTCGACGAGCCGACCAACAATCTGGATCTGTATGCCCGCCGACGGCTCTACGACGCCGTGGACGCCTGGCCGGGAGTCATGATCGTGGTGAGCCACGACCGTGAACTGCTGGAACGCGTCGATCAGATCGCCGACCTGCGCGACGGAGAGGTCTGCTGGTACGGCGGGGCCTTCTCGGCGTACGAGGAGGCGCTCGCCGCCGAGCAGGAGGCCGCCGAGCGCATGGTGCGGGTCGCGGAGGCCGACGTGCAGCGGCAGAAGCGCGAACTGGCCGACGCCCAGGTCAAGCTGGCCCGCCGAAAGCGGTACGGGCAGAAGATGTGGGAGAACAAGCGCGAGCCCAAGATCGTCATGGGTGCGCGCAAACGCGCGGCGCAGGAGTCGGCCGGCAAGCACCGCAATATGCACCAGGAAAGGCTCGCCGCGGCCAGGGAGCGGCTCGACGAAGCCGTGGAGGCGGTGCGCGACGACGAGGAGATCAGGATCGAACTGCCGCGCACCCGGGTGCACCCGGGCCGCGGCGTGGTCACGCTGCGCGATCTGCGACTGCGGTACGGGTCCGGGGCGACCGCCGGGTTCGAGCTGCACGGCCCCGAGCGGATCGCGCTGGTGGGGCGCAACGGCGCGGGCAAGACCACGCTGCTGCGGACGATCGCCGGCGAGCTGGAGCCGCTCGGGGGTGAGGCCGTCGTGCATGTCCCGCTGCGGTTCCTGCCCCAGCGGCTCGACCTGCTCGACGACCGGCTGAGTGTGGTGGAGAACGTGGCACGGTTCGCGCCCGAGGCGACGAACAACGCCATCCGGGCCCGGCTCGCGCGCTTTCTGTTCAAGGGTGCGCGCGCCGACCAGCCGGCCGGGACGCTCTCCGGCGGCGAGCGCTTCCGTGCCTCCCTGGCCGCGCTGCTGCTCGCGGAGCCGGCACCGCAGCTGCTGATTCTGGACGAGCCGACCAACAACCTCGACATGGCGAGCGTGCGCAGCCTCATGGCGGCACTGGACGCATATGAGGGAGCACTGATCGTGGCCGGCCACGACATGCCGTTCCTGAAATCCATCGGGATCACGCGGCAGCTGCTGCTCGCGGACGGTGAACTCACCTGGTCCACCTGCATGAATGACGGAAGGTAATGAAATGGTCACGGGCAGCGGACTTGGCCGATCCTTACCGGACCTTTAACCTACGGTCTCGTAACCTACGAACCCGTAGGTAAATCTCCCGTCCCCAGGAGCACCCGTGACCATCACCTCCCCCGACCTCGGCAGTTCGGACGCGTGGACCGACGCCCGGCTGCTGTACGCGCTGGAGGAAGTGGTCGAGAAGGAGCTGAACCGGCATCTGAAGGTCGCCAAGGACTGGATGCCCCACGAGTACGTTCCGTGGTCGGACGCACGGAACTTCCCGGGCTTCTTCGAGGACGGCGAGGCCTGGGCGCCGGACCAGTCGAAGGTCACGGAGGTCGGCAAGATCGCGCTGGTGGTCAATCTGCTGACGGAGGACAACCTCCCCAGCTACCACCACGAGATCGCCACCCTCTTCGGCCGTGACGGCGCCTGGGGCACCTGGGTGCACCGCTGGACCGCTGAGGAGGGCCGGCACGGCATCGTCATGCGCGACTACCTGCTCGCCTCGCGGGCGGTGGACCCGGACAAGCTCGAGCAGTTCCGGATGGCGCACATGTCGGAGGGCTTCGAGTCGGACAACCGCCACTCGATGCTGCACTCCGTCGCGTACGTGGCCTTCCAGGAGCTCGCCACCCGTATCTCGCACCGCAACACCGGCCACCAATCGGGTGACCCGGTCTGTGACCGGATGCTGGCACGGATCGCGCACGACGAGAACCTGCACATGATCTTCTACCGCAACCTGCTGGGTGCGGCCTTCGAGATCGCCCCGGACCTGACCATGCAGGCCGTCCGTGACGTCGTCGTCAACTTCCGTATGCCGGGGCACGGCATGCCCGGCTTCGAGCGCTCCGCGGCGCAGATCGCGATCGGCGGCATCTACAACCTGCGCGTCCACCACGACGACGTGCTGTCCCCGGTGCTGCGCTTCCTCAAGGTGCTGGAGATCGACGGTCTCGGGCCGGAGGGCCGGCAGGCCCAGGAGGAACTCGGTCTGTTCATGGGCGGGCTGGACGCGGAAGCGCGCAAGTTCGACGAGAAGCTGGAGGCGCGGCGGGCCCGGCTGGCGGCCCGCGGCAAGGCCTGATTTTTCCTCTTTCCCCGCCGCCGGTGGCGGATGGCATGATCGTCCGCGACACCGATCCGTGGGGAGCGAGGGGGAACCTCAGCGGGGGCTTTCCCTGGTTCACCGCTGAGGGGTCCGGCAGCATCCCGGCTTCGTCGGCTTCGGGCAGGAGGAGCGCCAGTGCGCCGCCGGCCGACGGTGCCCCCAGGGCAGCCATCGGGGCGTACCCGGGCGCGCGCAGGACCCCGGCGGGCAGCCCCGTCTGCTCCCCCGCCGCGATTCGAACCGGCATGTCCGTCCTGACAAGACGGCGCGCCTGCCCCTGCGCTACGGGACCGCGCCTTGTGGCTGCCCGGACGGCCGGATTCGAACCGGCGTGTCCGCCTGAGCAAGGCGTGCGCCTACCTCTGCGCTACATCCGGGCATTGCCGGTGATCGAAGTGCTGTGACCGGGAGGGTTCACCGGCTCGCGACGCTCCCCCGGAGGTGCCCCCAGGCACGGCACCTTTCCCCCGTAGCCCTTCGGGCACGGGAGGTGCCCCCAGCGTTGTCGCATCGCGCGAGTACGGCCAAGTACGAGCTGCGATCCTCCGCCTTGCGATGCACCGACCTGGGGACACCGCTGGACGCACCCTGGGGGCGCCCTGGGGGCACCCTGGGGGCACCCTGGGGGCACCCCCAGCGGTAGCTGGGGGAGGTAGCTGGGGGAGGTAGCTGGGGGAGGTAGCTGGGGGAGGTAGCTGGGGGAGGTAGCTGGGGGAGGTAGCTGGGGGAGGTAGCTGGGGGAGCCGCGAGCTTCCCGGCAAACCTTTCCGGCCACAGCACGAGCGGGCATCCCCGCGAATCAGTTCGACGGCTTTCCCCGCGAGGGTGATTCACCACCGGCGGGCGTCCGGAGCGCGATTCAGCCGCGCCGCCGCCGACGCCGGAGGCGGATGCGCTCCGTCTCCGAGAGGCCGCCCCAGATGCCGAACCGCACGTCGTGGGTAAGGGCGTACTCCAGGCATGCCGCGCGTCCTTCGCAGGCACCGCAGAGCAGCTTGGCCTCGCGTGTGGAGCTGCCCGGGGCGGGGAAGAAGAACTCGGGCCCCGTCTGTGCACACAGAGCCTGCTCCTGCCAGGAGAGTTCATTGACGGTCGTGGTGTTGATCGACATGACGGCCACACTGCCCCGTCGCGATCAACGACCCGTCAATGATCGATGAACGGGGCCTATCAGTCCTTCGTGCCCTCCGGATAGACGCTCTTGATCACCGCGAAACGCGCACCGAACGGGTCGGCCAGTTTGGCGAACCGTCCCACGCCCTCCATCTGCACAGGGGCCATCCTGGTCTTTCCGCCCAGCTCCTCCGCCTTCGCCACCGTGGCGTCGCAGTCGGCCACTTCGAAGTACGGCAGCCAGTACGGCCCGGAACCGGTCTCTGCAGGATCCGAGGAGACCGGCACAACGCCTCCGAACGCGGCGGTCTCACCGCCGCCCTCCGGGCCGACCATGCTGTACGTACCGCCGGGGAACGGCACCTGATACTTCTCCCACCCGAAGACCGACTCGTAGAAGGCGATCGCCTCGTCCGCGTGCTCCGTGGTGTACAACTCGGCCCAGGCGAACGAACCGGCGTCGCTCACCACTTCGAGCCCTTTGTTCTGCTTCGGCTGCCATACGCCGAACCCGGCTCCGGCCGGGTCTGCGAACAGCGCCATGCGCCCGAAGTCGAGGACGTCCATCGGCGGGAGCGTCACCCTGCCACCGCCCTTCGCGACCGCCCCGGCCGCGGTGTCGGCGTCGGGTGTCTGGATATACACGGTCCAGGCGGGCGGCGCCTGATCCGGGCCTACCTTCATGGCCCCGGCCGTGGTCCTGCCGCCCAACTGGAACATGCCGTAGCCACCGACCTCCGGCCCTCCCGGCAGGAGAGTCCAGCCGAACAGGCCACCGTAGAAGGCCGCGGCGCGATCGAGGTCGGGTGTGCCGAGGTCGATCCAGTTCGGGGAGCCGGTGACGAAACGGGTGGTGAGCATGGTGGGCTCCTTTTCGGGGTCCCGCTGTTCTGCCTCCCTGAGTCTCGCACCGCCCACCGACGATCGGCATGCCGAAGCACGGATGGTCGCCGTACACCGTATGAGAAACTCCTCGTATGACGACCCGAAAGGCTCATGCCGCGTAGGCGCCCCGCGCTGCCGCCCTCGGCCAACGCGCCGCCGGGTTCCACGAGCACCGCGGAACCCGTTCAGCATTCCCCGAGGAGCACTGTGAAGCAGACACACCTGACGCCGTACGCCCGCCTGCCGCGCACGTACGGGCGCTTGGAGATCGTCAGCAGCACCGTCGACGCATGGGGGCGAGCGCACTGGCTGCTGGCCGAGCGTCTTCCCGCGCACGCGGGCGACGACCCGTACGACGCCGTTGTCGTCACCGCCGACGACGGAGGGATACAGGAAACCCACCTCAGCGCGGCCCTGCCTCGCCGTCCGGCGCTGGACGCCCTCCCGGACGGCGGGTTCGTCCTCGCGGACTGCCGCAGCCGCAAGGACGAGGAGCATGCGCAGGTCTTCGACGCGCTCGGCCGCCCCTCGTGGACTTTCCGCCTCGGCGACGGCATCGAGCATCTGATCGCCGACGAGGCGGGTGAGCTCTGGGTGGGCTATTTCGACGAGGGAGTGTACGGCGACGACCCGCTGAGCTCTCCCGGTCTGCGCCGCTTCAGCTGTACCGGGGAGCCGCTGTGGCAGTTCCAGCCTGGCCCGGGGCCCATGGACATGTCCGACTGCTACGCGCTCAATGTCGGCAGCCGGGCGGCCTGGGCCTGTCCGTACACACACTTCCCCCTGCTGGAGATCCGGGCGGACGAACGCGTGAAGGTGCGCACCACTCCGGTGAAGGGGCCCAAGGGCCTGGCCGTCCACGGCGAGCGCGTCACCTTCTTCGGCGGTTACCAGGACGAGCACGACCGCCTGACCCACGGCCGGCTCACCGACACCTCCGTCGAGCCGGCCGGATACGGACAGCTGGTCCGGCCCGACGGCTCCGGTCTCGGCCGCCGCCAGGTCGTCTGCCGCGGCCCCCGCATCTATGTGCGCGAGAAGGCGTCGCCCACGCAGTGGACGGTGCTGGACATCAGTGGCTGAACTCGCCGATGTCCGCACGACCGTGCGTTGGGGTGTCGCCAGGACACTCGAGCCCCGATCTGCGTAAATCGGATACATGAAGCCGGTCGAAGCCCTGGAGAGAATCGCCTTCCTGCTGGAGCGCGCCGGGGCCGAAACCTATCGCGTACGGGCCTTCCGCACCGCGTCCTCCGTCGTCGCCGGCATGCCGGCGGACGAACTGACCGCCCGGGCGCGGGCCGGCACACTCGACGCTGTCAAGGGGATCGGCCCCAAGTCCGCGAAGGTCATCCGCGAGGCGCTCGACGGAGAGACACCCTCGTACCTGCGGACCCTCCTCGAGGAAGCGGCCGAGCCCCTCGCCCAGGGCGGGAACGAGCTGCGCCGGGCACTGCGCGGGGACTGTCATATGCACTCGGACTGGTCGGACGGCGGCAGCCCCATCGAGGCAATGGGCAGAACAGCAGCCGGACTGGGCCACGAGTGGGCGGTCCTCACCGACCACTCCCCCAGACTGACGATCGCCAAGGGACTGTCGGCCGAGCGGCTGCGCGAACAACTGGACGTGATCGCGGAATTGAACCGGCAGTGGGCCCCGTTCAGGCTGCTGACGGGCATCGAGTGCGACATCCTGGACGACGGCTCACTCGACCAGCAGCCCGAACTGCTGGACCACCTCGACGTCGTCGTCGCATCCGTGCACTCGAAACTGGGCATGGACCCCCTCGCCATGACACGGCGCATGATCAAGGCGGTCCGCAACCCTCTGGTCGACATCCTTGGGCACTGCACGGGACGTCTGGTCACCGGCAACCGCCGACGGCCGGAATCACGCTTCGATGCGGCACAGGTCTTCGCGGCATGCACGGAATCCGGTACCGCCCTCGAGATCAACTGCCGCCCCGACCGACTGGATCCGCCCTCCCGGCTGCTGCGCCAGGCAGTGGAGTCCGGGGTGCACTTCGCCATCGACACCGATGCGCACGCTCCCGGTCAGCTCGACTGGCAGATCATCGGCTGCGCTCGCGCGGAGGCCTGCGGCGTGCCCGCCTCCCGCGTCGTCAACACCTGGCCTGCGGACCGGCTACGACGCTGGACCCTTACCTCACAGTTTGTATAGGTAAATCCGATTTACTGATCATGTGACAGGGTATTTGTGGGGTATGGAGACGATATTTCTGGCCGTCGACACAAAAATCCTGGCGGACATCGCGCCGTTCTTCCTGGTCGGCATCGCCGTCGCGGGCACGCTGCTGGTGCTCTTCTTCTGGGGAAAGATCGTGCGTTCCAGGGAGCCGGAGCCGCCGGCCCCGGAGACCCAGCCGCACATCCCGAAGAAAGGCCCGGTCAGGGAAATCCGCGAGTACCGGGAGCTCGACGAAGTACCCCGGACCATGGACGGCAGTCGGCGTCTCATGCCGTACGCCCTCCGCACTTCCGGCGGCAGCAAGCGGGCGAAGCACAGGAGGCCACGCAAGTGGGACGAGGGGCACAGCGGCGGCTTCGGCAGCGGGTCCCTCGGCGGGTAGCCGCGGGCTCCGGCCCTATGTCTCTTTCCGGCCGGGCCGCTTCGCGCGGCTCGGCCGGACGCGTTTGGGCTCGCCGGGCATCTTCGGGTACTCGGGCGGGTACGGCAGGTCGCCCATGCCGTGATCCCGCTCGTCGCGGTCGGCCAGGTCGAGCAGCGCACGGAGGCTGAAGGCGTGGCTGTCCATGTCGGCGTGGACATCACCGAGTTCGGCGTACCGGGCGGGCATGGTCATGATGTCGAAGTCCTGCGGCACCGCGTCGTCGAGCTCGCCCCACCGCAACGGGGCCGACACAGGGGCGTTCGGGCGGGGCCGGACGGAGTAGGCGGAGGCGATGGTGCGGTCTCGGGCCGTCTGGTTGTAGTCGACGAAGATCCGCTCGCCGCGCTCCTCCTTCCACCATTTCGTGGTCACCCGGCCAGGCATACGGCGCTCCAGTTCCCGGCCGCACGCGATGGCGGAACGCCGCACCTGGGTGAAGGTCCAGCGAGGTTCGATCGGCACGAACACATGGATCCCGCGTCCGCCGGATGTCTTGGGCCAGCCGCGCAGGCCGACGTCATCGAGCACGGCGCGCAGTTCATGGGCCGCGCGCACCGCGTCGGCGAAGTCGGTGCCGGGCTGCGGGTCCAGGTCGAGACGCAACTCGTCCGGATGGTCGGTGTCACCGCGCCGGACGGGCCACGGGTGGAAGGTGACGGCGCCGAGATTGGCCGCCCAGAGGACGGCCGCGGGTTCGGTCGGGCACATCTCGTCCGCGGACCGGCCGCTCGGGAAGGTGATGTGCGCGGTCGGAATCCACTCCGGGAGGTACTTGGGGGCGCGCTTCTGGAAGAAGGACTCGCCGGTCACCCCGTCCGGGTAGCGCTCCAGGGTGGTGGGACGGTTCCGCAGGGCGCGGGTGATGCCGTCACCGACGGCGAGGTAGTAGTGGACCAGGTCCAACTTGGTGTAGCCGGGCTCCGGAAAGTACACCTTGTCCGGATTGGACACACGTACCGTCCGCTCGCCCACCACCAGTTCCACCGCTCCGGCCATGGCCGCCAGCTTAGACTGTGCCGACATACGCCGCATACCGGACAATCAACGCATGGACCTGCCGGTGATGCCGCCTGTGAAACCGATGCTCGCCAAGTCCGTGACCACGATCCCGCCAGGGATGCAGTACGAGGCGAAGTGGGACGGCTTCCGTGCCATCGTCCACCGGGACGGCGACGAGGTGGTCATCGGCAGCCGCACCGGAAAGCCGCTCACCCGTTACTTCCCGGAACTGGTCGAGGCGCTGCGTGAGCGGCTGCCCGACCGTTGCGTCGTCGACGGCGAGATCGTGATCGCATACGGCGGGCGGCTGGACTTCGACCGGCTGACCGAGCGCATCCACCCCGCGGACTCGCGCGTACGCACACTGGCCGAGCGGACACCCGCCAGCTTTGTCGCCTTCGACCTGCTGGCCCTCGACGACACGGCGCTGCTCGACACCCCGCTCGCCGAGCGGCGGGCCCTGCTCGCCGAGGCGCTGTCGGACGTCGCCCCGCCCGTCCATCTCGCGCCCGCCACCACCGATATCGAGGTCGCCCGGGAGTGGTTCGAACGCTACGAGGGCGCCGGGCTCGACGGGGTGATCGCCAAACCACTGGACCTTCCCTACCGGCCGGACGCCCGGCTGATGTTCAAGGTCAAGCACGAGCGTACGGCGGACTGTGTGGTCGCCGGCTACCGCTTCCACAAGAGCGGGCCGATCATCGGATCACTCCTGCTCGGACTCTTCGACAGCCAGGGCAACCTCCAGCATGTCGGCGTCTGCGCCGCCTTTCCGATGCGCCGCCGCGAGGAGCTGGTCGCGGAGCTGGAGCCGCTGCGCATGGAGTCGCCCGAGGGCCACCCCTGGGCCTCTTGGACGGACGAGTCGGCGCACGACAGCGTCCGGCTGCCGGGAGCCCCCAGCCGCTGGTCCGGCAAGAAGGACCTGTCGTGGGTGCCGCTGCGCCCGGAACGGGTCTGCGAGGTGGCGTACGACCACATGGAGGGGGACCGGTTCCGGCACACCGCGCAGTTCCGCCGCTGGCGCCCGGACCGTGCACCGGGCTCCTGTACGTACGGCCAGCTGGAGGAGCCCGTACGCTACGACCTGGACGAGGTGCTCAGATCCCCGTGATCCGTTCCCAGGCGGCACGGCTCGGGCCGCCCGCGTTCGGCTCGTAGCCGGGGCGCGCGGCGAGCCAGGCGGCGACCCGCCGCCTGATCTCCGGAGCGCCGTACGCCTCGGCCGGGGAGGCCATGAGGTGCCGCACCCGCGCCCGGGCCCGCATCACTTCGGGATCGTCGAGCGCGCAGTCGAAAAGGGCGCCGGTCTCACGGGTTCCGACGGCCCGCCTCCGGGTGGCGAGGCGTTCCCCGATCTCCCGGTCCGCGGTGACCTGGACGTCGAACCAGGGTTTGAGGGTCCGTTTCGCCCAGGCGTGGTAAGCGGCGGCGAATCCGGGCGAGCCGGGCTGGTCCTCCGCGTGGTCCGCCACCCACCGCGCGGCCCACAGCGCCAGCGACATCCCCTGCGCCAGCGTGGGATTGGTGTGGGTGAGCGTGTCGCCGACGCCGATCAGGCCCGCGACGACCGGCTGTCCGGCCTCGTCGGCCGACGCACTCCAGCGGTTGTCGAGCCCGGCGGCAGGGAGTACGTCGGACAGCGGTTCGGCTCCCAGTGCCAGCCAGGCCGCGCCCGGCGGGAACATCGCGGCCGCCGCTTCGAAGACGTCCGGGTCGCGCAGCGCCGCGCGCGTCGGGTCGTCGGTGTGGACGAAGAGGGTCACCGCGAACACACCGTTGTCGGAGGGGAAGACGGCGCAGCCGGCGAAGGTACCGCCGTTCACCGTCCAGGGGCGCATCGGCCCGTCGAGCCGCCCGCCGGGCAGCCGGTACCAGCGGCAGAAGTACGCCAGGCCCGTACGGTGGCACTCCGTCACCCCGGGCCGGCATCCCGCCGCCGCGAGCCGCACCTCGGTGCCGCCAAGCCGGCCGGCCGCGTCGACGACCAGGTCGGCGGTGTACGAGCCGGCCGCGGTGCGCACACCCGTCACCCTGGGCGGGCGGCTCGTGGGGGCGGTGATCAGACCCGTCACCGGCTCGCCGTAACGCAGTTCGGCCCCCGGTTCGGCGCACAGTGCCGAGGTGAGCGCGGACTCCAGCACGATCCGCCGGGTCTGCGTCAGCACCAGGTGCTCGTCGCCCGGCCGGGCGGGCGGGCGCTCGCCGAACCAGTCCAGCTCATGCCGCTCACGGGCGCCGAGCCGCAGCAGCGTCTCGTACACATCGGGCAGCTCGCCGCGCAGGACGGCGCGGGCCGCGCCGAGCAGCGCATGCGGCTGGGCGGCCTGCGGGACGCCGGGCCGTCGCCAGTCGAAGAAGTCCTCGTCGAGCCCGGCCCGCCCGCTGCCCGGAGCACGCGCCTCGCGCTCGAACAGGGCCACGGTATGCCCGCGCCTGGCGGCCAGCAGTGCCGTCCCGAGCCCGGCGATACCTCCGCCGATGACCACCAGCTCCGCCATGTCGTCCCCTTCGGCCGGCGACCGCCACATGCAGGAGGGTCAACCTACCCCCGCGTAGCGGAAAATCAACGGCGCAGGAACAGGTCCATGACGGCCACGGCGGACGGGTGTCAGTCCGCGAAGACGGCGTCCAGGTAGACCCAGACACCTTCGTGCCGCACAAAGCGGCTCTGCTCGTGCAGATCACCGGCCTGTCCGCCGTGCGTGTAGTGCGCGCGGAAGGTGACCGTGCCCATGGAGTGGAAGGCGCTGCCCTCGGCGGTGTCCAGGATCTCCAGTGCGGTCCAGCGCATCCCGGGGTCGAAGTCGACGCGTGACGGCCGGGTGTCGGGGTGCCAGGTGCGCAGCAGATACGCCTCGTCCTCGACGGCGAAGGCGCTGAACCGGGAACGCATCAGCGCCTCCGCGGTCGGCGCGGCCGCGGTGCCCGCGTGAAAGCGCCCGCAGCACTCGCCGTACACGGCGGGCAGCCCGCACGGGCAGGGCGAGCCGGCGTCGATGTGCCGGTGCGGACGTGCGGTGCGTGAGGGGCGTGAGGTGCGTCGGGCCATGCACTCATTCTCCCCTGCTCCAGGGGGCACGGGTCCCCCGGGCGGCCTGCCTCGACGATCCGTCACCCGGCCGTGCACGGGGGCTGCGGCCGGACCCGGGGAAAGCCGTAAGGTTGGGGCGTACGCAAGGGAACTTGGGAAGGAGGCCTGGGTGATCGAGCTCGAGGGGGTTCCCGAGCTGATCGACCCGGTCATGGTGGCCGCGTTCGAGGGCTGGAACGACGCCGGCGACGCCGCCTCCACCGCGGTCGCGCACCTGGACCGGGAATGGAAGGGCGAGGTGTTCGCGGCGCTCGACGCCGAGGACTACTACGACTTCCAGGTCAACCGGCCCACGGTGTGGCTGGACGGCGGGGTCCGCCGGATCACCTGGCCCACCACACGGCTCTCCGTGGTACGGATCGGCGGGGAGAAGCCCCGTGACCTCGTCCTGGTCCGCGGCATCGAGCCGTCCATGCGCTGGCGCTCGTTCTGCAACGAGCTGCTCGGCTTCGCCCATGAGCTGGGCGTCGAGATGGTGGTGATCCTGGGCGCCCTGCTGGGCGACACCCCGCACACCCGTCCGGTGCCGGTCAGCGGAGTGACCTCCGACCCGGATCTGGCCAGGACCATGGATCTGGAGGAGACCCGGTACGAAGGCCCCACCGGCATCGTCGGCATCCTCCAGGAGGCCTGCACGCACGCCGGAGTTCCGGCGGTGAGCCTGTGGGCCGCGGTGCCGCACTATGTGTCGCAGCCGCCCAACCCGAAGGCCACCCTGGCACTGCTCAACCGGCTCGAGGATCTGATCGACTTGCGGATCCCGCTCGGCGAGCTGCCGGAGGACGCCCGGGCCTGGCAGGTCGGGGTGGACCAGCTGGCCGCGGAGGACAGTGAAGTGGCGGAGTACGTCCGGACACTGGAGGAGGCACGGGACACCGCGGAACTCCCGGAGGCCTCCGGCGAGGCGATCGCCCGCGAGTTCGAGCGCTATCTGCGACGGCGCGACGGCGGCCCGGCCCAGGCCCACGGCGGCCACGCCACCGAGGGCGGTGACAGCACCTATCTCCGGGACACCGCCGGCGGCCGTACCAGGCCGCTCAAGCCGCCGAGGCCCGAGCGCGAGAGCCGGTCCGAGGACGGCGACGGCGAGTCCGGATCCGGTTCCGGGGAGTCCTCGGAGGACTGACCCGCCGGGATGCGACGGATGCGGGGGCGGTGCCGGCCGGCACCGCCCCCGCCGTCGTCAGGATCCTCGGGGGTGTGCTCGGCAGGGATGCGGCCAGGTGTCACCACCGGTTCCGGCCGCATTGGCCGTACCGGCGAGCCGGTCGAGGAGGGCCACGTTCCCCAGAGCCACGCCCGCTCCCGAAAGTCTTCGACGTGTCGAAGGACCGTTCACCGAACATCCTTCCGATGGCCGGTCAGATGACTCTGCCGCCCCATCACATCACCGGCGCCCCCGCAGTGTTCGGCCGGATTATGCCGTGACTTCTCGTTCCGGATGAATTGCACGGCTGGGGCCGCGAGACCACCACGACCGGCGGCTTCTGGGACCGGCCCGGTGATCTCCAGGGCGGCGCCGAGGAGATCGCCCGGTACACCGACAGCTTCTCCGGCACGTCCTCGGCCTCCCCGGTCGTGGTGGGCGCGCCGGCGTCGCTCCAGGGCATGCTGAAGGCGTCCGGACTGACGCTCATGACGCCCGAACGGGCCCGTGAGGTGCTGCAGGCGACCGGATCACCGCAGCAGGACGCTCCTGGCCGGCCCGCCTCGCAGCGCATCGGCAACCGGCCGGACATCAAGGCCGCGGTGGCCCGGCTGACCCCGTCGACGGTCGGCCAGGGCCGGGCCGAACGCCACTGGGACGAACTCGTCCCGTATCCCCCAGGAACTCCCGCCGCGCCCCAGGCTCTTCGTGGCGGGTGCTTGGTGCAACCTGAACCACCCCGCCCCCGAGATCCGCCACATCGCCACCCGGTACTGGGACGTCGTGCAGCCCCTCCCGGGGCCAGTCGCCGATCCTGTACCTGCTCGTCGACAACGCCTGGCGTCAGCTGATCAACCCGAGCCAGATCGTCCATGACGAGATCCAGCGTGCCTTCGCCTTCGGGCACCAGGTCTTCGTCTACTACGACGACCGGAACCCGACCGTCATCAAGGCCATCGTGGTGACCAAGTAGCTCGCGGAGCGCGGTGCCGGGCGGAGCCACACAACCTCCGCCCGGCACCGTCATATCGGGGGCCTCCCAGAGTTACGCGCAGCTGAAGCGCGCCCCTGCCCAGTCCCCGTGGTCACCGGTATTCGAACGGTTGGTGTCGGACAGGGCGTGTTCAGCGCAGAAAAGAACACAGCACCATGGGCAAAACGGAACCGCCCCCGGACTTCTCGCGGAAGTCCGGGGGCGGCTGGGAAAGGAGTGGTGCTTACAGGGCCACACCGAGCAGAGCGTCGACGGCACGCGAGACGACGCCGGGCGCGCCCTCGTCCGTACCGCCCTCGTTGTGCTGGCGCGCGGCCCAGCGGTCCACCGCGGCCAGCGCAGCCGGGGCGTCGAGGTCGTCCGCGAGCGCCTCGCGGATCTCCTCGACCAGCGCGTCGGCGGACGGGCCGTCGGGCCGGGACACCGCCGCGCGCCACCGGTCGAGCCGGGCCACGGCCTCTTCGAGGACGCTGTCGGTCCACTCCCAGTCGGCCCGGTAGTGGTGCGCGAGCAGGGCCAGCCGGATCGCGGCCGGGTCCACGCCGTCGTGGCGCAGCTTCGACACGAAAACCAGGTTGCCCTTGGACTTCGACATCTTCTCTCCGTCCAGGGCGACCATGCCCGCGTGGACATACGCCTTGGCGAACGGGTACTCCCCGGTCAGCGTCTGGGCGTGCGAGGCGCCCATCTCGTGGTGCGGGAAGGCCAGGTCGGAGCCGCCGCCCTGCACGTCGAAGCCCATCCCGAGGTGGTCCAGGGCGATGGCCACGCACTCGATGTGCCAGCCGGGCCGGCCGCGGCCCAGGGTGCCCCCGTCCCAGCTCGGCTCTCCCTCGCGGGCCGCCATCCAGAGCATCGGGTCGAGCGGGTTCTTCTTGCCCGGACGGTCCGGGTCTCCGCCGCGCTCGGCGGACAGCAACCGCATGGCTGCGGCGTCGAGGTTCGAGACCTCCCCGAAGTGGGGGTCGGCCTCGACGGAGAAGTAGATGTCCCCTTCGAGCTCGTACGCGGCTCCGGCGTCCCGCAGCCGCTCGACGAGCGGCACGATTCCGGGTATCGCCTCGACAGCGCCGATGTAGTGCTGCGGGGGCAGCATGCGGAGGGCGGTCATGTCCTCGCGGAACAGCGAGGTCTCACGCTCGGCGAGGCCGATCCAGTCGACGCCGTCGCGGTTCGCGCGCTCCAGCAGGGGATCGTCGACGTCCGTCACGTTCTGGACGTAGTGAACCTGCCGCTTGGTGTCGAGCCACACGCGCTGAACGAGGTCGAACGCGTTGTAGGTCGCCGCGTGACCCATGTGGGTCGCGTCGTACGGAGTGATGCCGCAGACGTAGATACGGGCGACGGGACCGGGGTCGAGGGTGACGAGGCCGCCGGTCGCGGTGTCGTGGATCCGGAGGTCGCGGCCCTTGCCGGGCAGGGCGGGGACCTCGGAAGCGGGCCAGGCATGCATGCCATGAGCCTAACCGGACGCCTGTTCCGGATACGAACCGGATAGGTGACCTTGGCCGAATGGGCCCACTTGCGCTCCCGCTCGCACCATGCACGAACACTCCGGCCGGCCCGGCGATGAACCGTCATCCGGCACTCGGCCCGTCCAACGACGGGCGTCACTCTCCGGCCTGTCCGGCGCTCGAGGACGGACACTGCCCGCTGGGGCTGCCTCCAGAGGTGTCCCCAGGCCCACCGGATGGAGTACGGCTACACCGGGGGCCAGGGGATGGCCGGCCACTCCCCAGACGGCTCCGGGTGCACACCCGACGCGCGCAGCGCCTGGACGCGGGCGCGGAGGGCAGCCACCTCGGCCTGGGTGATCAGTCCGGCCAGACGGACGGCGAGGAAGCCGCCCTCGGACAGCGCGGTGTCGAGGCCCGCCAGGGCCTCGACCGCCTCGGCCGTCAGAGGCTCACCCGCCCAGCCCCACAGCAGCGTGCGCAGCCTGTCGTCGACGTGGAAGGTGACCCCGTGGTCGATGCCGAACAGCCGCCCGTCGGGCGTCGGCAGCAGATGCCCGCCCTTCCGGTCGCCGTTGTTGATCACCGCGTCGAGTACGGCGAGCCGCTGCAGCCGTGGGTCGTCGGCATGCACCAGCAACGCCGTCCGACCCTCGCCCACGTCGGCGAAGCCGACCGCCTTCCAACCGTCCCCGGGCTCCTCGTCCTCGACCAGGGCGAGGAGGGACGCCTCGGGATCCGCCTCGACCCACAGCTGGACCATGCCCTCGCCGTACGGCCCGTCGCGCAGCACGGTGGGCGGCACCAGGTCCCATCCCATGGCCTCGGACACCTCGTACGCGGCGACCTCGCGCTGGGCGAGGGTGCCGTCGGGGAAGTCCCACAGGGGCCGCTCCCCGGCGATGGGCTTGTAGACGCAGGACGCCTCCTCGCCGTCGTACGCGACCGTGCAGAACAGCACCGCGTTGGAGGCCTCGCGGATCCGGCCGCGCACCGTGAGCTCGCCGCCGGTCAGCAGCTCACAGGCGGAGCCCTCGGGGCCTAGGCTCCGCGACGATACCCGTTCTGACGCGGGCATACATGTCCTTCCGGGTCGAGCGGCAGGCTGCACAGCGGGCACGGCGGCCGGCCCGCGTTGACGACGTCGAGGGCACGCTTGGCGAAGGCCCTGGCCTGGGCTCCGGTGAGCCGCACACGCAGCATCGGGGGGCCGTTCTCCTCGTCCTGGAGGAGCCGCTCCTCGGCTGCGGCGAGGTCTTCCTCGGAGTCGGCCTCCAACTCCACCAGCGCCTGTGCCTCGATGATCATGCGCTGTTCCTCGCCGTCCCAGGCAAGTGCCATCGTGCCCACCCGGAACTCCTCCTCGACGGGCGTGTCGAGCGGCGCCGTGTCGGTGGTGTCGGGGGGCGCGACGGCCGGCACAGGGGCGTTGCCGCCGGTGCGGCGGAGCACCTCGTCGAGCAGTTCGTCGATCCGCTCGGCGAGTGCGGCGACCTGGGTCTTCTCCAGCGCGACGCTGGTGACCCGGCCCGCGGCGGAGGCCTGGAGGAAGAACATACGGCGTCCGGGCATCCCGACCGTACCGGCCACGAAGCGCTCCGGTGGATCGTAGAAGAACACCTGGCGGGACACGTCCTGGGCTCCCTTGTGCATCGGCTGTGGGGTCATGGCTACGCGGTATTCGGCGCGTCCACCCTACTGCGCCGGGCGATCACGGCGCCCCCGCGCCGCCGCCGACGACGGCCTGTCCGCCGTCGCCGCGCGGCAGCAGCGAGGCGAGGTCGCCGGTGTCGCCGAGGCGCAGCAGGAAGGGGCGCAGCCGGGTGTAGCGGATCACGGTGAGGGAACACGGGTCCACCCGGATCCGCTGGAAGAGGTCGAGGTGCATACCGAGGGCGTCGGCGACGATCGACTTGATGATGTCGCCGTGCGAGCACATCAGATAGATCGCGTCCTCCCCGTGGTCGGACTCGACGCGGGCGTTCCAGTCCCGTACCGCCCCGACCGCCCGGGCCTGCATGGCCCGCAGCGACTCACCGCCGGGGAAGGCGGCGGCCGAGGGGTGCCGCTGGACGGTCTCCATCAGCGGCTCGTCGGTGAGTTCCGCGAGTTTGCGGCCCGACCAGTCCCCGTAGTGGCACTCGCCGATCCGTTCGTCGGTGTGCAGGGGCAGGTCCGGGCGGGCGGCGAGCAGCGGCTGGAGGGTGTCCCGGCAGCGCTGGAGCGGGCTGGTGACGGCCGCGGCCAGCGGGAGTCCGGCGAGCCTGCCGGGGAGCGCGGCCGCCTGGGCGGCGCCCCGCTCGTCGAGGGCGACGCCGGGTGTCCAGCCCGCGAGCACACCGGCGGTGTTGGCGGTGGAGCGTCCGTGCCGTACAAGCATCAGCGTGGGCATGCCGATCAGCCTAGTGCTGTGACCGGAAAGGTTTGCCGGGAAGCCCGCGGCTCCCCCAGCTACCTCCCCCAGCTACCTCCCCCAGCTACCGCTGGGGGTGCCCCCAGGGTGCCCCAGGGTGCCCCCGGAGGTGCCACCAGGTGCGGTGCATCGCAAGGCGGAGCGTCGCAGCTCGTACTCGGCCGTACTCGCGCGATGCGACAACGGTGGGGGTACCTCCCGTGCCCGAAGGGCTACGGGGAAAGGTGCCGTGCCTGGGGGCACCTCCGGGGGAGCGTCGCGAGCCGGTGAACCCTCCCGGTCAGAGCACGGCGGCCCGCCCGGCCTGGGTGCGCCGGGGCCCGCTTCGGGGGAGAATGCGCGCCGTGATCGTCGATTGTGCCATCTACCGTGACGGACGCCGCACCGAGGGACCGGCGGACCTCTCCGACGCTCTCGGTGAGGCGCGTGCCACCGGGGACGCGTTTCTCTGGCTCGGCATGCACGAGCCCACAGAGGAGGAATTCGACCTGGTCAGCAGCGAGTTCGGGCTGCATCCGCTGGCGGTGGAGGACGCGCTGTGCGCGCATCAGCGGCCGAAGCTGGAGGTCTACGACGACTCGCTGTTCCTGGTGCTGAAGCCGGTGGTGTACGAGCCGGAGGGCGACACCGTCAGCACGGGCGAGCTGATGGTCTTCGTGGGCGATTCGTTCGTGGTGACGGTGCGGCACGGGGAGGGGGCACCGCTGGCCGCCGTCCGGCGGCGACTGGAGGCGGAACCGGACATCCTCAGGCACGGGCCCACGACGGTCATGTACGCGGTGAGCGATGCTGTGGTCGACCACTACATCGACGTGGCGGCCGAGCTCCAGGTCGACCTGGAGGAGCTGGAGGCCGAGGTCTTCGCACCCGCCGGCGGCGGGGACACCAAGACGATCGCCGCGCGGATCTACACGTTCAAGCGTCAGGTCCTGGAATTCCGGCGCGCCACGATACCCCTCGTCCAGCCGATACAGCGGCTGGCGGGTGCCGGCGTGCCGTTCGTGCACGCCGAGGCGCGGTTGTTCTTCCGGGACGTCGCCGACCATCTGACCCGGGCCAACGAGAGCATGGAGGGACTCGACCGGCTGCTCTCCGACGTTCTGTTCGCGCATCTCGCCCAGGTGGGTGTGCGGCAGAACGACGACATGCGGAAGATCTCGGCGTGGGCGGCGATGGCCGCGGTTCCCACCATGGTCGCGGGGATCTACGGCATGAACTTCAAGGACATACCCGAGCTCAGGCAGCCCTGGGGTTATCCGGCGGTGATCGTACTGATGACGACACTCGTGATATGGCTGCACCGCCTCCTCAAGAAGCGCGGCTGGCTGTAGCGGGCGGTCAGGCGAATTCCGGTGTCGCGGTGGCGGGCCCGCCGAGCGCGTCACGGCGCTCGGGCATCGTGAGGGTGACCATGCGCCGCCAGCCGCCGAGGCGTTCGTACGCGTACACCGCGTGGATGCCGGCCGCGAGAACGACGGACTTGGCCCTGGTCCAGCGGAGGATACGGCCCATGTGGGCCATCACGGCGAGGCTGACGTCCCGGTAGACCGCGATCTCGGCGAGCGCGCTGTCGCGCAGCAGCCGCTGGATGGTACGCCCGTTTCCCGAACGGGCCAGCCGGAGCAGCTCCTCGTGGCAGTAGGCGAGGTGGTTGTCCTCGTCGCCGGCGATCATCCTGACCGCCCTGCCGAGCTCGGGGTGGTCGCCGAAGTACGTGCGGAGCATCACCATCTGCTCGGACGCGCGCTGCTCGGTGACCCGGCTGTGGGCGAGGTAGGCAAGGATGTCGTACTCGGTCAGGGGCTCGTCCCCGCGCAGTTTGTCGTGCGCCAGACCGATGCCGCGCTCCTCGAGGAGCAAGGTGTAGTCGGTCTCGTGCGGAACCGCGACCGGGTCGAGGCCGCGCTTGCGCAGCAGGGCGTTGAAGATCCGGCCGTGCTTGTCCTCGTCGGCACCGTGCCGGGCGACCTTGGGCGCCAGGCGGCGCTGACTCTCCGGGACGAGCGCCGAGATCCGGCCGTTCTCCCAGCCCCCCTGGGATTCCCCGCTGGCCGCGATGGAGCAGAACAGCCGGAACGACTCGTCGTTGTCGAGGATTTCCTGGAACAGGCTCTTGGCCGAGAGCATCACTGCCACCTCCGGGAAGGGAATCCGCGAAGAACCAGTCAATTGCGACATGAGGTGGCGGGCAACAGCTGTTTCACCCAACTGCGCCGAAAGGAGGACGCCGGCTGTGCAGACGCGCGTAACCGGGGTGCCCTCCGGCGCGTTGTTACGCGTGACGGCCGTGGCGGGGAAGACCCCCGAGCCCCCACCACGGCCGCAGGCTCATCCGGCGAGTCCGGCCCGCTCCAGCGCCTCGACGCCGGCCCGGAGGGCCGCGATCCGCTCGTCGAGGGTGAAGCCGGCCGGGGCGAGGGTCAGTGTGGTGACGCCCGCGGCGGCGTAGGCCCGCATCCGGTCCGCGATGCGGGCCACCGAGCCCAGCAACGTGGTGGAGTCGATGAGCTGCTGCGGGACAGCGGCCGCGGCGCCCTCCTTTTCGCCGGACAGGTACTTGTCCTGGATCTCGGCGGCTTCCTTCTCGTAGCCCATGCGCCGGGCGAGCTGATTGTAGAAGTTCTGCTTGCGACTGCCCATGCCGCCCACATACAGCGCGGTGTACGGCCGGAAGATGTCGGCCAGCGCGGAAACGTCCTTGTCCTCGCCGAGCGCGAGCGGCAGCGTCGGGCAGATGTCGAAGCCCTCGAGGGTCTTGCCGGCCTTCTCGCGGCCAGCGCGGAGGTGCCGGACGGCGGTGTCCTCGAGGTGATCGGCCGAGGGGAAGATCAGCAGGGCGCCGTCGGCGATCTCGCCGGTCTGCTCCAGGTTCTTGGGGCCGATCGCGGCGATGTAGAGCGGAATGTGCGGGCGCGTCGGGTGCACGGTGAGCTTGAGCGGCTTGCCGGGGCCGCCGGGCAGCGGCAGCGTCCAGTGCTCGCCCTCGTACGAGAGGCGCTCCCGGGACATCGCCCTGCGGACGATCTCGACGTACTCACGCGTGCGGGCGAGCGGCTTGTCGAACTTGACGCCGTACCAGCCCTCGGACACCTGGGGGCCCGATACGCCGAGGCCGAGGCGGAAGCGTCCGCCGGAGAGCGAGTCGAGGGTGGCCGCGGTCATGGCGGTCATCGCGGGCGTACGGGCCGGGATCTGGAAGATCGCGGAGCCGATGTCGATGCGTTCGGTCTGCGCCGCGACCCAGGACAGCACCGTGGGGGCGTCCGAGCCGTATGCCTCGGCCGCCCAGCAGACGTCATAGCCGAGCCGGTCGGCCTCCTGTGCCACCGCGAGGTTGTCGCCGTCCATCCCGGCGCCCCAGTAGCCGAGGTTGATCCCGAGCCTCATGACCGCTCCCCTTACTCGTCTTACTCATCAGTAATGTCCCGGTGGCGGGAACTCTAGCGCGCCGGAGTTGTCCACAGGCACCCTCGGTACGGAGTCTTGGCCACTACTCTCAGCGCACATGGAACAGAGGCATCTCGGCCGCACGGGCCTGCGTGTATCCCGGATCGGGCTCGGCACCCTCACCTGGGGGCGGGACACCGACGAGCACGACGCCGCAGACCTTTTGAAGACTTTCTGGGAGGCGGGCGGCACGCTCGTCGACACGGCGGACGTGTACGGCGGCGGGGAGGCCGAGTATGTCCTGGGCCGGCTCCTCGACGGGCTCGTACCACGGCACGATCTGGTCGTCGCCACCAAGGCGGGCAGCGTCCCCGACCCCGACCGGCGTTTGGACGGCTCACGCGGCCATCTGCTGGCTGCGCTGGACGCTTCGCTGGAGCGGCTGGGCACCGACCATGTCGATCTGTGGCAGATCCATGCGTTCGATCCGACGACCCCGCTCGAGGAGACGCTGCAGGCGCTCGACATAGCCGTGAGCAGCGGCCGCGCCCGGTACGCCGGGGTGTCCAACTTCTGCGGCTGGCAGCTGGCGAAGGCCGCGACCTGGCAGCTGGCCGCGCCGGGGACACGGACCAGGCTCGCCAGTACACAGATGGAGTACTCGCTGCTCCAGCGCGGCGTGGAGCGCGAGGTGCTGCCGGCCGCCCTCGATCTGGGCCTCGGGCTGCTGCCCTCCTCCCCGCTCGGGCGCGGTGTGCTCACCGGCAAGTACCGGCACGCCACGCCCTCAGACTCGCGTGGCGCGTCGGAGCACATGGCGCCGTTCGTCGCGCCGTACCTCGACGACACGGCGAGCCGTATCGTCGAAGCGGTCGTCACGGCCGCGGACGGACTGGCCAGCACACCGCTCCAGGTGGCCCTGGCCTGGATCCGCGACCGGCCGGGCGTGACCGCTCCGATCGTGGGCGCGCGCACCGCGCAGCAGCTCACGGCGGCATTGTCAGTGGAGGCGCTTAGTCTTCCTGACGAGATCTGCCAGGCGCTCGACGACGTGTCGGCGCCCGTGCACCGCTATCCCGACCAGGACTGGAGCACGCTGTGAGTACGGACCGCCGTGATGCCGACGGCGCCGACATCGCCATGCCGACGGGGACCCCCCCGACTGCCCCGGAGGCCGCGCCTTCCGCGACGGACGGTCGTCTGCCCGAGTCGCCGGCCGCCGGCAGCCCGCCTGCCCAGGCGGATCCGGCCCATGAGGAAGAAGCCGGGGGCGTCGACGAGGCCGAAGTACCCGACACCGAGGACGGCGACTCCGCCGGGGGCGCCGGCGAGGAAGCCGAACAGGGAGACGAGCTGTCCGAGGCGCAGGCCGAGCTGGCCGCGCAGCGGGAGTTGCGGGCGCGCATCGAGAAGCGCAAGGCCGAGAAGGGCGGCTCGATCGAGAGCGGGACGAAGCTGAGCGGGGCGGCCGCCGATCTGCTCGCCGCGGTGCGGGCCGTGGAGACCGGCGACAAGCCGGGGACTTCCTTCTTCGCCACCCCGGCACCGGAACCGCGGCAGGCCGCCCCGGCTCCCGAGGCGCCCGTTCGCCCGCAGCCGCCGCGCCCCGCGGCCGCCGTCGCGCCCGGTGTCGTCGCGGCCGTCAGGGCCGTGCTGTCCGAGGGCGGGGCGCCGGAGGCGCTCGCGGACCGGGTCGCGGAATCGCTGGGCGAGCAGGCTCCGGAGACGCTGCGGCAGAACCCATGGCAGCTGCTGGCCGTGCCCGGCATACGGCCGGAGCAGGCCGACGGCTTCGCCCGGGCGCTGCTTGGCGCGGAGTGCGGGCCCGGGGACGAGCGCCGGGCGACGGCCCTGACCGGCTGGCTGCTGGAACGCGCGGCGCTCCGGGGGCACACCGCGCTGCTGTCGGACGAGGTGCGACGTGGGCTCGCGGAGCTGGCGGTGCCCGACCCCGACGTGGCGCTGCAGAGCGCCATCGAGGACGGTGCGGTGCTGGTCTTCCAGGACGGGCTCGAGGAGGGCCCGGCGGACGAGGAAGCCGAGCGGCCGGTGCCCGTCCTGCTCGGGCTCGACCGCTTCGCGCTCGCCGAGGAGAGCCTCGCCGACGGTCTGGCGCGCCTGGTCAACAGCGCCCCGAAGGACGCCGAATGGGAGTCCGCGGCCACCGCCGCCCCCTCGCCTTCCGCCGCCGACCTCATCCACGCGGCCGCGGCGCACGGCCTGGTCGCGCACACCGGCGGCGAGGCGGCGCGCGCCGAGCCGGCCGCGCTGGTCACGGCCGCGGCCGCGCTGGGCCTGAGGGCGTACGCCACGGCCCACAGCGAGAACGGGCGTCGACGCCTGGCCGAGCTGACCGGACCGGGCGCGGCGGCCACCGTGGCCGGGCTGCTCTCCGGCTCGGAGGGCCCGGGGCGGGACGAGGACGGGGCACTCGCCCTGGACGTCCTGGTCGTCCTGGACGCTCCTCAGCTGGATGTGGAGACCGCGGCGATGCTGCTGGAGTCGCTGCCGGACGGCGGCCGGCTGGTGCTCAGCGGGGATCCGGGGGTGCTGCCGTCGGCCGGCGCGGGGCACGTCTTCGCCGATGTGCTGGCCGCCCGTGCCTGCCCCGTCGTGGTCTCCCGGACCCCTGATCCGGGCCCGATCGGGGAGCTGGTCTCCGGGATCGGGATCGGCGAGCTGAACCGGGTGGACGCGCCGGGCCGGGAGGTGGTCATCGTCCCCGTGCGGGACGCCGGCGAGGCGGTGCACCGGACGGTTCAGCTGGTGGCCGACTCCGTGCCGAGAGCAATCGGCGTGCCCGCGGAGCAGACCCAGGTGATCACGGTGGGGCACGGCGGCTCGGCGGGGACGCGGGCGTTGAACATCGCGCTCAAGGAACGGCTGAACCCCGGCCCCGGCCGCTTCGGGGGCTTCGACCCGGGGGACAGGATCGCCTACACCCCGGCGCCCGGCAGGACACTGCCGGGGACGGTTCTGGGCGCGGACGCGGAGGGACTGCGGCTCGACTGCGAGGGCAGGAGGACGGTCGTCCCGAAGGAGCGGGTGGCGTCACTGGTCCGGCACGGCTGGGCGCTGACCGCGCATCAGGCCGCCGGAATGCGCTGGCCCGCGGTCGTCGTGGTGCTGCCCGGCGATGCCACGCAGGCGCTCACCCGGCCCTGGGTCTACACGGCCTTCGGCCGCGGCGAGCGGCACCTGTCCGTGGTCCACGGCGTCGACCAGGCCCTCCCCGAGGCCGTCGCCGAACGGTCTGAGCGGCCTCGTACGACCCGCCTGGGCACGCTCCTGCGCGGGCTGCTGCCGGCCGCGGAGTGAACGGGGCGGCCGGTGCCAGGACGCCGATACGGCCCCGGCACCGGCCGGGGCCCGTCAGCTCTCGTCGTAGTCGTCGCCCTCGTCGAGGTATTCCTCGTCGAAGACGGAACTGATGTCGAATCTGCACACCACACGCAGAGGGTCTGCCTGGTCGAACGGGGTGTCGAGCCACTCCCCCGGCTCGGAAAGCTCGTCTGCCGCGGTCACCCAGATGGTGGAGTCGCCCTCGTCAAGGCCGAACTCCTTGTGCCGGGAGGCGATTTCGTCCGGTTCGTACTCGCCGAAAAGCACGCCGAGCGCCGCGTGCACGCTCCCGACCGCAGACGTCTGCCCACGGATGCCGAGATCGGCGTCCGGATCGAGGTCCGTGATGCGCTGTGCCTGGGAGAGCAGCCGCTGCGGCTCCACCACCGCGTAGTCGCGGCGGATCAGCACGCTGAGCGCATGGGGCTCCTCAGGGCCGGCGTACGGCGGCAGGGCGTCCTCGCCGGCCGGGATCTCGAAGGGCGTGACCTCGTCGTACCGGTCGTAGAGCCGCTCGTCGTACACCTCGGCCGCCGCGGCCAGCGCGTTGAACGCGGCGTAGACCGCCGGATCCTCGTCCCCGGTGCGGCGTTCGACCGCCTCGAGGTGACGGTCCAGCGCGACTTTGAGCGCCTCGGCGGCGGCGCGTACCTCGGCAGCGGTGGGCTGCGCAGCATCAGACATAGTGCAGACGCTATCCGTACCGGGCGTCTGCCCGCACAATAGATGCGATGCCGGAATACGAATTTGTCGATGTGTACGTGCCTCGCGGGGTGTCCCGCAAGGAGGCGACGCGTCTGCTGACCGACCATGCCGAGTACGGACACTGGGAGTTGGACCGATTGAGTGTGCGCCGAGACGGCAGCCGCAAGGTGCGGCTGCGTCGGCGGATCATCCGCCAGTTGCGCGCCACCTGGTGAAGACGGAGAGGGCCCCGCGGTCGCGAGGCCCTCTCCGTCTTCCGTCTCCTGCCGTCCGTTGCTCCAGGTCAGACCGAAGAACGCGCCCTGCGGTACAGAACCGTGCCGCCGAGCAGCATCATCGCGCCGGCCGGAACGGCCACGCCCAGCATGTCGCCGGCGCCGGTCTCCGCGAGGGAGCCGGGGGGCTGGTTGGGGACGCTGGGCCTGGCGGGAGGCTGGCTGTGCGGCTTCTCATCGCTGGGGGAGCTCGGGGTCTCCGGGTTCTTCCCGCCGGGGGGCACGTGCGTGCGGCCCGGGGGCTGCGGGGTCGTTCCGCCGGGAGGCGGGGTCGTCGTGACCGGAGGCGGCGTCGTGGTGACGGGGGGTGTGACCGACGTGCTGGTGCTCCCGTTGTGGCAGTTCTGCCCGAAGGCGGGGTTGCCGAGGCCGATCACGTTGACGCTGTTGCCGCACGCGTTCACGGGCACGTCGACCGGCGCCTGGATGTTGTTGCCCGAGACGACGCCGGGCGAGCCGGTGACCTGGCTCCCCGCGGTGGCGCCACCACCGGTGACGGCGCTGCCGCCGGACTGGGCCTGCGAGACATTGGCGCACCTGTTGCCGAATGCGGGGTTGAGCAGACCGATGACATTGACGCTGTTCCCGCACGCGTTGACCGGGATGTGCACCGGCACCTGTACGGCGTTCCCGGACAGCACGCCCGGAGAGTTCGTGGTGGTACCGCTGGCGTTCGCGTCGGCGTACGCCTGCGCGTAGCCGCCGGTGACGGCGATGACGCCGCTCGCGGCCGCCATGGTGATCAGGCCTTTTCTGGTGACCTGTCGCATAGGTTGGTTCCTGCCTTCTACCTTCCGGAAAGCCCGCGGACGTCGGTGCCCCGGGCCCGTGTACCGGACAGCCCCGGAGTGCATGGCGCGCACTCCGGGGCCGCCGGGCTCAGCCCCTTGTGGGGCGAGGCACAACGTCAGTCGTTAACGCAGTAGTTGCCGAAGGCGGGGTTCAGCAGCCCGATCACGGAGATCGTGTTGCCGCACAGATTCACCGGCACGTGGATCGGCACCTGCACATTGTTGCCCGACGCGACGCCGGGAGAGTTCACCGCAGCACCCTGGGCACCCGAGTCGGCGACGGCCATGCCCGCTCCGGCCAGTACCAGACCACTGGTGGCAGCCGCAGCAGCGACGACCTTCTTGATCATCATTCCTCCTCGTTGGCAATGCGATCCAAGCCGCGGATCGCACCCTCTGTAACGAGGGGGAATGAGGGGGGCTACGAGCCCCTGGCGTCATTCACCCGTACCGGTCAAGTGCGCACAACCTACCGATTATTGGCTTGTCGTTCGTGGTGCGGCAGGCCCGCGCTCAGCAGGCGTCCAGGAAGCGGTCCAGTACCCGCACACCGAACTTCAGTCCGTCCACGGGCACGCGCTCGTCGACGCCGTGGAACATCCCGGCGAAGTCCAGCTCGGGCGGGAGCTTCAGCGGGGCGAAACCGAAGCAACGGATACCCAGATCGTCGAAGGACTTGGCGTCGGTGCCGGCCGAGAGCATGTAGGGCACGGCGCGCGCGATCGGGTCCTCGGCGACCAGGGCCGTCTGCATCGCCTCCACCAAAGCCCCGTCGAAGGTGGTCTCCAGCGCCTTGTCGGCGTGGACATCCTCGCGCTTGACCCGGGGCCCCAGGATCCGGTCGAGATCGGCGAGGAACTCCTCCTCGTACCCCGGCAGGAACCGTCCGTCGACGTGAGCGGTCGCCTGCCCCGGGATCACGTTCACCTTGTAGCCCGCCCCCAGCTGGGTCGGGTTGGCGGTGTTCTGCAGCGACGCGCCGATCAGCTTGGCGATGCCGCCGAGCTTGGCGAGCGTGTCGTCCATGTTCTCCGGGTCGAGCTCGGTGCCGAGGGCGTCGCCGAGCTCGTCGAGGAAGTGCCGCAGGGTCTTGGTGACCCGCACCGGGAACTTGTGCCGGCCGAGCCGCCCCACGGCCTCGGAGAGCTCGGTGATCGCGTTGTCCTTGTGGATCATCGAGCCGTGCCCGGCGCTGCCGTCCACGGTCAGCTTCATCCAGTGCATGCCCTTCTGGGCCGTCTCGATGAGGTAGAGCCGCAGCTGCTCGTTGACGGTGAAGGAGAACCCGCCGACCTCGCTGATCGCCTCCGTCACGCCCTCGAAGAGACCGGGGTGCTTGTCGACCAGATGCCTGGCCCCGTAGGTGCCGCCCGCCTCCTCGTCCGCGAGGAACGCCAGCACGATGTCCCGCGGGGGCTTGCGCCCGCTGCGCAGCCGGTCCCGCACGACCGCGAGGGTCATCGCGTCCATGTCCTTCATGTCGACCGCGCCGCGTCCCCACACACAGCCGTCCGCGACCTCGCCGGAGAACGGATGGTGGGTCCAGTCGGCCGCGTCGGCGGGGACGACATCGGTGTGCCCGTGGATCAGCAGGGCCGGCCTGGACGGGTCCTCGCCCTCGATCCTGGCCACGGTCGAGGCCCGGCCCGGATGTGACTCGAAGATCTCCGGCTCCAGCCCCACCTCGGCCAGCTTCTCCGCGACGTACTCGGCGGCGGCACGCTCACCGGGCCCCGAGTGTTCCCCGTAATTGCTGGTGTCGATCCGGATCAGCTCGCGACAGAGGTCCACCACCTCGTCCTCGCCGGAGACGGGCACGGACCTGTCAGCCCTGTTCGACTCGCTCACGCTGCTTCCTCCCTGTCGCCGCTGGCGGTCGCTCCCATCCTCCCCCGCCGCACCCCCGGGCCCCAAGGGCGGCCTTCGGCCGTCATGCACCCTTCACACGGACCCCGGTGTGATCGAGCACCCCCGAATGTTTGCTATTGTTTTCCACGTCGGAACGGCCCAGGGCCGCGAGACAGACACCTGGTCCGGGTGGCGGAATGGCAGACGCGCTAGCTTGAGGTGCTAGTGCCCTTTATCGGGCGTGGGGGTTCAAGTCCCCCCTCGGACACCAGTGAATGCTGGTCGGGAGTGATCCCGACCAGCATTTTGCGTTGTGCAACGGCGGTCGTTCTGGAGTTCGGATATTCTGGTCGAATGATCGAGAATCTCCCCCCGTGTCCGAAGTGCTCCAGCGAGTACACCTACGAGATGAACGCTCTGATGGTGTGCCCGGAGTGCGGCCACGAGTGGGTTTCCGCCGCTCCGGCCGACGCGGACGACGCGAGCGTGTCCGCGGAGCGGGTGGTCAGGGACGCCGTCGGCAATGTACTGAGCGACGGCGACACCGTGACCGTCGTCAAGGCACTCAAGGTCAAGGGAAGCCCCTCGGGGATCAAGGCGGGCACGAAGGTGCGCAACATTCGTCTGATCGACGCAGTCGACGGCCACGACATCGACTGCAAGATCGACGGATTCGGCGCCATGCAGCTCAAGTCGAGTGTGGTCAAGAAGGCCTGACCGGCCGGCTGCGGGACCGTGCGGCGGCGGCCCCGCGGTGCCGCTACGACTTCGGATACCTCAGGACCGCCAGCCTCGGTTGTAACCGGTGGCGTGCGACAGCTCCAGCTTTTCGAAGATCGTGTTGAGGTTCCTCTCCACCGAACCCCCTTTCTCGGCGATCATCACGCGCATGGAAGCTCTGCGGCAATGGTGGCCGCTCCCCCTCTGGGATGTGGATGTGCAGAGCGCCGTCGAGCGTGGCCACCCTGCTGCGCAGCCCGCTCAGCCCGCTGCCCGCTGGATTCGCGCCGCCCTTGCCCGGGCGTTCGCCTGCTCGGGATCACGGCCCCTGCGTGCCCGGTCGAGCAGCATGGCCAGTGCCACCAGGCGCTGCCGAATTCCGTCGTGGAGATCCCGCTCGACGCGCCGGCGTTCGGCGTCCACCGCTTGCACGACCGCCGCCCGGCTGATGACGAGTTCGTCGATGCGCCGCTGCAGCAGTTCCGGCTCGGAGGGGCCGAACACTCGCGGGCGATCCGGGCGTCCAGGGTGGCGAGCGAGTGGAGCCCCTGGGCGTCGAGGAAGAGCAGCGCGCTCCCGCGCAGCACCTGCATGAGCAACTCGTCCCAGCGGAGCGTCCCCTGGACCATTCCCCTCGCCGGCAGCCCGCCAGGACGACACCGAAACCCAGCAGCCTGATCACCACGCCGCACAGCAGCCCCGTGTAGCTGCGGACCGTCGGACAGCGCAGGATCTTCTGATCGGATGCCTTGTAGTGCTCGGGAGGCGGTCGCCGAAGAAGACGGACCGGCGGATCCGCTCCAGGGCCGTCAGCCGGCGGGCCCGGCCTTGAGGATGCCGAGGGCGCTGGTCCGGGTGAGCGGCCACAGCAGGAAGGGGCCGAGGGTGGTGCCGACGGACGCGCGGACGTCCGTCCGGGATCGTCGGTCAGCCGCGTCGGCGCGACAGCGATGTCGTCGCCACCGAGTTGTGCACCGTGAACGAAACCGTGCCCGGCAGGAAACGGTCCTCCGACCAGGCCAGCGGTGTGCCCGCGGGATCCGTCACGCGCCGCCGCTCCCGCATCAGGGGTGCGCCCATGACGCAGCCGAGCAGGCGCGCGTCCTCGGCATCGGCGAAGACGAGGTCAATGGTGTGTTCGGCGTCGGTGAACACCACTCCCTGGTCCACCAGCGACTCGGTGTGTGAGGCCGCGTCGGGATCCAGGCCGCCGACCAGGGAACCGATGTACTCGGGGTAGACAGTGCGTTCGATCATGACCGGCACGCGCGACAGCGTGCGTACCCGCAGCACCCGGTACACCTGTGCCCCAGGTGCGAGGGCGAGTTGCTCGCACTCCAACGGGGTGGCGAGACGGAATTCGACGTCGATCGTGCGTCCGCCCGGTTCATCTCCGAGCGAGCGCGCCCAGCGGGTGAAGCTCATCAGCTCGAAGAAGCTCTGGGTGCGTGCGGTGCCGAGCACGACGCGCCGCGAGCCACGTCGCGAGGTGACGAGGCCGTTGGCGCGCAGCACGGCCAGCGCCTGGCGAACGGTGCCGCGGGAGACGCCGTACTGCTGGGCGAGCTCCTCCTCGCTGGGCAGACGCCCGCCGGACTCGTAGTCGCCGGAGGCTATGGCCTTGCGCAGATCGGCAGCCAACTGCCGGTACCGGGCTCCAGCTGCGCCCCCGCCTGCGCCCGCCATGTCGCTCTCCCTCGCCATCAGTCGTCTTCCGCTGTCTGACATGACCCTAACCGCTCGTCGGTCCCGTTGATCAACCATGTTCCACGTGCGGCGCCGGCACACGACCTCTTCCTGTCAAGACCACACACGCGTAGGTCGGCGTTCACCTTCCGGACACCACCTCCGGAGGTAATGAGTCGAAGTTGTACAGCCAAATTTGCTCCCCCAGGAGAACCTCATGAGACTGCACCGCGTTCGTTCAGTGAGCCTCGCCTGTTCCCTTGTCGTGGCCGCAATGGGACTCACTGCATGCGGTCTGACCAGCGCAAATGATGTAAACGGCGGGAGCGGCAAGGCTGCGGCCGCCACCTCGGCACAGGACCTCGGAGGCATGGACGCCCTTGTTGCGGCCGCGAAGAAGGAGGGCAAGTTGAACACCATCGCCCTTCCCCGTGACTGGGCGAACTACGGCGAGATCATCGACACCTTCGAGAAGAAGTACGGGATCAAGGTGGAGGTCGAGAACCCCGACGCCGCCAGCCAGGACGAAATCAACGCGATCGCCTCCCGGAAGGGCCAGGACCGGTCTCCGGACGTCATCGACGTGGGCCGTGCCTTCGCCATCAGCGCGGCCGGACAGAACCTGCTGGCGCCGTACCGTGTCAGCGCCTTCGACCAGATTCCGAAGGGGCAGAAGGACGCCCAGGCCCGCTGGTACAACGACTTCGGCGGCTATGTCTCCATCGGCTGCGACGCGGCTCGTGTCAAGAAGTGCCCCACGACCTTCGCCGACCTGCTCGATCCGCAGTACAAGGGGCAGATCGCACTGACCGGCAATCCGACGAAGTCCGGCTCGTCCTTCAGTAGCGTGTACGCCGCGGCACTCGCCAACAAGGGCTCCTTCGACGACGTCAAGCCCGGCCTGGACTTCTTCGCCCGTCTGAAGAAGGCCGGCAACTTCAACCCCGTCGAGTCGACCCCTGCGACCATTCAGAAGGGTGAGACGCCGATCAGTATCGACTGGGACTACCTCAACTCCGGGTACTCCGACGAGCTCCGCGCCAAGGGCGTCGACTGGAAGGTCAGCATCCCGACCGACGGCGTGTACTCCGAGTACTATTCGCAGGCGATTGCCA